>DATEII010000001.1:0-17900 GCA_035279135.1 Steroidobacteraceae bacterium
TGCCGACACCCATCTCGAGCTTTCTCGCCTGTGCGCCCTCCGAGGCGGAAGCCGAGGCGCTGGCCCGCGAGCCGCTGCTCGAGGGATTGTCGACGCGCATGAAGACGCGCGTCAGCGTGCGCGCCATCGACGGGCTCCAGGGCACCCCGGTGCCGTTTGCCGGCGTGGCTGCGATCACGGCCGGCGACCAAGCCGCTCCGACGGTCGAATGGCTGCTCAAACACGGCGCCGCCGAAGTCCTGGTGTTGCCGCGGAATGCTCCGAGCCCGACGCGCGTCTACATCCACTGGACCGACGAGGCGGTGCGCCGTGCCACGTTGGCCGTGTCGGCCAGCCTGTTGCGCCACGTGACCGCCGAAGCCGTGTACCTCGGCATCGTGCCCGAGGGTGCGCAGGGCACCGGCCGCGCCGCGCCGATGCGCAAGCTGCTCGATGCGCGCTCGGAAGCCCAACAAAGCCACGGTCTCGAGATGCGCACCGAGCTGGCGATCGGCGACGCCGTCAGCGAGCTCACGCGCAATCTTTCCGCCGGCGCCGCCCAGATGCTGGTGCTCGGCATCACCGATATCAGCGAAGCGGGCACCGCCTACCGAAGCCTGCTGGCCGCGCAGCCTGGCTGGCCGGTGCTCATCGTGTACCGTCCCCCCGAGCTCGGCGTCCGCAGCACTCCCGAGATCGCAGCATGAAGGTGGTGGGGCAGAAGGAGCCCAACGTCCTGCCCGGGTTCGGGATCACGTTGGGATTCACCACCTTCTTTCTGTGCGCCATCGTGCTGCTCCCCCTGTCGGCGCTGGTGCTCAAGACGGGGGGCATGGATTTCGCGCGTTTCATCGAGGTCATCACCTCGCCGCGCGCGCTGGCGTCCTACCGGTTGTCGTTCGGCGCTTCGATGGTCGCGGCGACCATGAACATGGTGTTCGGCTTCGCGATCGCGTGGTCGCTGGTGCGATATGACTTTCCGGGCCGCAAGTTCGTCGACGCCATCATCGACCTGCCGTTCGCGCTGCCAACCGCGGTGTCCGGCATTGCGCTGACCACTGTGTTCGCCGGCAACGGCTGGATCGGCCAGTACCTCGAACCCATGGGCATCAAAGTGGCCTACACCTGGATCGGCATCACCGTCGCGCTCACGTTGATCGGCATGCCCTTCGTGGTCCGTACCGTGCAGCCGGCCATCCTCGAAGTGCAGCGCGACCTCGAGGACGCGGCGGAGACGCTGGGCGCGGGCCGCTTCTATGTTTTCCGCCGCATCATCATCCCGACCGTGCTGCCCGCACTGCTCACGGGCTTCACGCTGGCGTTCGCGCGCGCGGTGGGCGAATACGGCTCGGTGATCTTCATCGCCGGCAACATGCCGATGAAGACCGAGATCACGCCGCTGCTGATCGTCATCCGGCTCGAGGAATTCGACTATGCCGGCGCCGCCGCGCTCGGCGTGGTGATGTTGTCCATCTCGTTCGTGATGCTGCTGGCCATCAACCTGCTGCAGGTCTGGGGCCGCAAGCGCCTCATGGTGTCGCGATGATCGCGCCGCAGGAGCGTCGATAACATGGCCGGCCCGGCAACCAGCGAAGCGATCGCGGCCGAGCTCGCGACCCGACCCGGTCACACCAGCAAGCGTGCGACGCTGGTGCGCTGGATCGTGATCGGTGTGTCGATGGCGTTCCTTGGCGCCTTGCTCGCGGCGCCGCTGGCCGCGGTGTTCGCCACCGCGCTCCACAGTGGGTGGGCGGCATACTTCCAGAGCTTCGCCGATCCGGACACACGTGCCGCGATCCGCCTGACGCTGACCACGGCGGCCGTCGTCGTGCCGCTGAACACCATCTTCGGCATCACCGCCGCCTGGTGTATCGCGAAGTTCGAGTTCCGCGGCAAGAGCATGCTGATCACGCTGATCGACCTGCCGCTGGCCGTGTCGCCCGTGGTCTCGGGACTCATCTACGTTTTGTTGTTCGGCGCGAACGGCTGGTTCGGCGCCTGGCTGCAGGAGCGCGACATCAGCATCGTGTATGCGCTGCCCGGCATCATCCTCGCCACCATGTTCGTGACGTTTCCCTATGTGGCGCGCGAGCTGATCCCGCTCATGCAGCAGCTCGGCAACGACGAGGAAGAAGCCGCGATCACGCTCGGCGCCGGCGGCTGGTTCACTTTTTTCCATGTTACGCTGCCGCGCATTCGCTGGGGCCTGGTGTACGGCGTCATCCTCTGCAATGCGCGCGCAATGGGCGAGTTCGGCGCCGTGTCCGTGGTCTCCGGCAACATCCGTGGATTGACGACCACGATGCCGCTGCACATTGAAATCCTCTACAACGAATACAATTTCGTCGGCGCATTCGCGGTCGCTTCGATGCTCTCCATGCTGGCCGTCGTCACGCTGATCATCAAAACCCTGGTGGAGCGGTCCGGGTACCGCCGCCGATGAAACGCAACAGCCTCGGTTGGTGGCTGGCGGCCAGTAACGTGGTCATCGTGCTGCTGGTCGCGGCCGGCATTTCCTACTTCGCGATCGACATGCTGCGTGACCTGGCCGATGGCCAGCAGAAGATCCGCGTGCAGCTGGCCGGTGCGAACTCGCGCGCCGAGATCACGCGCATGGCCGAGGACACGCTGACCTATGCGCGCGTGCTGGCCGAACGTCCGCCGCTGCGCCGCCTGATCTCCGAGCCCGGCCGGGATGGCCTGACCCAATTCTTGCGCCGCTTCTGCGAAACCAGCGAGCTCGATGGCTGCGCGGTATTCGACGGTGCGCAGCTGGTCGCCGCCAGCGGCGCCGAGCTGCCCTGGCCACAGCTGTTCACGGTGGCGACCGAGCAGGGCGAGCGGTTCATGGCGGTGCCGACCGGCACGCAGTTCTCGGTGATCGGCGCCACGGCCAAGCTACCGGCCCAGTACGCCTCGTTCAACATCGTGGTCGTGCACCTGCTCGACGACGACCTCGCGCGTGTGTTGTCTGAACACACGGGCCTGCCCGTGCGCATCATCAACTACCGCGCGTTCAACGCGACGCCGGTCAATGAATTCACCTCGCTGCACTCCCAGGCGCTGGCCGACGGGCGCTTCGCCGTGCAGCGCATCCCGGGACTGGGCCTGTTTGCCTCGAGCTTCCCGATCTTCTCCTCGAGCGGCGAGGGCATCGCGCTCATCGAGACGCGGGCCTCGTCCGCGGAAACCGACCGCGCGGTGAGCTCGGTGGTCTGGCGGCTGATCGTGACCGCGGTGGTGTTCGCGGTGCTCGCCGTGATCGCGGGCGTGTTGCTGGGCTGGCGCGTCACCAAGCCCACCGAGGCGCTCACCAACGCGGCGCTGCGTCTCGGTCAGGGCGATTTCGCGACCTCGATCCCCACCGCGGGTCCCGCCGAGATCGGCCAGCTCGCGCGCACCATGGACGACATGCGTCGCAACCTGGTCGACGTGAATGCCGAGCTGCGCCAGCGCGAAGCCGAGGCACAGGTGGTACTCGAGGCCGTGGTCGAGGGCGTGTACGCCGTCGACCAGGAACGCAACATCCGTTATCTCAACCCGCAGGCCGCGCGGTTGCTGGGCGTCGAAGCCAAGGACGCGATCGGACGATTCTGCGGTGACGTGCTCAGGCCCTGCGGTCCGCCGGGATCGCCGAACACGCGTCCCTGCGGCACGACGGCCTGCCCGATCCTGCGGGCGCGCCAGGCGGGCAGTGCGCAGTCGGTGGAACAGCTGCAGACGCGCGCGGGCAATCGGCAGACCGTGATCACGAGCTCCCGCGTGGTCGACGGCCTGCAGGTGCAGGTGATCCGCGACGAGACCGAGCTCGAAGGCGTGCGCCGCGCGCGCGACACCGTGCTCGCGAACATCGGCCACGAGTTCCGCACGCCGCTCGCGGCGCAGCTCGCTTCCATCGAGTTGCTGCGGGAAGGCCTCAAGGACAGTCCACCGGAAAAGCTCGAGGAGCTGGTGCTGTCGCTCGAGCGCGGCACGTTGCGCCTCACGCGGCTCATCGACAACCTGCTCGAGAGCGTACGCATCGAGTCGGGTCAGCTCGACGTGCGGCGCCAGAGCATCGAGATCGGCGATGTCGTCGAAGATGCGCGCGGCCTCGTGGACGCGTTGCTGCGGCAGCGCCGTCAACCGCTCGAAGTGGCGATCGAGCCGGGTCTTTCGCTGCAGGGCGACGCCATGCGGCTCACGCAGGTGTTCGTGAATCTCATTGCCAATGCCAGCAAGTTCGCGCCCGAGGGCACGCCGATCCGCATCGGGGCGCGCGTCGAGGACGGCAGCCTGAGCGCCTGGGTCGAAGACTCCGGTCCGGGATTGCCCGACGACGACGCGGCCGGCATTTTCGAACGTTTCAAACGGGGCGGAGCACAGGAACCCGAACCGGGCGGCCTGGGCCTGGGCTTGTGGATCTCGCGGTCGATCGTCGAGCGCCATGGGGGTACGCTGACCGCCGCCCGCACGGCGGATGGGTTCACGCGATTCACCATGACGCTGCCCATCGAGCCGCAGGAAAACATCGGATGAAGATCCTGGTTGCCGACGACGATCTCGACCTGCTCGGCCTGGTGGCCTATTCGTTGTCGCAGGCAGGTTACCTCGTGGTCAAGGCCAGCGACGGGCCCGGTGCCCTGTCGATGTTCGACGCCGAGGCCCCTGATCTCGTGATCCTCGACATCAACATGCCGGGCACTTCCGGCTTCGAGGTCTGCACGGCGATCCGCGCGCGCGGCGACGTACCGGTGATGATGCTGACGGCGCGCGGCGAGGAGCAGGACCTGGTCAAGGCGCTCGATCTCGGGGCCGACGACTACCTGACCAAACCCTTCAGCCCGAAGACACTGCTCGCGCGCGTCAAGGCGCTGTTGCGACGCGCGAGCGCCGAGCGCAGCCACGCGCCGCTGTCCGCGGGCCGCGTGACCCTCGACATCGAAAACCACACCGTGCGCATCGCCGGCGGCGAGCCCATCAGCCTCACCAAGCTCGAGCTGCGCCTGCTGCAGATGCTGCTGGCGCAGGCGGGCCGCGCCGTGAATTCCGACCGGTTGTTGGTCCAGGTCTGGGGCCATCGCGGATCGGGCGACCGGCAGCTGCTCAAGCAGCTGGTGCACCGCTTGCGCCACAAGATCGAGGCGAACCCGGGCGTGCCGCAGGTCCTCCAAACGGCGGCGCCGAGCGGCTACAAACTCGTCGTCGATTGAGGGGGAGAGTCCTCGAGGGTTGCGGTGGCGGAGGCGCGTGCGCTCCGTCCCCGTTTGTCAGAAAACGGGGAATGTCCCCATTTCGCTTATTCGCCAGCCTTCGTGTTGGCGGTGATCTGGTCGAAGACACCGCCCGTGCCGAAGTGGGTCTTCTGCACGAGCTTCCAGCCGCCGAAGTGATCGATGCCGACCAGCTCGACCTGCGCGAACTGGTTGGCGTACTTCGCCGCGATCTCCTGGTTGCGCGGGCGATAGAAATTCTTCGCGGCGATTTCCTGGCCCTCGGGCGTGTACAGGAATTCGAGGTAGGCCTGCGCGACTTCGCGCGTGCCGCGACGCAGGACCACCTTGTCGACGACCGCCACCGACGGCTCCGCGAGCACGCTGATCGACGGCACGACGATCTCGAACTTGCTGGCTTTCATCTCGCGCAGCGCCAGGTGCGCTTCGTTCTCCCAGGAGATCGCGACGTCACCGATGGCGCGTTGGGCGAACGTGGTGAGCGCGCCGCGGGCGCCGGTATCGAGCACTGGCACGTTCTGGTAGAGCTTGCGCACGAATTCCCTGGCGGTTTCTTCATTGCCGCCCGGCTGGCGCTCCGCCCAGGCCCAGGCCGCGAGGTAGTTCCAGCGCGCGCCGCCCGAGGTCTTGGGGTTGGGCGTGATCACCTTCACGTCGCCGCGGATCAGGTCGCCCCAGTCGTGGACCTTTTTCGGATTGCCCTCGCGCACCAGGAAGACGATGGTCGAGTAGTAAGGCGCGCTGTTGTCGGGTAGCCGCTGCTGCCAGTTGATCGGCAACAGCTTGCCCTGCTCGGCGATGGCGTCGATGTCGCCCGCCAGCGCCAGGGTCACGACGTCGGCCGGCAGTCCGTCGATGACGGCGCGTGCCTGGCGGCCCGAGCCACCGTGCGACTGGTTGATGCGCACCGCTTGCCCGTGCGCCTGCTTCCAGCTGGCGGCGAAGGCGGAATTGATGTCTTCGTAGAGCTCGCGGGTCGGGTCATAGGAGACGTTGAGCAGCGTGACTTCACTGGGCGTGTTCTTGCCGCAGCCTGCGAGCGCGAGCGTGGCCAGGGCGGCCACGACCAGGGATCCGGGTGTCTTGAGCATGCGCGGAGCCTAGCAGGTTGCGGTCCGGGCCCGCGACCCCGGGCCGCGCTCAGCCGGTCGCGGCGCGGTTGCTGGTGCGGTCGGCGAGTCGCGCCGCCAGCCGCGCCGCGTGCACGCGCAGCTCGGGCACGGCGGTGGCTTCCCAGTCACGCGCACGCAGCCAGGGCCCGATGTAGTAAAGACTATCTACCGGGACGCCGTCGCGCGAGATGACGCGACCGTCAGGATCCGTGTCGATGCCGAGGCCCAGCGCTTCCGGCCGGAGCCAACCCGCGGCGAGCGACGCCTGCACCAGGGGATCCGGGTTGCGCGTCACCTGGGAGTCGGGGCCGGTGCAGTTGACCACGCGGTCCACGAGCCAGGCACGCGCCCGTGCGGCGCCGCGCGGTCGCCATTGCACTTCGACGGCATCGTCGAGCGGTCGCAGCGATTCGAGCCGCCCCGCGTGGACCTGCAGCGCGCCGAGACGTTCGAGCGCGCGCACCGCGGCCAGCGGGCCGGCCGGGACGCGATGGCGATTCACGTCCCAGTACGCGCGCAGGTGTCGCAGGAAGCGCGCGCGTTCGGCCTCCGCGAGCTGCTGCCACAACGCGGGAATGCGGGGTCGCAGCAGCGCGAAGAGCTCCCGCCAGTCGCCATGCGCATCCTGGATTAGCTGCGCGACGCGCCGCACGCCTTGCGAGAGCTGGCGCGCCGACCGTCCCGGAACCAGGAGCTCATCGAGCGCAGGCTCGAGCGCCGGCAGCGGTTCAGTGGCCTGCTGCTGCGGCAGCAGCCCGTGCCGTGACAACACGTGGATGTGCCGCACGCGGGGCCGGATCGCGGCCAGCCGCAACGCCGCGTCGATCATGGTGAGCCCGCTGCCGACCAGCAGCACGCTCGCGATGTTCTCGTGCGCACACGAGCCGAGGCTCCAGGGATCGTCGACGCAGAACGCCGAGGAGGCGATGGGATTGAGCTGGGGCAGCGAGGCGGGCGGCGGATTGCCCAGTGCCAGCACGATCTCGTCGGCGCGTTGCGCGCTGCCATCGTCGAGCCACAACTCCCAGCGTTCGTCGGCACTGCGCCGCAGCTGCAACGCACGCGCGCGGTAGTGCACCGCGCGCAGGTGCGCCGGCGTGGCGGCGCAGGCCTTCTCGAATCGCGCGCGCAGGTATTCGCCGTACAGCTGCCGGGGTAGATAGTCGCCCGGCGCCGCGTCCACGCCCTGGGAACGCGCGAAATCGAGGAAGTCGGACGGGTTGGCGGCGTCGAGCGACATCTGGCCCGCCGCCACGTTGAGTGGATAGGGATAGTCGCGCGTGGCATATGCCACGCCGGCACCGAGCTCGTGGCGCGGCTCGTAGATCACGATGCGCAGTGGCGTGCTCGTGGGCTGGCGAAGCAGGTGGATCGCGACGCTGACGCCCGAGAAGCCGCCACCGACGATGGCGATGACGCGTGAGGTTCGTGAACTGTCGGTCGAGTAGGGTGCCGGGTGTGCCGCTATGGTCATCTGGATCGCGGCCTGCGCCGCTCCGTGGCTCCTGCCTGTCATGCGCCCAGTATTCGAGGCGCGTGGTCACACCGTCGATTGCCTCGTGGTTTGATTGCGGTTACGTAGCGGAATTTTCACGGTCGCGAGTCAACTTCCGTGCTCACGGCCGGTCAGTAGTGCAGGCGACCCGCCGTGTAACATGCGCCGCAGACATGAGGAGTGGACATGCGATCGATTGGATTGGCCACGTTGGCCCTGGTGCTCGGTGCGACCGCATGGGCCGCGCCCGACAGGATGCAGGGCGTGCAGGTGGGCGAGGGCGGCACGCTCTCGGTCCGCGAGATGCCCGTGCCCAAGCCCGGTGCCGGCGAGGTGCTCATCAAGGTACGTGCCGCGGGCGTGAACCCGGTGGACTGGAAAGCCGCGGGCGGACGCGTGGGGCTGGTGCCCGGGACCGACGTCGCTGGCGTCATCGACACGCTGGGTGAAGGCGTGAGTGGCTGGAAGGTTGGCGAGCCCGTGCTCGGCTTCGCGCGCCAGAGCGGCAGTTACGCGGAGTACGCGGTGATCCCCGTTTCGGGCCTGGCGCGAAAGCCGCAATCGCTGAGCTTCGAACAGGCCGCGGGTGTGCCCATCGCGGCGGAGACCGCCTGGCGCGCATTGCACGAGGCGGGCGGCATCCAGAAAGGCGAGACCGTGCTGATCCACGGCGCGGCGGGCGGCGTGGGTTCGGCCGCCGTGCAGGTGGCGAAGGCCGCGGGCGCACGCGTCATCGGCACCGCCTCGGCTAACAACCTGGATTTCCTCAGGTCGATCGGTGCCGACCAGGTCATCGACTACCACGCGCAGAAATTCGAGGACGTGGCGAAGAACGTCGACCTGGTACTGAACACGGCCAACGCCGAGACCACGGCGCGCTCGGTGGCCATCGTGCGCCCGGGCGGCACGCTGGTCACCATCGTCGGTTCGACGGACGCCGCGGCTTGCGAGGCGGCGAAGATCAAGTGTGCGAAGCCGGATCGCAACACGGGCGCACCCGCCGCCGAGTTCCTGGCGAAGATCGGCGAACTCGCCGACGCCGGCAAGTTCAGGGTGTACGTGGACGGGGTGTACCCGATGGCCGACGCGGCCAAGGCCTGGGAGAAGAGCCGCGACGGACACACGCGCGGCAAACTCATCATCCAGGTGTCGCCCGGCCCCACGATGAAACACCAATGAGTGCGCGTGCGACCTGGTGGCTGGCTGGAGCGGTGCTGTGTGTCGCCGCGGGCGCGTCGACGCACGCCAAGGGAGACGCGCGGGTGCTCGAACGCGCGGCGATGCATCTCGGGCTCAGGGGATCGGTGCCTCTCGACAGCCTGGAATACGAAGCCTCGGGACGCTACTTCCAGTTCGGCCAGGCACCGGCGCCCGAGCTTCCGTGGCCCGAGTTCGCCGTGGATCACTACGTGGCGACACTCGATTTCGCGAGGAACGCCGTTCATACGAAGTACCACCGCGTTCAGGTGCAGGAGGCGGGGCGTGCGCGTCCCTATTCCGAGCAGACCATGGATCAATATGCACGCGATGGTGTGACCTGGAACATGGTGCCCGGCCCCGTGGCCATGCCCGTGAACCGGGTAGAGCGCGCTGCCGAGCTATGGGGATCACCGCAGGGTTTCGTCAGCGCGGCGCTCGAGAATGATCCCGTCATCGAAGTGCGCAAGGACGGCTCGGCGCGCGTGTCATACGTGGGCGGCAAGCACCGATTCGAAGGTGAGCTCAATGCCGCGGGCGACGTGACGCGGTTCAGGACCATCATGGACTCGCCAGTGCTGGGCGACACACCCATCGAGTTCCGCTACTCGGAGTACCGCGACTTCAACGGCATGCGTTTCCCCGCTCTGATCGAGCGCCAGGTCGCTGGCCTTCCGTGGTACCGCTTGACGGTGAGTGACGTGCGCGTCAACACGGCGCAGCCGTTCGCAACACCCGCGGACATCGCAGCGAACCCCGAGCCACCCGTGGCGCCGGTGGAGGTCAGCGAACTCGCGCCCGGCGTGTTGCTGTTCGGTGGCGGCACGCACAACAGCGTGGTCGTCGAGCAGCGCGCCGGCATCGTGGTCATCGAGGCGCCGCTCAACGAGGAGCGCTCGGCGCACATCCTGTCGAACATCCGTCGACGCTTCGGCGACCAGAAGATCCTGGGGGTGATCAACACGCACGCGCATTTCGACCATGCCGGGGGCCTGCGGGCGTTCGTGGCCGAGGGTGTGCCGGTGATCACGCACGCGCGGAACGCGGCCTACTACAAAACCGCCTGGAAGCAGCCGCGCACGCTCGCGCCGGATCGTCTGTCGCAGTCATCGCGTGCCGCGAGCTTCCAGACTTTCACGGACGTGCTGCGCCTCGACGATGCGGACCGGCCCATCGAGATCCACGCCATTGCCGGCAGCGGCCACAACGATGCATTCGCCATGGTGTACCTGCCGAAGCAGCGCATCCTGGTCGAGGCGGACGCGTGGACACCGACGCCACCGGGTGCGAAGCCGCCGGCCACCGTGAATCCGCTGTGGCTCAATCTCCACGAGAACATTCAGCGCCTGAAGCTGGACGTGCAAACCTTCGCGCCGCTGCACGGCAGCCCGCAGACCCGGGACGCCTTTCTCGCCGCGATCGGCGTGAGATCGCCCTGAAATACGGGCCCTGATCGTTCTGGTATAAACGCCGGGACCATGAGTGTCGCGGACCATCATTGCGGATCGCCGCGCTTCGATACGGGAAACCCGCTCGCGGAAGCCAACATCCGCCGTGCGTTCTGGCTCACCTCCGTGATGATGGTGGTCGAGATCGCGGGTGGCTGGTGGTTCAACTCGATGGCGGTGCTGGCCGATGGCTGGCACATGAGCTCGCATTCGCTGGCCCTGGGGCTTTCCGCGTTTGCCTACTCCTTCGCGCGCAAGCAGGCCTCCGATCGCCGCTATGCGTTCGGCACCTGGAAGATCGAGGTGCTGGGCGGTTACACCAGCGCCATCCTGCTGCTCGGCATCGCGTTGCTGATGTTCTATCAATCGGTGGAGCGGTTGATCAGCCCGCAGTCCATCCACTACGACGAAGCCATTGCGATCGCCGTCGTCGGACTCGTCGTCAACCTGGTCTGTGCGTGGTGGCTGCGCGGCCATCACCACGGTCACGACCATGGGCACGCGCAAGGCAATGACCATGACCATGACCACGGGCACGACCACGCACACCACCAGGATCTCAACGTCCGCTCGGCGTACCTGCACGTGCTCGCGGACGCGGCCACCTCGGTGCTCGCCATCATCGCGTTGTTCGGCGGCAAGCTCCTGGGTTTCACCTGGCTCGATCCGGCGATGGGTATTGCCGGTGCCATCCTGGTCGCAGTCTGGGCGCAGGGGCTGCTGCGCGACTCCGGCCGCGTGTTACTCGATGCCGAGATGGATGCGCCGGTGGTGAAGGAAGTGCGCGACGTCATCGAGCACGGCAAGGTGCCGGCGCGCATCACGGATCTGCACGTGTGGCGCGTGGGCCGCGCCAAGTACGCCTGCGTCGTCAGCGTGACGACTTCTTCGGAAGTGGACGGGGATTATTTCCGTCGTGTGCTCGGCGTCCACGAAGAGCTGGCGCACATCACGGTGGAGGTCGATCGTTCGCCTGCGCCGCTCGTGCGGGATTCAGCGCAGCTAACGTAAGCGCAAGGGCGTCGGCTTCAGCACCCATACCGCTGCGGGCGTATCGCCGACCGCTCGCGCCGCGACGAACAGTCGATCCGCGTCGCCCGAGTACAGGCCGGTGCGCGCCCCGGAGGCGGTGCGATAGCGGGCCAGGCGCGCGAGCGTGGAGTCGAGCACGTCGACGAAACCATCCCCGCAGATCACGTAGATGTGCTGGCGCCGCTGGTCGACGAACAGGTCGTCGGCATCCGCACAGGCCGCGGTCTTGCCGAGCACCTTGCCGTCCTTCATGCGGTAGCTCGTGATGCCCGCTGGCCTTCGAAAGGCCACCAGCACACGGTTGCCGGCCGGGTCGAGCGCCATCGGATAGTTGGCGCGCGAATCTCCCACCGGCCAGGAGCCGCTCTGTCGCAGCAGTTTGCGATCGGCCACGGCGATCGCGTTCGCCCCCGGCACGTTGACGAACAGTCGTTCGTCCGGGGCGAGCTGGAAGCTTTCCGGATGGGCGTCGAGGTCGATTTCACCGAGGCGTGCGAGCGTCATCGCATCCAGAGCGGCGATCGCGCCATCGCCATATCCCACGTACAGCCGGTTCGCGGGCTCGTCGAGCCTCAGGTTGTCGGCGTCGTTGCCGAGTCGAACGCTTGCGGCCGGCGAATAGTCGGTGCCCAGGAACGCTTTCACGGTGCCGTCGGCGCAGGCCACGTACACACGTCCCGTTTTCGCAGACCAGGCGATGCCTTGCGGTTCGTGCAGATCGCGGAGGTGATGCGCGACGCTGCGCGCGCGAAGGTCGACGACGTCGACGGAATCGTTGCCGAGCTCGGCGACGAACAGCCGACCACCGGAAGCGTCGTAGGCGAGGTGATCGATGCGCCCGGCCACGCCGGGGAGGTCGATGCGCGTCTCGAGCTCGAATGGCCGGTCATCGGCCGCGCCGGCTGCCGGGCAGGCCAGGTACGAGATGATCGACAGCGCGGCGCGAAGGGCGAGTCGCATGGACTCAGCCTACCGCGTTTTAACGCAGGAACGGGATCTTGATCGCGGCGAAATCCCGCTCCACGTCCTCCTGGGACTCGGAATTTTCCGCCGACTGCACCACGCGCGATGACAGGTGCGGCGCCAGCATCTGCAGGAAGTCGTACATGAAGCCGCGTAGCAACGTGCGGCGGCGGAAGCCCGCCCAAGTGGTGTGCACGGGGAACAGGTGTGAACCGTCACGCACCTTGAGATCGCCGTCCTCCGCGCCGTCGATCGCCAGGTTGGCGATGATGCCGACGCCGAGTCCTTCGCGAACATATTTCTTGATCACGTCGGAGTCCCAGGCCGTGAGCGCCACATTCGGCGTGAGGCCCTCGTCGGCGAACAACTCGACCAGCGAGGCCGGGCCCGAAAAGCTGAACGAGTAGGTGACCAGCGGGTATTTCGCGAGATCCGCAAACGTCGGTTTGCTGATTTCGCCGATGGGATGTCCATCGGGCAAGACGATGCAGCGATGCCAGCGATAACACGGCAGGCGGACCAGGCCCGAGAAGATCGGGCTGTTGCCGGTGGCGATCGCGAAGTCGATGCGGTCGGTTGCGGCGAGGTCGGCGATCTGCTCGGAATTTCCCTGGTGCAGGTGCAGGCGCACCTTCGGATATTTGTCGCGGAAACGCTTGAGCACCTGTGGCAGCACGTAGCGCGCCTGGGTGTGGGTGGTCGCGATCGACAGTGCGCCCGCATCGTCCTTGCGCAGGTCCGCGGCCAGCGCCTTGATGCTGCGGGCCTGGCGCACGATGTGCGAGGCGCGGTCGATGACTTTGAGTCCGGCGTCGGTGGGACGGATGAGCGCGCGTCCCTTGCGCTCGAACAGCTGGAAACCGAGCTCATCCTCGAGCTGTTTCAATTGCTTGCTCACTCCGGGTTGTGCGGCGTGCAGGACGCGCGCCGCCTGGGTGATGTTGAGATCGTTCTCGGCTACGGCCACGAGGTAACGCAGCTGGATCAGTTTCATCTTGGGTCTTCGTGGGCCGCAACTGAACTAACTATTCGCGCTCAGCCCAGTCCGTTGGAGGCGGATCACTGCGCGTAGATCTGGTCGAAGACGCCGCCGTCGCCGAAATGTTCCTTCTGCGCCTTGGTCCAGCCACCGAAGTCCTTGATGGTGACCAGCTCGAGCTTCGGGAACAGTTCCTGGTGCTTCGCGGCGACCTGCGGATTGCGCGGGCGGTAGTAATTGCGCGCCGCGATCTCCTGGCCTTCCGGCGTGTACAGGTACTTGAGGTACTCCTCGGCCACGGTGCGCGTGCCCTTGCGCAGCACCACCTTGTCGACCACGGCCACCGAAGGTTCGGCCAGGATGCTGATCGATGGCACCACGATCTCGAACTTGTCCGGGCCCAGTTCCCTGGTCGCGAGCCACGCCTCGTTTTCCCACGAGATCGCCACGTCACCGATGCCTCGCTGCGCGAACGTCGTGGTCGAACCACGCGCGCCCGTGTCGAGTACCGGCACGTTC
Organism: Steroidobacteraceae bacterium; assembly: GCA_035279135.1. Taxonomy (GTDB): domain Bacteria; phylum Pseudomonadota; class Gammaproteobacteria; order Steroidobacterales; family Steroidobacteraceae; genus CADEED01. The sequence goes on from DATEII010000001.1 coordinate 13,938, forward strand.
TTGAACAGCGCCTTCACGAACTCGCGCGCGGTGGCATCGCTGCCGCCCGGCTGTTTTTTCGCCCAGGCCCAGGCCCCGAGGTAATTCCAGCGTGCGCCACCCGAGGTCTTCGGGTTCGGCGTGATGACACTCACGCCCGGCTTGATGAGATCGCCCCAGTCCTTGATCTTCTTCGGGTTGCCCTTGCGCACCAGGAAGACGATGGTCGAGGTGTAGGGCGCCGAGTGATCCGGCAGCCGCTCTTCCCAGTTCAAGGGCAGCAGCTTGCCGTTGTTGGCGATCGCATCCACGTCGGCAGCCAGCGCCAGCGTCACCACGTCGGCCGCGAGGCCGTCGATGACCGAGCGCGCCTGGCGGCCCGAGCCACCGTGCGACTGGCTGATCTTCACGTCGTCACCGGTCTTCTTCTTCCAGTACTCGGCGAATGCCTTGTTGAAGTCGACATACAGCTCGCGCGTCGGGTCATACGACACGTTCAGCAGCGTGATTTCCCGGGCCTGGGCCGCCTGGCCCGCGCCGCCGACGAATACGGCGGCGGTCATGGCCAGCAGCAGTCGACGCTTCCAGTTGGTCTGATTCATCTCATTACTCCAGAACGTGTTCAGTAGTTGATCGCGAAGCGCGAGAAGATGGCCTGTTCATCGGCGCGGTCGCCGGTGGCGGCGCCGCCCTCGAAGCTGGTCAGGTCATAGTTGAGCGACAGCTTCACGGTGTTCCACGGGTACCAGTTCACGCCGATGCCGTACGAGGTCTCCTTCGAGATCGCGGTCAGCGGATTGGCGAAGGAATTCGCGCCGCCCGCGAACGCGTCGTCATCGACGTCGAGCTCCTGGATGCGCGCCACCAGTTCCCAGGCACCGGTGCCGGACTTTCCGGGCTGGAAGGTGCTCTGCGGCGTGAAGCCCTTGAAGCTTTCCTCTTCACCCGTGATGAACCACGAGAACTGTCCCTGCCAGGCCGAGTTGGTCAGCGTGTCGGAGCGCGTGACGCCCGCGACGGTGCGCGACACGTCCTGCTTCACCTGCGTGTACTCGCCGAGGAAGCCGAAGCTGCCGCGGTAGTAGTACAACTGCGGCGCGAGACGCAGGCGCTCGCCATCGGCGAACGTCGCGTTGTTAGGCGTGGTGCCGGTCGCCGTGTTGGCGCGATAGCTGAACACGCTGAGCTGGCCCTGCGAACGATATGACGGCAGGTAGGGGTTGGTCGAAACGCCATCGAGGTCCTGCCACGTCGAACCGACGCCGAAGCCGAGGCCGCGCAGGTTGAAGTTGTCGGAGTTGATGAACGGCTGGAAGAACACGCGCGCGGCGTAGTCGCCGCCCGTGTCGGTCTCGACGTCCGGCGTTGCGAGGTTGTCGCTGCTCTGGCCGTCGGTCACGCCGTTGAAGTAGCCCACCTGGTAAGAGAAGGCGCCACCGGCGAAATCACCGGAGAGCTGCACGCCGAGATCGCGGTTCGGCACCAGCAGGGTCGGGAGGCCGCGCTCCATGAAGCGCAGATCGGGTTCCGAAGCGAGGCGCTCGAGGCCGACGGACGGCTTGAACTTGCCCACGGTCACGATGAAGCCCGGCTTGAAACGCGCCGCCGCGTAGGCGTCGACGATGATGCTGCGGCCGCTGCCGAAGTCGGGCGTCAGCTTGAAATCGTAGATGCCGCCGAAGGTGCCCTCGAACGTCGGGCGCACGCTGCGCAGCAGGAAGGTGTCCGCCGTTTCGGGCGCCGAATCGCCCGCGTAGGCGCGGTTGTCCGCGAACAGCGTGCCGCGGAAGCGGATGAAGTTCGAGTTGTCGGCCGAGCCGATCTGGAAGCGCTGCGCGTTCGCCGTGATTTTCGGGGCGCTGGCTGCGGCCGCCGTGGCGGCTTCCTGCTGGATCTCGAGCTTGCGCTCGAGCACCGCGAGGCGCTGCTTCTGCTCCTCGATCTCGCGCCGCAGGTCGTCGTTCACGCCGGCCTGGTCTGGCGCGTTCTGCGCGTGCGCCGCTCCCGCGAAAGGCAACAGCGCGAGACTCGCCAGCGCCGTTGCACGTCTGATTTTCACTCTCGTTCTCCTGAAGGCCTGGGGGAATCCACAGGGTGCGGAGAGGGTAGAAACCCGGGGGTTATGCCGTCAGTCGCGATGCGGTCACGGTCTGGTTACGCGGCCAGTACCGTTGGTTATGGGCTCATGAAAGAAAAACCCCCGGGGCCTTGCGCGGCGCCCGGGGGTAAAGCGAGTCCGTCCTATGGAGTGGAAGGGGCTCGTTGGGGGATCTCAGTGATCGCGCAGGCTGGCGGCGTAGTTCGAAAGGAGACGCGCCGTGCGGCCGTTTTCACCGAGCGGCACGACGCTCCCACCCGCGCCGAGCGCGGCGAAAAGTAGTTTGAGATCGTTGACGAGGCGCAGCTTCGTCTGGCGGTCGCGCTGCGGTGCTACCGCACGAGCGGGCTCCACGTCGAGGTCTTCGAGGCGGTGGCTGTCTTCCAGATGGAAGGGCGCCAGGCGGGCATCCAGGCTGGCCGCCACCGTGCGGGGAAAGGGATTGCGCGAGCTCATTGGGGTATCTCCATCGGCAGAGTTGCTGTGGGAGCAGGTTGCGCTACAGTGCCGCCACGAACAAATGCGCTTCTTGAAGCGCTCATTAGGAAAACTGACGTGAGCACCGCTTATGCCCGCCTGCCGCTCAATGCGCTTCGCGTATTCGAGGCGGTCGCCTCGCGGCTGTCGTTTGCGGATGCCGCGGAGGCCCTGCACGTCACCCCGGCTGCCGTGAGCCAGCAGGTCAAATCCCTCGAGGACTACCTGCAGGTGCAGCTGTTCAAGCGCGCCGGCCGGCGCATCGAGCTCACCCCGGAGGGCCAGCAGCTGTTGCCCGGTGTACGCCGCGGGCTGGACGAGCTCGAAGCCTCGATGCAGCACCTCAAGCAGCATCGCGCCGAAGGACCATTGCAGGTCACGCTGCTGTCCTCGTTCCTGCAGCGCTGGTTGCTGCCGCGCATCGGCAGCTTCAACGAGCTCAACAGCGGCGTGGAGCTGCGGTTCCACACCTCGCGCGAGGCGGTGGATTTCTCGCGCTCGGAAATGCACGTCGCCATTCGCATGGGTTTGGGCCGCTGGCCGGGCCTGCACGTCGAAAAGCTGCTGGACGAGTGGGTCATCCCGATCGGCTCGCCGTCGCTGCTCGCGAAATATGGCCCGGTGCCTCGCGGCGAAGACCTGCAGAACTTTCCGCTGCTGGGCAGCACGGACGAACCCTGGCAGGCATGGATAGAAAAGGGTGAAGAGGCTGCCTGGCTGGCACGCGCGCCCATCATCGACGATTCGGCGGGTGTGATCGCCGCGGCCGAGGAGGGCATCGGTTTCGCGCTCGCGCGCTGGTCCCTGGTGCAGCGCTCCCTCGAGCAGGGCCGCGTGGTGCTGGCCGGCGATGCGCTGCTGCCGTTCCGCTTCTCGTACTTCTTCGTTTGCCCCGAGCCGTATCTCGTCATGCCCAAGGTCAAGCGTTTCCGCGACTGGATTTTCGATTCGGCGAAGTCCTTCCCCAAGCCGCACGACCTGTTCACGCGGCGCGCCTCGAAGAAGGCCTAGCCCGGTCTACCTACTTCGGGGGATTCCTTAAGTTTTCTTGATGCCGGTTTCAGGCATCGCGTTTGTTAGTTCTCCGGTGGAACCGGATGATGCCCGTCCAGCAAATCAGGCATCACTTCCAAGGAGAACCACCATGTGCATCGAGAGACTCGCCCGCAATGCGGGCTTCGCCATCGCGGCGGCAGCCATCGTATTCGTGCTCGGATTCACCATCGAGCACCAGCCGGTCATCAACGCGCTGGCGCACTGAACACGTGCCCGCGCAGGGAGACTGCCTTGATGAGTGCCCAGACCTGCATGTCCGGCGACAGCTTCAGTTCCTGTGACGCGCGCGACGTGATGCGCGCCAGCAGCGTGGCGGTGCGCCCGATGTCGAGCTCGACGAGTACCGCGCGCCC
>DATEII010000002.1:0-3221 GCA_035279135.1 Steroidobacteraceae bacterium
ATGTTCGAGCGTGCGCAATTGCGCGCTGACGGTGGGCGCCGACAGCGACAGCTCCTCGCAGGCGCGCCGCAGGCTGCCGGTGCGCACCACGGCCCAGAAATACAACAGGTGCTGGTAGTTGAAACGGCGCGACAGTCTCATGGGGCTACTCCGACAGTTCGGTAAATCCGAAGCATCCCGCAGAGTAATTCAAATTGTCCGAACTGGACACGTGGGCTACAAAGGCCGCGACAGCAAAGGAGAGCACCATGCGCGAATATCCCATCATCGTTTCCGACATCGACGTCTACCGCTTGCGTGGGCTGCTGGGCGCGGGCAGCGAGGAGCTGCACGCCGAGCTCGAGCAGGCCATCGTGATGCCCGTGGGCGAGATTCCGCGCAGCGTCGTGACCATGGGCTCCAAGGTGCAGGCGCGCGACCTGCGCACCGGGCGTGTCGAGGGCTACCAGCTGGTGTTCCCGCGCGAGGCGGACCCTGCGGCGCACCGCATCTCGGTGCTGGCCCCGATGGGCACTGCCCTGCTGGGGAACTCCGAAGGTGAAACCGTCGAATGGCGCACGCCGGGCGGCACGCGCAGCCTGCGTATCGAGCGCGTGATGCAGGCGCCGCGCCCGGCGCACGCCGGACCCGAGGCGGCCCACGCGCGCGCCACGCAGTCGCGTGAGGCGATGCCGGTATGAAACTGCTGTGCGCAACCGATCTGCAACCGCGCAATGGCAGCGTGATCGCGCGGGCCGCGTGGCTGGCACGCAAGCTCAAGGGCGATCTCACCGTGCTGCACGTCGTGCCGCCCGATGAACCGCGTGGGCTCGCGCTCGAGCAACGCGTGTGGCGAGCCGATTCGCACCTGCGGGCGCGCGTCGCGAACGAGACACCGAAGCCGCAGGTTCGCGTACGCGTGGGCCAGGCGCCGCGGCGCGTGGCCGAATTCGTCACCGAGTCCGGCGCCGACTTCGTGGTGGTCGGTCCGCACTCGGTGGCGGCCGAGCTGCCCTCGATCCGCCGCGGCATCGCCGAGCGCGTGCTCGATGACACACGCCGGCCGGTGCTCATCGTGCGCCATGAACCGGAGTTCGAATACGGCCGCGTGATGCTGGCGCTGGATCTCTCGGACGAGTCCGCCGCGGCGCTGCGGCTCACCGAGTCGCTGGCATTCGCGGGCGAGGAGATCACGTTCGTCGTGCACGCCTACCATCCGCCCTACGAAGGCATGATGGCGACCGTCGGCGTGGGCTTCGACAAGATCGGCACGCATGCCGAGGCGTGGCGGCGCGAGTTCGCGACCGGCGTGCGCGAGTTCCTGCGGCGGCACAGCCAGGATCCGTGGCGCTACCGGCTCATCATGGCGGAGGATCGGCCCGTGCCGGGCATCCTCGCCGTGGCGCAACAGGTGCAGCCCGATCTGCTGGTACTGGGTGCCCGGGCGCAGGGAGCGCTGCTGCGCACCTTGTTAGGCAGCGTCGGCCACGCAGTGGCGGATTCGGCGGCCTGTGACGTGCTGCTGGTGCCATCGGGCACGGCGGCATCGGGCAAGGCGGCGTGAGGTGGATGCCCGCCTCGCCGACTGACGGTACGCAATGGGGGGCGCGGTGACCGTCAATCGACGAGGGTGCAATCGGTGGCGCGATTTATACGCGCCGGGCGGCGCGGCGCGGCGATGACGCTGATTGATTCTGGCTATTAGGTGTCAGGCCCTCGACATCCGACCGGCGCACGGTGCGCTCGAGCACGCGCGAAGGCCAGCTCGCCCGATGCGTCGCCGCCGAACACGCGGGCACGCAGCATGTTGCGGCCGATGCGATGCGTGTACGAAACGTCGCCGCCGTCGATGTCGTCGTTGGTGATGTGGCCGTAGAACTCGGGCGACGGGCGCAGCGGTAGATAGGAATAACCCACCTGGCGCGATTCGGCCAGCAGGTAGATGTCGTAACCGATGCGCCCCGCACGCAATACCCACGATTCATCGGGCGACCAGCGCACGAAACCCTGCGAGATGCGCACGGTCCAGTCGCCGTCCGCACGCATGCGGCTCACGCCCTGCAGCACCACGTCGAGGCTTGGCGACACGCGCGCGTCGACCTGCGAGAGTTTTCCTCAGGCGATGGGCCCGATTTCTCCGCGAGCACGCGCCGCGCGTCCGTACACCAGCTCGAACAGCGGCGACGCCATGAGCGTGGTGACGATGGCCATGAGCACGAGCATCGAGAACAGCTCCGGACCGATGATGCCGGCCTGCAGCCCGATGTTGATGATGATGAGCTCGGTGAGACCGCGCGCGTTCATGAGCGCGCCGAGACCGAGTGCGCGTGAGTTGCCCTGCCCGACCGCGAGCGCCGCCGCCCAGCAGGCGACGAACTTCGCGAAGATCGAGGCCGCGAGGATGCCAGCCGCGATCCACAGCAGCGATGGCGTGTTCACCAGCGTCAGCCGCGTGTTGAGGCCCGAGTACACGAAGAACACCGGCAGCAGGAACGCCAGCGTGAACGGCGCGAGCAACGCGCGCGTGCGCTGCGCGAACACGCCGCGTGGCATGGCCGTGCCGATCAGGAATGCGCCGAATACCGCGTGCAGTCCGACGAAATCGGACACATAGGCGGACAACATGCAGAGCATCAACGAGATCGCCAGCACGGTGGGGCTCAACGGCTGACCTGCCTCGTGTTGCGACTCCGCGAGCCGGCCCAGCGGTGCGAACAGCTTCGGCCCCAGGAAGATGAGTACCGCGGCCAGTGCCAGCCCGCCGCCGACCGCGAGCAGGATGACGCCGCTGCCCGCGCCGAGACTCGCCAGCACGACCGCCACCACGCACCAGGCCACCGCGTCGCCGATGGCGGCAGCCGACAACGCCTGGGTCGCGATCAGTGTGCCTTCGAGTCCGCGGTCATGAATGATGCGGGCCAGCACCGGGAAGGCCGTGATCGCGATGGCCGCGCCCAGGAACAGCGTCGCATTGAACTTCGAGACGCCCACGCTGAAGAGGCCCGTGTTCATCAACCACGGCGCCGCGAAGATGGCGACGACGAAGGGGACCACGATGCCGGAGATCGAGATCGCCACCGCGCCCTTGGCGTGCGATCTGAAGTCGTCGCTGCGGAATTCGAGACCCACCAGGAACATGTACAGCGCGATGCCCAGCTGGGCCACGGCGTAGAGCAGCGGCTTCGACTCCACCGGGAACAGGAACTGCTGAACCGGGGGCGCGAGTGCGCCCAGCAAGGAAG
>DATEII010000003.1:0-11784 GCA_035279135.1 Steroidobacteraceae bacterium
CTACACGCCGTACGACGAGCTGCGCCGGCTCGGCCTCGGCGAGAAGACCGAAGAATCCGCGCGCCGCGCCTTCCCCGCGCTCACCGGCATGCTGGTGGTGAACGAAGTGCTGCCCGGCGGTCCCGCCGACGGCACGCTGCAGCCCGGCGACGTGCTGGTGCGCGTCAACGGCAAGCTGGTGTCGGAATTCGAGCCGCTCGAGCAGGTGGTCGACGACAGCGTCGGCGGCAGTGTCGATCTCGAGCTCGAACGCGGCGGCAAGGTCGTGACCGCCAAGCTCAGCGTCGGCAACCTGCACGACATCACGCCGTCGGCGTACCTCGAGTTCGGCGACTCGGTGGTGCACACGGTGTCATACCAGATGGCGCGGCATTTCAATGTCGCGGTCAACGGCGTCTACGTCGCCAACCCGGGCTACATCTTCGGCTCGGCCGGCGTGCCGCGCGGCGCGGTGATCGCCAGCGCCAATGGCAAGCCCACGCCGAACCTCGCGGCCTTCGAGGCGGTGGTCGCCGGGCTCGCGGATGGCGAACGTTTCACCGTGCGTTATTCCACGGTCGACGATCCCAACGGTTCGAGCGTGCGCAGCGCGCGCATGGACCGGCGCTGGTTCCCCGCCAATCACTGCCTGCGTGACGACGCGGCCGGCGTCTGGCAGTGCGCGGCGCTGCCGAACCTGGGCACGATCAAGCCCGACGTCGGCGGCAGCACGCGCTTCGCCAAACCCGACGACGAACGTGCCGCGGCGCTCGCGTCTTCGCTGGTGGGCGTGGGCTTCGACATGCCGTACTCGATCTCGGGCATCACCGAGCGCAACTACCGCGGTACCGGCCTGGTGGTCGACGCCGCGCGCGGCCTCGTGGTGGTCGATCGCAACACCGTGCCGGTGTCGATGGGAGACGTGCGCATCATCTTCGCGGGTACGCTGGAGATCCCGGGCAAGGTGGAGTTCGTGCACCCGTTGCACAACCTCGCCATCGTCAGCTACGACCCCAAGCTGGTCGGCAGCACGCCGGTCAAGAGCGCCAAGTTGTTAGACCGGCGCATCATCCCGGGCGAAACCCTGTCCGTGGTGGGCATGACCCCCGACAGCGAGATCAACGTGCGTGCCACGGAAGTGGCCTCGGTCACCCCGATCCAGCTGCCGCTGTCACGCACCATGCAGTTCCGCGAGAGCAACCTCGACACCATCCTGTTGGTGAACGGTCCCACCGACTTCGACGGCGTGATGACCGACGACAAGGGCAGCGTGATCGGCCTCTGGTCGAGCTTCGCGTGGGAGCAGGGCCGCGACCTGCAGCAGGAGAACCGCGGCGTCTCGATCGGCATCGTGCAGGACATGCTCCGCCGCGTGCAGGCGAAGCAGTCCGTGTTCTCGCTCGAAGCGGAACTGGTGCCGCAACCGTTGGCCGCGGCGCGCCGCCTGGGTCTCTCCGACGAATGGCTCAGGAAGCTCGAGACCGCGAGTCCCAACCAGCGCCAGGTGTTGTCCATCGTGCGGCTGGTCGGCGGATCACCGGCGGTCGGGCGCCTCAAGCAGGGCGACCTGCTGCTGGCCATCGACGACAAGGTGGTCAACCGCTTCCGCGAAGTCGAACTGGCCGTGGCCGACAAGGCCGAGGTCAACGTGACCGTGTGGCGTGACGGCGAGGAAAAGCGCGTGCCGCTGCCCACCGCGGCACTCAGCGGACTGGATATCGACCGCATCGTCATGTGGGCCGGCGCCACCCTGCAGGCGCCGCACCGCGCGATGCTCGCGCAGCGCGGTATTCCGCCCGAAGGTGTTTACGTAGGTTATTTCTCGTACGGCTCGCCGGCCACAAGATACGGCCTGTTTCCGGGTCGTCGCATCGTCGAGGTGGACGGAATCCCGACCCCGGACCTGGATGCCTTCCTCAAGGTGGTGTCCGGTCGCCCGGATCGATCGGCCATCCGCCTTCGCACCATAACGTGGAACAACGCGCCCGAAGTGATCACCCTGAAACTCGATCGCCACTACTGGCCTACCTACGAGCTGCGGCGCACCGAGCAGGGCTGGGAGCGCCGCGATCTGGAGTGAGTACACTAGTACCCTCATGGTCAGAGTCGTCCGCGCTACCCTCAAGGAACTGGAAAACGCCGTCACCGCGCTGCGGGACGGCGAGCTGGTCGCATTCCCGACGGAAACCGTCTATGGCCTCGGCGCGAATGCGCAGAACCCGGCCGCGGTACGCCGCATCTTCGAGCTGAAGGAACGGCCACCGGATCATCCGGTCATCGTCCATCTCGACAATCCCAAGTACCTGCATCGCTGGGCGCGTGAAGTGCCGGAGGCGGCGCAGAAGCTCGCCGCGCGTTTCTGGCCCGGCCCGTTGACGATGGTTCTGCCGCGTTCCGAGAACGTGCACGACGTGGTCACCGGGGGCCAGGACACGGTGGCCATCCGCGTGCCTTCGCATCCAATGGCGCAGCAGCTGCTGACCGCGTTCGGTGGCGGCATCGCGGCGCCGTCCGCGAACCGCTTCGGACGCGTGAGCCCGACACGCGCCGAACACGTGCGCGAGGAATTCGGCGACGCCGTGCGCGTGGTGCTCGACGGCGGCGAGGCGCAGATTGGCCTCGAGTCCACCATCGTGAGTTTCGAAGGCGAGCAGGTGCGCCTGCTGCGTCCCGGGTACGTGACCTATTCGCAGATGAAGGAAGTGGTTGGCGACGTGATCGTCGGCGCAGCGCCGACCGCGCCGCGCGTGCCCGGCAACAAGGCTTCGCACTACGCGCCCATGACGCCCATGTCGATCGTGCCCGTGGACGAGATCGACAAGCGCGCCGAAACGCTCTCGGAAGGGGGCCGCCGCGTCGCCGTGCTCGCCATGCGCCTGCCGCTCAAGACCTATCCGTCGGTGACCTGGATCAACGCGGGACGCCGGCCCGACGCGTACGCACACGATCTCTACGCCAACCTGCGCGCGCTCGACAAGGCGGGCTGCGAGCAGATCCTGGTGCAGGACGTGCCCAGCGAAGAAAAATGGACCGCGATCCGCGACCGGCTGTCGCGCGGCGCGGCCGTCGGTGCGGCCAGCACCGGTGAGAACGACCAGTTCGCGGAGACCGGCGGGTACAGCGTGTTGCCTTAGCTGCAATGGGAATGCGATGGCGGCCTGCGATTGCGTTGGCCTTGTGCTCCGTCGCACAAGGGCTGCATGCGGCCGGACAGCAGCCCTTGTGGTCCCAGGCTTGGCGACCGGACCTGGGCTTCTGGGACGATGGACCCACGTGTCTGCTGAGTCCGCCGGAGGGCATTTCGCCTGCGGGTTTTGATCTCAGCTTCTCCTGGAACGCCCGTCACGGAACGGTGCTGTGGATCGATTGGCGCACGAACAATACCCCGGCCGTACGCATCGAATCGGAGGGCACCGACGACTCCTGGTCGCTCACGCTGGAACCGTGGGACTCCAGATACAACGGACGGCAGGCGCTACTCGATTCCAGGGTCGCCGGTGGAATCTTGCGCAATCTCGAGCTCGGTCATGCGTTGACGGTCGTACTGAGCCTCGATGGCGCCGAGTCGCAGCGTTATCACGTACCGGCTCGCGGCCCGCAGATCGGCGCGCCGATGTTCCAGGCCTGCATCCAGTCGGTGATCGATGATCCACCGCGCTACCTGTTCGACCCGGGGCGACCTTTCATGGGTTCTTACAAGGCCGGCGAGCGCTGCGAATTCACGCAGATCATCAAACTGCAGAGCATTCCCCTGAGCGTCACCTTGTTTGCCGACACGGACGGTGAAGGTGGTGGAATCCGCTTCGAACGGCCCATGAGCTCTCACGACCCCCATGGTCCGCTTCACACCCGGGAGACCCCCGATCGCGTCGAGGCGCAGCCGCTCTTCGGCCCGGCCTTCGATCTGGTCGAGGATTTTGGCTATGACATCACGGCTGGCCAGCTGGACGAACTGGGCGCCGGACTTTTGCGCGGCCAGATGCGCAAGTTCAGCCTCACGACCCCGCAGGGCAGACAGTCGACGCTGACTTTTGGAGGCAAGCTGGGCAAGCCGTTTGCGGCCATGTTCGCTGCTTGCCGACAGGCTCGAAAAATCACGCAGGAGTCGAAGTCCCCATGAGGATCGAAGCAATCGCCGTGGTGACGTCGCTGTTGATCGCCAGCGCCGCGAACGCGCAGATCACGCGCCACGCCGGCAGCAACGAAGCACTGCCCGACCGGAGCTACGTGCACGTCGTGAGCGAGGCCGAATCTCCGGTCATGCAGACCTGGATCAAGGCCAAGGACGGCGTGTACATCGCGGCCGCGGTACGCAAGCCAAGAGGCAACGGGCCATTTCCCGCGCTCATCATGTTCCACGGCGCGCCCGGCGGGCGCGGCATGGATCAGCTGGTCGGGTGGTCGCGCGGCGATCATGGCGGCCCGGTGTGGGAGCGGTTCCTGCAGGAAGGCTATGTCGTGGTGGTGGCGGACTACCGCGGCGGCGACTGGAACCAGATGAACAAGCCCTCGTCGACGGGGCTGGTGACGGCCATCGATGACGGCATCACCGTGATCGAGTACGTGCAGAACCTGCCGTACGTGAAGCGGGCCGAAGTCAGCGTCTATGGCGTCAGCCTCGGCGGAAATCTCGTGATGTTCCTCGCGTCGCGCGTCCCGACCTTGCGAGCCGTCGTCGCCGGCGCACCCGCGCCGATCTGGTTCCTCGGCGCGAAGCTCAATCCCGACGGCTCGCGGCCCGACTTCGACAAGATGCAATTCGACGCGGCGACGGTCCGCGAGAACATCGCGCCCATCAGGATGCCCGTGCTGATCATCGTCGGCACGGAGGACCGGCTGCAGCCGCTCGCGATCACGCTGCACGACGAGCTCGCGAAGCAGGGCAAGGCCGCGCGCCTGGAGATCTACGAACACGGCTACCACGACTTCGTGCTCGGCAACCAGGGCCAGGAGCGCAAGGACCTGCCGCGCGGCGAGATCCTGCTGCCCGGCGCGCTGGAGGCACTCGAGCTCACGGTGAAGTTCCTCGAGGATCCGCGGTGAGCCGACCCACGCGGCGCGTACTGCCGCCGGTGTGGTTGTTGGTGGCGCTCGCCGCATCGTTCGCGCTGGACCGCTGGTGGCCGATGGTGCGGCTGGTGCACGCGCCCTGGAAGTATCTGGGCTACCTGCCGCTGGCGTTCGGTGCGCTCATGGCCATCACCGCGGCCGGCGCATTCCGCCGCGCGGGGACACCCCTCGTTCCATTCGAGCCGTCGACCGCACTGGTGACGGGCGGATGGTTTCGCATGACGCGCAATCCCATGTATCTCGGCCTCACGTTGATCCTGTTCGGCGTCGCGCTGATCGATGGCACGCTCGGCGCGTTCCTGCCACTGCCGGTGTTCGTCGCGATCCTGCATTTCCGCTTCGTACGCGGCGAGGAGAAATTCCTCGAAGGCATCTTCGGCGAGGACTATCACCGCTACCGGTTGCGCGTGAGGCGCTGGATCTGATCGCCAAAACCGCGAATCAGTAGTGCGGCGGCTTCTCGTACGCCGTGGCGCTCTGCCCGAAGTCGGATTCCATCGCGGCGATCTTGTCGAGCAGGCGCTGGTTGCGCTGCAGGGCCTGGTCGAGCTCCCTCTGCTGGCGCGCAACCACGTCGCTGAGCTCGTTGAGCGCGCGCTCTAGGTGAGCGACTTTTTCTTCGATGGCGTCGAGGCGTGAAATGGGGACATTCCTCATTTTGTTGTAACAATCGGCGAGCTTGCGTGCATGTTGATCGCCGCGGACGATTGTTACAACAAAATGAGGGATGTCCCTGAAAACATCGGCGCCCGGGAATCCATTCCCGGGCGCCGGCGACATCCCGCTAGCTCGGGATTCTTCGATCGTCAGTACCAGATGTCGTAGATCACATCGAGCACGATGCCGGTGGCGACGGCGGTAAGCAGGACATCATTACCGACGCGCACCCAGTGGTAGCCGTACGGCGGCGAGTACAGCCGGTACGGACGCCAGTCGTAGACCACGTACGAACTTCCGTACCAGCCGCGCGGCAAGTGGTCACCGCGATACCAGGTGCGGTGGTAGTAACCACGCGGCGCGTAGTAGCGGCCGTAGTGATACCGATAGCGCGCGTAATCGGCCCGATCGTGGCGACGGTTGTCCCAGTAGTTGGGATGGCGGTTCCAGTCGCTGCGGTAGTTGTCCCAGCGGTTGTTGTCGTGGCGACGATCCGAGTCGCGACGATGGTTGTCGTTGCGATGGTCGTTCCAGTCATTGCGGCCATCGTTCCGATGATCATTCCGATGATCGTTCCAGTTGGGGCGATCGTGGCGCGGCGGGTTGTAACCGCGGTAGTCGTTGCGCGGGTGGTCGTTGCGGTCGTGGCCGCGATCGTGGCCACGGTCGTGCCCGCGATCGTGACCACCGTTGTTGCCGCGGTCATGCCCGCGATCGTGGCCACGGTCATTGCCCCGATCATGACCGCGGTCGTCGTGCTGCCGCTCGGCAGTCGCGCGCGCGATCTTCGTGGTCAATGAATCCTTCTCGCGGGCGAGTGCCGATCCGCTGGCCAGCAGCGAAGCCATGAGAACAAGGATCACTGGACGTTTCATCTGTCTCTCCTGAACGGATCCCATCGATCCATTGCGGAGCCAGTATCTTTCCGCGCACCTGAGCCGAGCCTGAAGCGCGTGTTCAGGTTCGTTCAGGTTGTTCAGGCTGGGCGCTCAGCGCAGCGGCGCCTGGGCGATTTCCACGTCGTGGCGGATTTCCGCGGTGAGCTCCTGCCAGTCCACGAGTCCTACGCGGTTCGTCCAGAACGACGCGCCGTAGGCTTTGCGCACGCCCTCGACATACGTGCCCCAGGCTTTCGCGGCCGCTTCGAGATGCTTCACGGCCAGCTGCTGGTGTTGCGCATCGCGCGTGGCGCGGAACAGCGCGAGCTCGGTGGCGCCGCGGATCTTGGCCGCGTAGTACCGGCCCAGGTTCGCCATCAGCGTGATGTCGCGCGCCGTTTCCGCGTATTCGCGTTGGCCCGCGCGCGGCGCGGCGAGCGCGTTCGGTGCGAGAACTGCGTCGACGTGCGCATCGATGCGCTCCGCGACCTGCACGGGCGTCGTGCCCGCCGGCATCGAGCCCGACGTCACGCCGGCCACGTATTGCGGAATGCTGAGATTGTCGGTGCCCGGGTGCACCGGCTGGTTGATGAACGTCTCGACGCTGTGGAAGCCGCTCGCCGTCTTGGCGGGCTCGGGCCGGCTGCGGCACGCCTCGATGTACCACTGGAAATCGAAGTTGGCCCAGTGGAAGCCCGTCACCAGTGGATAGATCATCGAGGCGTGTTGCCAGGCGGCGAGCAGCGTCTCGCCATTCACGCCGGGAAATCGTTGTCCCACCAGCGCGGCGATGCGCGTGTCATCGAGCGTCGGGTCGTAGCCGAGTCGGCCCCACAGCAAGACGTGCAGCCAGTGCTTGTCGATCTCGAGCTGGCGTGGATTGCGCGGCTGCTGCGACAGGTACTCGCGTCCCCACACCCACATGTCCGAGCCGACGTAGTAACCCTGCGATTTCTCGTACGGGATGTTCTTCACGAAGTCCCGCACGAAATCCGGCGCGGCCCAGCGCAGCATCAACGCGTCATCATTGCGGATGGTCCACAAGGTGCGCAGGTTTCCGAGCGACTCGAGATATCCACGGTGGAAGGTCTGCGTCGTCGAAGACAGCGCATGCGCCTGCGCGTACTTGAAGCTGAACAGGAAGTCGACGTTGGGCTGCGCGATCACGGGCTCGAACGTGCTGGCGATGTCCTGCGCACGCGACTCGTGCTGGCGATGGATCAGGCGGAACTGGCGCTGCGGCTCGGCGCGCGCGGCATCGAGCACACCCTGCCCGTAGGTGGCGAGCAGCCAGTTCTCCTTCGCATCGAACGAGTCCGTGCCGCCCTTGTAGTAAGCGCTCGCGTCGCCCATGTTCTCGCCGGCCGTGAGCCCGATGCCGGCGAGCAACGGATAAGTGCGGAACATCTCGCGCACGCTGGCGCGGAAATAATCGACGGTCTTCGGATTGTCGAGCGCGTCGGTGATGCCGTACTTGCCGTCGGTGCCATAGGTGTACACGTTCCAGGTGACAACGTAGAACGCGATGTTGCGGTCGTGCGCGTATTGCATCACGCGGCGCCAGAACTCGATCTTCTGTTCTATGCCGAGCTTCCGTACGACCTCCTTGTTGGCCAGCATCGCGGGTGTGACGATGTCCGTCGTGCGCGTCGAGTAGTCCTCGGCGAACTTCGCTTTCGAGCGCCACACGTCGTTCAGCGCGATGTCCGGGTACTCCGGCACCTGCACCATCGACGGAAACGGGTGCAGGTTCCACAGCGACACCATGTTGTAGCGGTCACGAGCGAGCTGATCGAGATACTGGCGCCAGAACTCGAAATCCCAGACCGTGCCGATGTTCGCCTGGGCGCTGTCGCCCATGTCGGTGTAGCTCGGCGTGCGCAGGTCGAGAGGGATGTTGAACTTGGTGCCGCGCAACGGCATGTAGGGATTCCGGTCCGTATCCTTCACGCCCTCGACGCCATTCACCCGGATCTGCTCGTTGAGCTCGAGGCCGCCGTACATCGCGCCTGCCGAATCCATCGAAAGCACGACGAGCTCGCGATGATTCTCGAGCGCCACGTTGCGCAGCAGAAATCCTTCCGGCGCGAGCTTCTCGAATTGTGGATCGTCGGAGCGGTCGACCCGCGCGAAGCGCACCACGAGGTCCGCGTTTTTCGCCTCGTCGACGCGCCATTCCTCGGTGCGCTCGACCCGGTACTTGCGGGTGCGCAACGTCTGCTCGATTTCATCCGCCGCGAAGATCACCGGAGCGGCGCGATCCTCCAGGCCCACGATCGCCAGCGGCGCCGCGATGACGCGACTCGTGAGGAATGCCATGGCCGCAACTACGCTCATCGTGAGCGGTCGAATTCGCAGGGTCATGCCTCAAGCGTACACCGGCGCCGCCCCGAAGCAGCGTATGCCGGTTTATTTCATCTCCCATGGCGGTGGTCCGACGTTCCGGTGGTGCAGCTGTCACTGAAACAGGGTCTCGAGGCAGAGATACCTCTGGCGCTCGAGCGCGCGATCGCGCCGCTGCGCGACGAAGCCGTGCTGATCGTCGGCAGCGGGCTGTCGTATCACTACCTGCGGCAGTTCTTCAGTCCGCGCGGTTGGGGCCCGTCACGCGCATTCGACGCCTGGCTGAACGGCGTTCCGCTGGGCGACAACCCGCGGGATCCCGACAAACTACTGGCCCGCCGGGAAGCTGCTCCTGCGGCACGCGCGGTGCACCCGCGCGACGAGCATCTACTGCCGCTGCACGTCGCTGTCGGTGCCGCGGGCGATGACGCTGCGGAGCTGACATATCACGAGAACGATTTTCTCGGCGGACTCACCGTCAGCAGCCATCGTTTTCGAACGGCAGCTTGAATTCCCCGCTATAGTCCCCACTGCCGGTACAACCAACACAAACATCCGGCGGGGGACTCAAGCCATGACCGAGTGGTTTGCTTCGCATAACGGCATCGAACAACTGTTTCTGCTGTGTGCCTTGCTGGGTGGAACCATCCTCATCCTGCGGCTCATTCTCACCATCGCCGGCATCGACGGCCACGATGGTGACACGGACCACGTGTCGAGTGAGCACGGGTTCCAGATCCTCACCATCCACGGCATCTCGTCGTTCTTCGCGATGTTCGGCGTGATGGGCTACACGCTGTATCACAACGCCAGTCTCGGCACGTTCATCTCGCTCGCGGGCGCGGTGGTCGCCGGCGTCGTCGCGGTGTGGATCATCCAGCGGATTTTCATGGGAATGCTGCGGCTGCAATCCAGCGGCACGGTCGGCCTCGAAGAGGCGGTGGGCAGCGAAGGTTCGGTCTATCTCACCGTGTCGAAAGACGGCGGCCGGGTACAGATCAACTTCGCCAACCGGCTGCGCGAGTTCGAAGCGGTGTCCGCCGATGGCGCCGCGATTCCCACGGGAACGGCGATCCGGGTGCAGGGCGTGTCGGCAAACACGCTCGTGGTTGCGCCCCTGGTTCGCTGAAGTCGGGCAGTAGTCAGCAAGCGCGCGGCTGACGCGCGGAGGGTCTCGCATGGATTTCACAGCGGCCGTCGTGCCGGTCATTCTGCTGGCCATCCTCGTGATGGTCACTCTCTCGTTCCTGGCCACGCGCTACAAGCGTTGCCCTTCGGACAAGGTGCTCGTGGTGTACGGCAAGGTCGGCAAGGGACAATCCGCGCGCTGCATCCATGGCGGCGGCGCCTTCATCTGGCCGCTGATCCAGGACTACACGTACATGAGCCTGACGCCGCTCACGATCAGCATCCCGCTGTCGAAGGCGCTGTCGCTGCAGAACATCCGCGTGAACGTGCCGAGCACGTTCACCGTGGGCATCGCGACCGAAGAAGCGATCATGAACAACGCGGCCGAGCGACTGCTCAACCTCGACCAGGATGCGGTCGAGAACATGGCGCGCGAGATCATCTTCGGCCAGCTGCGCCTCACGGTCGCTTCGCTGACCATCGAGCAGATCAACCAGGACCGCGAGAAATTCCTCGACGCGATCCGCCGCAACGTGGCGCCCGAGCTCAACAAGATCGGCCTGTACCTGATCAACGTGAACATCACCGACATCACCGACGAGTCGGGTTATATCGAAAGCATCGGCAAGAAGGCCGCGTCGGAAGCCATCAACCAGGCCAAGATCGACGTCTCCGACCAGGACCGCAAGGGTTCGGTGGGTGAAGCCGAGCAGGTGCGCGAACGCACCATCAAGGTGGCGCAGAACATCGCGGAGTCCGAGAAGGGCAAGAAACAGGCCGAAGCCGACAAGCGCGTTTACGTGCAGCAGCAGGAAACGCTCGCCACCATCGGTGAAGCCGAGGCCACGCGTGACATGCAGATCCGTGTCGCGCAGAACCAGGCCACGTCGGTCCAGGGCCAGAAGAAGGCCGAGGCCGAGAAGCGCGTGTTCGTCGAAGCGCAGGAAGCCGAAGCCATCGCGGGTGAAAACCGTGCCAAGGCGCTTATCGCGCAGTCGAACGCCGAGCTTTCCGTGCAGTCCGCGCAGGCCGCACAGCGCGGCCAGGTCGCGCAGTACGACGCCGAGGCGGAAATCCAGCGCGCGCAGGCCAAGGCCGAGCTGCAGCGCCTGACCGCGGCCGAGGTCGTGCCGCAGCAGATCGAGAAGCAGAAGGTCACCATCGCCGCCGAAGCCACGGCCGAGAAGGCGCGCCGCGAAGCGCAGGGTGAAGCGGACGCGATCCTGCTCAAGTACGAAGCCGAGGCGAAAGGTATCCGCCAGGTGCTCGAGGCCAAGGCGCAGGGTTACCAGGCGCTCGTCAAGAGCGCGAACAACGATGCGCGCGCCGCGGCCACGCTTCTGCTCACCGAGAAGCTCGAGCAGATCGTCACGCTGCAGGTCGAGGCCATCAAGGCCATCAAGATCGACAAGGTTGTAGTGTGGGACTCGGGCCCCGGTGCCAGTGCGAGCGGTGGTTCTGGAACGGCGAACTTCCTCGCGGGCATGGTCAAGAGCCTGCCGCCGCTGCACGACGTGGCCGCGATGGCGGGGCTCGACCTGCCGAAGTACCTGGGTGATGCGCGGGCGACGGAGCTGCCCGCGGCGAACGGCCAGGACAAGTAGCTAGCCGAGGTCTGGCTCCATTTCCGTCCGGAAATGGTGCCTGACCCCATTTTCTCAGTCGGCCGGAACGGTTCTCTCGGCGGCCCAGTCGCGCAGCTCGGCGATCTTCTCCGCCATCACCACGG
>DATEII010000004.1:0-23657 GCA_035279135.1 Steroidobacteraceae bacterium
CGGCGAGAGGTAGCCGCGGTCGAACTGCATGCCCTCGACGACGTCGAGTTCGTTCTGCAGGCCCGAGCCCTCTTCCACCGTGATCACGCCTTCCTTGCCGACCTTGTCCATGGCTTCGGCAATGGTCTTGCCGATGGACTCGTCGGAGTTCGCCGAGATCGTTCCGACCTGGGCGATCGCCTTGTTGTCCTTGCAGGGCTTGGCGAGCTTCTTGATCTCTTCGGTGGCCGTGATGACGGCCTTGTCGATACCGCGCTTGATGTCCATCGGGTTGCGGCCCGAGGAAACGGCCTTCAGGCCTTCGCGGATGATCGCCTGCGCGAGAACGGTCGCGGTCGTGGTGCCGTCGCCGGCCTCATCGGAGGTGTTGGAAGCAACTTCCTTCACCATCTGCGCGCCCATGTTCTCGAACTTGTCCTTGAGCTCGATCTCCTTCGCGACCGAGACACCGTCCTTCGTGACGGTGGGGGCGCCGAAGCTCTTGTCGAGCACTGCGTTGCGGCCCTTGGGGCCGAGCGTCGCCTTGACGGCGTTGGCGAGGATGTTCACGCCGCGGAACATGCGCGCGCGCGCGTCATCGCTGAAACGTACTTCTTTAGCAGCCATGGTTATTTGCCCTCAATGACGGCCATGACGTCTTCTTCACGCATGACCACGAGTTCATCTCCATCCACCTTCACTTCGGTGCCGGAGTACTTGCCGAACAGGATCTTGTCGCCGACCTTCACGTCGAGCGGACGGACGTTGCCGTCTTCCAAAATCTTGCCCTTGCCTACTGCGACGACCTTGCCCTGGACGGGCTTCTCTGCAGCGGTGTCGGGAATCACGATGCCGCCGGCGGAAACGCGCTCTTCCTCGAGGCGCTTCACGATCACGCGGTCATGAAGAGGACGAATCTTCATGGTTTCGCTCCTTAAATGAGTGATGGGTGAATGGAACTGTTTGATTTACCAAGGGGTGGGCGCTGTTAGCACTCCCCCCAAGAGGCTGCTAATTGTATTGATCGACTCTCTGTTTTCAACCCGCAGACCAGGTTTATTTGGGGATTGGCCCCAAATGGGCGTTTGGGGCCGATCCCCGATGAAATTTCGGGGCCGATTTGCGGGTCACATCCACGCAGCAGGCCGATGTCTGGCCGATCATCCGGCGGTTCCGCCCGCTCATATGTCGAATAGGATTGCGGCCCCGGCAGTTGCGGGGCCCATAAAGAGGTGTCTGGTGCGCGCGAAGAGTCTTTCCCCGTGGTTGAGCTCGTCCCTGGCCTTGCTGGCCCTGCTCGCAAGCGCGTCGACCGCGTGGGCGATTGGCGAGGACGAGTACCTGCCGCCCGAACAGGCCTTCAAGTACACGGCCACGGCCGATGAATCCCAGGTCACCGTCGAATGGAAGGTGATCGACGGGTACTACCTCTACGAGAAGCGCATGGGCCTCTCGGCCGCGACGCCCGGCGTCACGGTCGGAGAGTCGACCTACCCGAAGGGCGAGATCCACAAGGACGACTACTTTGGCGAGCAGGTCGTCTTCCGCCACACCTTCAAGGTGACCGCGCCGCTGACCGGCGCCAAGGCCGGCGACACGGTCGCCCTGAAGCTTAAATGGCAGGGCTGCGCCGATGCGGGGCTCTGTTATCCGCCGAGCGTCTGGGATGCCACCGTCAAGGTCGCCGCGGCCGCGAAAACCACCGCCGACAAGATCTTCGACCAGGCCAAGCCGCAGGTCGTCGAAACGGAAGACGAGTACCTCGATCCCGACGTCGCCTTCGTGCTGACGGCGGATGCGCAGTCGGCCAACAGCGTGCAGCTCAATTGGCGCATCGCCGACGGCTACTATCTCTACAAGCAACGCATCAAGTTCGAGCCCGCGAACGCCGCGCAGCCCGTCGGTGCGCTGGTGCTGCCGAAGGGCCTCCCGCATTCCGACGAGTATTTCGGCGAGCAGGAAGTCTATCGCCAGAGCCTGGACGCCACCTTCTCCGTCCCGCCCGGCGCGAAGTCCGCGGACGTCAAAGTGACCTACCAGGGTTGCGCCGATGCGGGCCTGTGTTATCCGCCCATCACCAAGGTGCTCAACGTCTCGCTCGATGGCGCGCCGGCCACGGTGGCCAGCAGCGCCGGCAGTGCCTCGAGTGGCGGCGGCTATGTCTCCGAGCAGGACAGCTTCGCCGCGCAGATCGCGGGCGGCAGCCTGCTCATCGTCATTGCCGTGGGTTATCTCGGCGGATTGCTCATGGCATTCACGCCCTGCGTGCTGCCGATGGTGCCGATCCTCTCGGGCATCATCGCGGGCAGTGGTGACAAGACCACGCCCGGCCGTGCGTTCCTGCTCTCGCTGAGCTACGTCGGCGGCATCGCGGCGATCTACGTGCTCATGGGTGTGCTCGCCGCATTCATCGGCGGCGGCGTGAACCTGCAGGCCATCTTCAACCAGTGGTACATCCTGGTGCCGTTCGCGCTGCTGTTCATCGTGCTCGCGGCCTCGATGTTCGGCCTGTTCACGATCGAAGTGCCGAGCTTCATCCAGACCCGGCTCAGCGATGCGAGCAACAACCAGCGTGCGGGCACGTTCGTCGGCGTCGCCGTCATGGGCGCGTTGTCGGCGCTGATCGTGTCGGCCTGCGTCGCGCCGGTGCTCATCGGCGCGCTGACGTTCGTCGCGAAGACGGGCGACGCGGTGCGCGGCGGCGTGGCGATGTTGTCCATCGCGCTCGGCATGGGCACGCCGCTGCTGCTGGTCGGCGCGTCCGCGGGTGCGCTGCTGCCGCGCGCCGGCGCGTGGATGGAGACCATCAAGAACCTGTTCGGCGTGATGTTCCTCGCCGTGGCCGCCTGGCTGCTCGGCCGCATCGTGCCGGGTTGGGCCGGCATGCTGCTGTGGGCCGCACCGGCGATCGCGCTGGCCTGGATCCTGTGGCGTGCGCATGCGAAATCCGCGGGTGCGCGCGGCTTGGCGCGTCTCGTGGGCACGGCGGCCGGTTTGTATGGCATCGCCCTGATCGCCGGCGCGGCGCTGGGTGCGACCAATCCGCTGGCGCCGATTCCCCAGCTCGCCGGCCAGCAGAAGCAGCTCGAGTTCAAGCGCATCAAGACCATCGCGGATCTCGAGCGCGAAGTCGCCGCGGCCTCCAAGGCCGGCCGGTCCGTGATGCTGGATTTCTATGCCGACTGGTGCGTGTCGTGCAAAGAGATGGAACACAACACCTTCACCGAAGCCGAAGTTCAGCAGGCGCTCGCGAACACCACGCTGCTGCAGGCCGACGTCACCTTGAATGACGATGACGACCGCGCGTTGCTCCAGCACTTCGGGATCTTCGGCCCGCCGACCATCGCCTTCTATGGCGCGGACGGAGCGGAACGGACAAACTTCCGCGTCGTCGGATTCATGAAAGCCGCGGAATTCGCGGGCGTGGTTCGACAAGCGGTCGCTTCCAACACACCCCCGACAACCTGATGTCAGCATTTTCGACACCGCGCCTGCTCGGCGCGGCGCTGATCATTCTCGCCGCGGGCGGCGCGGGCTTCCTTGCGTATCGCGGCCGGCACGCCGAGTCCCCCATGGTGACTGCAGCGCCGGTGGCTCCCTCGCCTCAGCCCGACACTTCGGCCCCGGCCGAACCACCGAAAAAAGTGGTTCCGACCACGCTGCCCGACATCTCGCTCGCCAACATGGACGGCAAGCCAACCCAGCTCGCGAGCTTCGGCGGCCGCCCGCTGATGGTGAATTTCTGGGCGACGTGGTGCGCGCCCTGTCGTCGCGAGATCCCGCTGCTCAATAAGATAAGAATGGAGCGCAAGGCCCAAAATGCCGAGATCGTCGGCATTGCCGTCGACTTCAAGGAAGATGTCGCCAAGTTCCTGACCAAGACGCCGCTCCAGTACCCGCTGCTGGTCGGCGAAGAGGACGGCTTGGCCGCTGCCGAGGCTTTTGGCATGGGCATGGCCTTCCCCTTCAGCGTCTTTGTGGACAGCAAAAATCGCATCCTGACCATCAAGGTAGGCGAGTTACACGAAGATGAGGCCAACTTCGCGTTCGATCGGCTTCGGGACATCGACAAAGGCGCTTTGACGCTGGAGGCAGCGCAGGCCGCCGTCAATGATGCCTTCCGCACGATGGCCGCCAATCGCGCACAGAGCGACGCAAACCACGCCGCCGACGCTACGAATTAGCCGATTCGCGCCAGATTGACGAAAGCCCCGCACGTTACCCGCCAATTACGGTAAATTCGCCGCCTTCATTCATCCGGGGATGGTGTCGACGGCCGTTATGGCGCGCTTTTTATTACTCAACGGCCCGAATCTGAACCTGCTGGGGCAGCGGGAACCCGAGGTTTACGGGTCCGACACCCTGGCGTCCATCGAAGAGCGAGCCAAAAACGCGGCAACCCGTCTCGGCCATGAGCTCATCGCCTTCCAGAGCAATGCCGAGCACGAGCTCATCGACCGGGTACAGACCGCCAAGGCCAATGGCATCGCCTTCGCCATCATCAACCCCGGTGGCTTCACCCATACCAGCGTGGCGCTGCGCGACGCCCTGCTCGGCGTGAAGCTGCCATTCATCGAACTGCATCTCTCCAACACCTTCGCGCGCGAAAAATTCCGCCACCACTCGTATTTCTCGGACATCGCCGTGGGTTGCATCGTCGGCCTGGGCGCATTGGGCTACGAGTTGGCCGTGCAAGCAGCTGCCGCGCGCGTCTCCCGTTAAATCTTCATAAGAAAGGGCTTATTACCTTGGACATTCGCAAAGTCAAAAAGCTGATCGAACTACTCGAAGAGTCGGGGATCGCCGAAATCGAGATCAAGGAAGGCGAGGAAGCCGTGCGTATCAGCCGCATGCCCACGGGCGGAGTCGTCACGCACGTCGCACCCGCGATGATGCAGGCGCCGGTGCCTGCTGCCGCTCCCGCCGCCGCGCCTGCGGCTGCCGCAGCGGCCGGCGCTGCTCCGGCTGCCGCCGCGCGTCGTCCGAATGAACACGTGGTCGCCGCTCCCATGGTCGGCACCTTCTACGGCGCGCCGTCACCCGGTGCCAAGCCCTTCGTCGAGATCGGCAGCGAAGTGAAGGAAGGCCAGGTCCTCTGCATCATCGAAGCGATGAAGATGATGAACCAGATCGAGAGCGACAAGGCGGGCAAGATCACCGCGATCATGGCCACCAATGGCGACCCGGTGGAATTCGGGCAGCCGCTCTTCGTGATCGAATAAACCCGGCCCATGCTCGACAAAATCGTCATCGCCAATCGCGGCGAGATCGCGCTGAGGATCCTCCGCGCCTGCCGCGAGCTCGGCATCAAGACCGTGGCCGTGCATTCCACGGCCGACTACAACCTCAAGCACGTGTTGCTGGCCGACGAGTCGGTGTGCATCGGCCCGCCGCAGTCGCAGAAGAGCTACCTCAACATGCCCGCCATCATCAGCGCGGCCGAGGTCACCGACGCCGTGGGCATCCACCCGGGCTACGGATTCCTCTCCGAGAACGCGGACTTCGCGGAACGCGTCGAGAAGAGCGGCTTCACGTTCATCGGCCCGCGCGCCGACGTGATCCGCATGATGGGAGACAAGGTCTCCGCCATCAACGTGATGAAGAAGGCCGGCGTGCCCTGCGTGCCCGGCTCGGGCGGCCCTCTCGGCGACGTGCCCGAAGAGAACTTCAGGATCGCGCGCGACATCGGTTACCCGGTGATCATCAAGGCCTCGGGTGGCGGCGGCGGCCGCGGCATGCGCGTCGTGCATAGCGAGGCCGCGTTGCTGAACGCCATCCAGGTGACCAAGGGTGAAGCGCTCGCGGCATTCAACAACGACCAGGTGTACATGGAGAAATTCCTGGAACGCCCGCGTCACATCGAATTCCAGGTGCTCGCCGATCATCACGGCAACGTGATCCATCTGGGCGAGCGCGACTGCTCCATGCAGCGCCGCCACCAGAAGGTGGTCGAAGAGGCGCCCGCGCCCGGCATCACCGAGAAGCAGCGCGAGATGATGGGCGAGCGCGTGGTCGCGGCCTGCAAGGCCGTGGGTTACCGCAGCGCCGGCACGCTCGAGTTCCTCTACCAGGACGGCGAGTTCTACTTCATCGAGATGAACACGCGCATCCAGGTGGAGCACCCGGTCACGGAGCTCATCACCGGCATCGACCTCGTGAAGGCGCAGCTGCTGATCGCCTCGGGCGAGAAGCTGCAGTTCGCGCAGAATGACATCAAGCTCACCGGCCATGCGATCGAATGCCGCATCAATGCCGAGGACGCGAAGACCTTCATGCCCTCGCCTGGCCCGATCAAGCTGTGGCACGCGCCCGGCGGTCCCGGCATCCGCGTGGATAGCCACATCTACTCGGGCTACAACGTGCCGCCGCACTACGACTCGCTGATCGCCAAGGTCATCGCCTATGGCGATACGCGCGAGACGGCCATTGCACGCATGCGCAATGCGCTCGCCGAGATGGTGGTCGAAGGCATCAAGACGAACACGGCCCTGCACCAGGAAATCTTCACGCACCAGGCGTTCCGCACGGGTGGTCAGGACATCCACTACCTGGAGCGCCGACTGGGCCTCAAGTAACGCTGGCTGGATGGTTCCTTGCCGCAGATAGCCCTGACAATGGAGCTCGACGACCTGGACGCCGAGCGCGTCGAGGAAGCCTGCTTCGAGTTCGGCGCGCTGGCCGTGACGTACACCGACCAGCGCGACGATCCGATCCTCGAGCCGGCGCCGGGCGAATTCCGGCTGTGGCCGCACTCGCGGCTGCAGGCGCTGTTCCCGTTCGACTGCAAGCCGCAGGAGATCGTCATCGGCCTCGCGCACGTGCTGCGCGTCGACCCCGCGCGCATCGCCGTCGAAACACTCGCGGACAAGGTGTGGGAGCGCGAGTGGCTGCGCGACTTCCACCCGATGTGCTTCGGGCATCGCTTGTGGGTCGCGCCTCACCACGCGCACGTACACACGCAGGGCGCCGTCATCGTGCGGCTGGATCCCGGTCTGGCCTTTGGTACCGGCACGCACGCCACCACCGCCATGTGCCTGAGCTGGCTCGACGAACACGCGCACGAAGGCCAGGTGGCCATCGACTACGGCTGCGGGTCCGGTGTGCTGGCGGTGGCCGCCGTGAAACTCGGCGCGCGCGAGGCCCATGCCTTCGACATCGATCCGCAGGCGCTCACGGCCACCCGGGACAATTCAGTCGCCAATGACGTCGGCGCGCGGATTCACGTGGTGAGCTCCGATACCGAGCTGCCCACGGGCGTCGACATCCTGCTGGCTAACATCCTTTGCGGGCCGCTGTGCGAACTGGCGCCACGCTTCGCCGCGCTGACGCGACCCGGCGGCGAGATCGTTCTCGCGGGCCTGCTGGCGACCCAGGCCGACGAGGTGACACGTGCGCACGCACCGTGGTTTGATATCGCGCCATTCGCGACGCGCGATGGCTGGACGGCGCTCTCCGGCGTCCGTCGCGCATAAAGGGGTCTCGCTTGTTCACCGTCTGCCCCAAATGCACGCTGACCCTGGTCGTCACGACCGTGGACCTGCGCGCCGGGCAGGGCTACGTGCGCTGCGGCCGCTGCGCCAACGTTTTCAACGCCCTGATCGCGTTGCGCGAGGGCGATCCCAACACCAGCAAACTGCCGCCGACGAGGCCTCCCGCCGAACCCGCGATGGGTGCCGGCGTGGCGTTCGAACCGGAGCCGGAGCCACAACCCGAACCACAACCGGAACCGCAGCCCGAACCGGTGGCGCCTGAAGCGGCCACGCCCGAACCGGAACCACTACCCGAGCCGGAACTACTACCCGAGCCAGAAGCGGCGCCTGCCCCGGAGTCCCTGCCTCCGCCCGAGCCCGAGTTCTTCGCCGAGCCACAACCGGAAATCGACCAGCCCGCGCCCGGGGAGATCGAAGAGCAGTCGATGGAGTTCGATGACACGGCCACCGATGTGTCGGAGATCTTCATCTCGCCCTCGCAGGCCGAACACGACACCACCTCCGGTAGTTATGAGGAGGTCGTGCTGGCCGAAGAGCCACAGCCGGCGCCGCCGGTGTTCGCCGAGCCCGAACCGGGGATCGACGCGCCCTCACACACCGATACGGTCGCGCCCGGCGAGTGGTCGCTGCTCGATGACGATCCGCCCGCGGATTCGGAATCCGTGATCGAAGAATCGCCTTTCGCGCAGGAGCCGGAGCCCGAGCCGGAACCCTTGCCGGAAGTCGAGCCGGAAGCCACGCAGGAAGCGCCGGTCGGCGATCCCACCTGGGTTCAGGAGATGTTCGAAGAGGCCGAAGCGCAGGCGATGCACTCGCGCACGGCTGAAAATCGCGCGCTGCAGACTCCGTTCGAAGAAACGAGCACGGATGACGTCGAAGAACCCGCGGTAGTTCGTGCCGCGCGCGACGTGAAAGGCGTCTCAGCCGCCAGCGGGGACACGGTTCTCGAACCGCTGCTCGAGGACAAACCACCCGCCCGTCCGCGCTGGCAGTACATCGCCGGCATCGCGGCCCTGGTGCTCGTGCTGGTGCTCCAGCTCGTGCATCACAACCGCCAGTCGCTGGTGTTGAGTCCTTCGCTCGGTCCCCTGGCGAGCACTGTTTATGGATGGTTCGGCATTGCCGTCACGCCGCGCTGGGATCTGAACGCGTACACGGTCAAACAACTCGGCGCCGATGCCGAGGGCGGTGAAGGCACGCGGCTGCGAGTAAGGCTGTCTGTGCAGAACGACAGCGATCGCGTGCAGCCGCTGCCCCTGCTCCGGCTCACGCTGCAGGATCGATATGGAAATGCGGTGGCCACGCGCGATCTGGAACCACGCGAATACCTGCCACCACGCGCCGCGGGCCAGCGCCTGCTCGAGCCGGATCAACGCATCGACGCGGAGCTGCACGTGATCGATCCGGGAAGAGCCGCAATCGGCTTCGAGATCGACGCCTGCCTGCGCGGTGACAGCGGCAACATCGGCTGTGCCAACGACGCGCGTCGCCGCAGCGCGGGCTGACGCGATTTAACCGATAACGCGCGATTCCATGCTACGCATCGGTCCTTACACGTTGGAATCCAACGTCGTGCTCGCGCCCATGGCCGGAGTCACCGACCGCCCCTTCCGCGTGATCGCAAAACACTTCGGCGCGGGCCTCGCGGCGTCAGAAATGATCACGAGTGACGTGCGGCTCTGGATGACGAAGAAAACGAAAGCGCGCATGAATCACGAAGGCGAGCCCGAACCGCGCGTCGTGCAGCTCGCCGGCGCGGATCCGGAGGCGCTCGCCGAGGCGGCCCGCCGCAACATCGACCTGGGCGCGCAGATCATCGACATCAACATGGGCTGCCCGGCAAAAAAAGTATGTAACCGGTTGTGTGGCTCGGCATTACTCACCGATGAGGCGCTGGTCGGCAGAATCCTCGAGCGCGTGGTCTCTGCATCCAGCGTGCCGGTGACGCTGAAGACTCGCACTGGATTCAGTCGCGATGCGCGCAACGGCGTGCGCATCGCGCAACTCGCTGAATCGTGTGGCATCGCAGCGCTCGCCGTGCACGGACGCACGCGCGAAGATTTTTACGATGGCGATGCGGAGTACGAAACCATCAGAGAAATCAGATCGCGCGTCAGTATCCCGTTATTCGCAAATGGTGATATCGACAGCGCGCAGAAAGCACGCTCAGTGCTTGATTTCACTGGAGCATCAGGAGTAATGCTCGGCCGCGCTGCTCATGGCTCTCCGTGGATCTTCCGTGATGTCAAACATTTTTTTACTCACGGAAAAAATGCGCCTGCTCTTCCACTCCGAAAAATTTGCGATACCATCCTCGCGCACCTCGAATCCCTCTACGACTTTTACGGCGAAGAGACTGGCATTCGGGTAGCACGCAAACACCTCGGTTGGTATTTCGGAAAGTTGCAGGATGCACCCGATGTCCGTCGGGAGTTGATGGCAGCTGAATCGTCGGCTACGCAGTTTGCGTTGACGAAAGAAAGTCTCGAACGTCTCCTCGACGCCGAGGCCACCGTTGCAACCTGGGGAGGTATTGCGACGTGTGTAGAAGACAGTACGTGTTCAGGCTCGGGCACCGAACGATGGGGCGATGTTCATGACGGCGAAAACTTCACGGACCAGGAAAGACTCCGGTCGCAACGGCGCGCTTGAAGTGCCGCTGCGCAATCACGCCGAACGCGCCCTCTCCGATTATTTTTCGAACCTGAACGGCCACAAGCCGGCGCACCTGTACGACATGGTGCTGCGCGAGGTCGAAGAACCGCTGTTCCGCGCCGTGCTCGATTATTCAGCCGGCAATCAGTGCCGTGCCGCGGCCATCCTCGGCATCAACCGGGGCACCTTGCGCAAGAAGATGCGCCAGTTCGGCCTTTCGGCCTGAAAAACCCAGTTTCCTGAAGATCCAGGCCTCGATGCTCGTCACGATCCGCCGCGCCCTGCTGTCGGTCTCCGACAAAACGGGGCTGGTGGAATTCGCGCGCGCCCTGGTTACGCGCAAGGTCGAGATCCTGAGCACTGGTGGAACAGCCCGCGCGCTCATTGACGCCGGCATTCCGGTCATCGAGGTGTCCACGTACACGGGCTTTCCCGAGATCATGGATGGCCGCGTGAAGACTCTGCACCCGCGCGTGCACGGCGGCCTGCTGGGGCGTCGCGGCACTGACGACGCCGTCATGGCCACGCACGACATCCCGCGCATCGATCTGCTCGCGGTGAACCTGTATCCATTCGCGGCGACCGTCGCCAAACCCGACTGTACTTACGCCGATGCGATCGAGAACATCGACATCGGTGGCCCCGCGATGGTGCGTGCGGCGTCGAAGAACCATGAATCGGTCACGGTCGTCGTCGATCCCGCTGACTACGCGCGTGTGCTGGCCGATCTCGAGGCCAATGCGGGCGCGACCAGCATCGACACGCGCTCCGCGCTCGCGGCCAAGGCGTTCGCGCATACCGCGAAATACGACACCATGGTGTCCTCCTACCTGCTGAATCGCGAAGCGCAGGGCGGGGAATCCTTCCCGGAAACTCTGCCGCTCGTGTACGAGAAACTCCAGGACCTGCGCTACGGCGAAAACCCGCACCAGCGTGCCGCGTTCTATCGCGAGCTCGGCGCGGCCGGTTCCTGCGTGGCCAACGCGCGCATGCTCCAGGGCAAGGAGCTCTCGTTCAACAATATCGCGGACACGGACACGGCCGTCGAATGCGTGCGCGTGTTCAACGAGCCTGCCTGCGTGATCGTCAAGCACGCCAACCCCTGCGGCGTCGCCACGGCCGTGTCGCTCGTGGATTCATACGATCGCGCGTACCGCACCGATCCCACCTCAGCCTTCGGCGGCATCATCGCGTTCAATCGCGAGCTCGACGAAGCCACCGCGTCGGCGATCGTGGGTCGGCAATTCGTCGAGGTCATCGCAGCCCCGGCCGTGTCGGCGGGCGCTGCCGCGGTGCTCGCGAGCCGCCAGAACGTGCGCGTGCTCGTGGTGGGTCCACTCGCAAATCGCTCGCCTTCCGAGCTCGAATATCGCAGCGTGGTCGGCGGTATGCTGGTGCAGAACCGTGACACCGCGCTTGCCGATCCGGCCACGTTCAAGGTGGTGACGAAGAAGCAGCCGACGCCCACGCAATACGCGGACCTGTGGTTCGCATGGCGCGTGTGCAAGTACGTGAAGTCGAACGCCATCGTGTTCGCGCGCGACGGCATGACCATCGGTGTCGGCGCGGGGCAGATGTCGCGCGTGTATTCGACGCGCGTGGCCGCGCTCAAGGCGAAGGACGAAGGACTCGAAGTGCCGGGCAGCTCCATGGCCTCGGACGCCTTCTTCCCGTTCCGCGATGGCATCGACGTGGCCGCCGAGTACGGCATCGCGGCCATCGTGCAGCCCGGCGGCAGCAAGCGCGACGATGAGGTCATCGCCGCGGCCGATGAACACGGCATGACCATGGTGTTCACCGGCATGCGCCATTTCAGGCACTAGCCCGATGAAGGTACTGATCGTCGGCAGCGGCGGTCGCGAGCACGCGCTCGCGTGGAAATGCGCGCAGTCGCCGAAAGTCTCCGAGGTTCTGGTCGCGCCGGGCAATGGCGGCACCGCCACCGAACCGCGCGTGCGCAATGTCGACGTGGCCGCCGAGGACGTACCCGGCCTCGTGGCGCTCGCGAAGCGCGAGCAGGTCGGTCTCACCATCATCGGCCCCGAGGCGCCGCTGGTCATCGGCGTGGTCGATGCGTTCCAGGCCGCGGGCCTGCGTTGTTTCGGCCCACGGCAGGCTGCGGCGCAGCTCGAAGGATCGAAGGCCTACACCAAGGAATTCCTCAAGCGTCACGGCATCCCGACGGCCGCGTATGCGACGTTCACGCGCGATACGTTCGATCCAGCCTGGGTGCGCGCGCAACGCACGCCTATTGTCGTGAAGGCGTCCGGCCTCGCGGCCGGCAAGGGCGTGGTCATCGTGGACAGCGCCGATGAAGCCATCGCCACCGCCGAGTCCATGTTCGCGGGCCAGTTCGGATCCGCGGGTGACCAGGTGGTCATCGAAGAATTCCTGCCGGGCGAGGAAGCCAGCTTCATCGTGATGGCCGACGGCAGGAACATCCTGACCATGGCCACGTCGCAGGATCACAAGCGCCTGCGCGATGCCGACGCGGGCCCGAATACCGGCGGCATGGGGGCCTATTCGCCCGCACCGGTGGTCACGCGTGCGCTGCACGAGCGCATCATGCGCGAGGTCATCGAGCCCACGATCCGCGGGCTGGCGAAGGACGGCACGCCTTATACGGGCTTCCTGTACGCCGGCATCATGGTGCACCCGGATGGCACGCCCAACGTGCTCGAGTACAACTGCCGTTTCGGCGATCCCGAAACCCAGCCCATCATGATGCGGCTGCAGAGCGATCTCGTGGCCCTGTGCGAAGCCGCGCTGGACCGGCGCCTGGACCAGGTCCAGGCGGACTGGGACCCGCGCGCGGCATTGGGCGTCGTATTGGCGGCCGCCGGCTACCCGGAGACAGTCCGCAAGGGCGATCCCATCGGAGGCCTGGAACGCGCTGCACGGCTCCCGGGCAAGGTTTTCCACGCGGGCACCCGCGCCGCGGATGGGCGAGTTTTCACCAACGGCGGGCGCGTATTGTGTGCCGTCGGCCTGGGCACCAGCGTCTCGCTGGCACAGGCCCAGGCCTACGCCCTGGTCGACGAGATTTCCTGGCAGGGCATGCAATACCGGCGCGACATCGGTTATCGCGCGGTGGCGAGAGAGAAGTCCGGCAACTGAGCCGCAACTGACCCGAGGACGGTGTGAGCATGGACCGTCACGTCGAACAGGAATGGCAATTCAGCGCGCGCGATCTCGAATCGACACGCGCCTGGCTCGCAGCCCAATCCACAGCGCTATCCGAGCGCCGTTTCGCCTCGCGACCCACGCTCACGATGCGCGACACGTACTACGACTCGCCCGACTGGACGATTTTCCGCGCGGGCTTTGCGCTGCGCGTGCGCGAGGCGCGGCATGCCGATGACACGGGCCGCCGTGAAATCGAAGTCACGCTGAAATCCCTGCATGCAGGGAGCGGCGGCCTTTCGCGACGCACCGAGCTCTCGGAGACCGTCGACAGCGCGGAGCTCGAGGAAGTCCTCGCGCGCGGCGCGGGCATCGGCGGCCGCATCCGCGAGCTCGTCGGCACGCGCACGCTGAATCCGCTGTTCCAAGCGAGCACGCGTCGCGAGCGCCAGCAGCTTCTCGAAGCCGACAGCGAGCTGCCGCTCGCGGAAGTGGATCTCGACGAGACTTCGATCGAGACGCCTTCGGGCGCGTCGAGAGAACTGCGCCGCGTCGAAGTGGAATGTCTCAACGCCGAGCCCGAAGCCGTCAGTCCGATCGTGGAGCAGCTGCGGGCCGCGGCCCAGCTCGAGCCCGTGGAGATGTCCAAGTTTCGTGCCGGGCTCGCAGTGGCCGGCCTCGAGCCTCCCGCCCACCCAGGACCGGAGGCACAGGCCGATGCGTCCGCGCTCACGACAGGGATGCCCTTTGCCGATGCGCAACTCGTGACGCTGCAAAGATTTTTCCGCGCCGTGCTGTCGAAGGAAGCCGACGTGCGCTCGGGTTCCCCGCAGGCCACCCACGAAATGCGCGTGGCCGTCCGGCATCTCGAAGTGTTGCTGCGGATGTTCCGGGGCTTCGGCCCCACCTGGGCAGTCGCCAGCCGCGGTCGCGTGCACCAGCTCGTCAAACGTCTCGGCGCGGTGCGCGATTGCGACGTGCAACTCGCCTTCCTCGAAGGCGCGCTGGCCGCACTCGAGCCCGACGCACGCGCAGGTCTGGATCCGATCCGCGAGCGCCTGGCCGCGCGGCGGGCGCAGGCTCGTACGCGCCTGCTGCAGGCGCTCGAGTCGCCGCCGTATCGACGCTGGACGCAGGAGTGGGATCGCAACCTGCGCGAGCGCACGCCCGGCAGCGCACGTGCCCGACGCGCGCTCACGGGCGACGTCGCGCGCGAGCTGGTGCGGGACGCCGCGCGGGCATTGCGCAAGCGCGCGCGACGTATCGACGCGAGCTCGTCGCCCGACGATTTCCACGAGGTGCGAATCCGCGCGAAGCGGCTGCGTTACACGGTGGACGCCTTCGCAGGCCTGTACGGCGACGCGGCGCAATCCTTTGTCCACGCACTCGCGAAGTTGCAGACCGTGTTAGGCGATTACCACGACTCCACCGTGCGCGAGCAGCGTTTCACGCAGCTGGTCACCGGCAGTCCGCGCCTGCCCTCCTCCACGTCGTTCCTCGTCGGGCGCCTGGTGGAACGCGACGTGCAGGCCTTCGAGCGGTGCCGCGAGAAGTTCGACAAGGCGTGGCGGCGCGTGCGCAAGGGTCGCTGGCGCGAGCTCAGCGAGGCCATGAAACGCGTGGCACATTCGGGGGCGGCGCCCGCTCCGGAGGCGATGCCATGAAGGTGTTCCTGGTACGACATGCCATCGCGCATGACCGCAATCGCAAGCGCTGGCCCAACGATGCGCTGCGCCCGCTCACGCCGGCAGGCAAACAGAAATTCCGCAAGGCGGCGCGCGGACTCGCGACCGTGTTACCGAAGTCGGCGGCGCTGTTGACCAGCCCGTTCGTGCGCGCGCGCCATACGGCCGACCTGCTGGCCCGCGAGATGGGCCGCAAGAAGATCGTCGAAGTGCGCGAGCTGGCGTCGGGTGAGCCTGCGCACGAGGTGTTCACGATGCTGCGCGCCCGCAAGGACAAGGCCGTGGTGCTGGTGGGCCACGAACCGAACCTGAGCACGTTGCTGTCGGCGTGCCTGAACGGGCACGCCAGGCTCAAGATCGATTTCAAGAAAGGTGGCGCGGCCTGTATCGAGTTCACCCGGCGCATCGAGCCCGGTCGCGCCTGCCTGGTCTGGTGCATCCCGCCGCGCGTGTTGCGCGCGATGGGTTAGTCAGGGCCACTTCTCCTCGCCGACGAGCTTGCCGATTTCAGCCTGGGCGCTGGCGAGTTGTGCCGCGGGCAGCTTCGACTCGCTCATGTAGACGGCGACGATGATCGGCCGGCGTTCGAGCGGCCAGGTGATGACGAGATCGTTGAACGCGCCATTCGGGCCCGTCCCGCTCTTGTCGCTCGACACCCAGGTCTTCGGCAGCCCCTTGCGCACGCGGTCCAGGCCAGTCTTGGCCGCCGTCATCCAGTCGATCAGCAGCGCGCGCGATCCGAGCGTGAGCACGTCCTGCGTGAAGATGCGCAACATGCTTTCCACCATCGCGTAGGGCGTGGTGGTGTCGCGTTCGTCACCCGGCAGGTTGCTGTTGAGGTCGGGCTCGAAGCGGTCGAGCCGCGTGGTCTCGTCGCCGATGCTGCGCATGAACTGCGTGAATGCATCCGGGCCGCCCATGGCCTTGAGCAGGATATTTGCCGCCGCGTTGTCGCTGAACGCCACCGCGGCTCCGCACAGATCGCGCACCGAGAGCTGGGTGACGCCGGTTTCCACGGCCTTGGCAATGATCGGCGAGTTCGGCAGCAGGTCGGCCTTGTCGATGGGCAACGCATGCACCAGCGGAAAGGCGCCCTTGTCGACCTGCCAGAGCAGCGAGGCCGCGAGCGCCAGCTTGAACGTGGACGCCATTGCGTACCGCGACTTGTCGTCGAGCGTGATGCGCTTGCCGCTCTGCGTATCCAGGATGTGCACGCCGAGCCTTCCGCCCGTGCGCTTCTGGATGGCCTTGAGCGCGCTGGCACCGCGCGCTGCCTCGGCCGCCGGCGCGAGCGCCGCGGTCAACGCCAGTCCTAACAATCCTCGCCGCGTGATCACCGTGCGCTCCTGGCCGTCATGGGACGAATGTATATCTCACTGCCGTCCGGGCTGAATAGGACCTTGAAGACCCGCTCGAGGTTCTTGTTTTCCGACAAAAAGGGGGTTCTCGAAGCGGCTTCGCAGTCGATCGCGTCCGGTGACCTGGCAATCCCGCATGAACTGCCCTCCCTTGGGAGGCGCAGTCTATCCAAGGGCGGTTCAGGCCGCGTACTTTCGCACCAGCCAGGCGGCACCCGAGAGTGAGAGCGCGACGCCCAACATGATCCATTCCAGCTCCTCGCCGGGCGATGCGTACACGCGCGGGATGTGCACCAGGAGCACGAACACCAGCATCATCGCGGCGAGCACGCTAGCGCCCAGCTGCGGGCGGATACCGCTCAACAGCGAGAGCCCCGCGGCGACGTGCACCGTGCCCGTGACATAGGCCCAGAAGATCTGGTTGGGCGGGATCCAGGCGGGGACCATGGTGGCCGTGAACTGCACGTACTTGAAGTGTGTCGCACCGAACACGAGCGCGCACAGGCCGGTCACGATGCACACGGCGGTGGCGACGCGGCCGCGCGGGCCACGGGCTCCGGCATACAACGCGACGGCGCCGGAAATCATCAGCACGATCTCGGCCACACCGTTCCAGGTGCCGAGGTCCGTGGGCTTCATCACGATGAGCGGCACGTGCAGGATCACCACCCACAGTCCGTAGATGGCGGCCAGCAGCGCGGCGCCGCCGTGGGCCCACTTGCCGCTCAGTGTCTCGCCGCCGCCGAGGATGAGCAGCAGGCCGGTCACGATGGCGAACTGCATCCGCAGCGGAAAATCCGGCGGCACGGGCTGCCATTGCATGGCGAAATCGTGGAACCAGATTCCCGCCGCACCTAGCAAGATCGCGCCGAGCCCGAACGGAAGTGCGTTGGTATTCATGGAAGGACTCCAGGAATGGTCCCGAGCACTGGACGGGTCACTGATAACA
Organism: Steroidobacteraceae bacterium; assembly: GCA_035279135.1. GTDB lineage: Bacteria > Pseudomonadota > Gammaproteobacteria > Steroidobacterales > Steroidobacteraceae > CADEED01. The sequence goes on from DATEII010000004.1 coordinate 17,240, forward strand.
CCGGCGCGCCCAGGGCGCCGTACGCACAGATACGGATACCCGCGCCCGCCCCCTCAGCGGGTGGCGGGCCTGCGCACCACGATGTCGATGCTCTCGGTATTGGGGTCGAAGACGATCTCGGCCTCGCGCCGCTCCAGCTGTCGACGCACTTGCAGCACCTTGGTCTCGAAGGGCACGTCGCGCTCGCCATAGTCCGTGCCTTCGCGCAGCACAAAGGACTCGATCACGCCGGTGAGTGCGTCGACCGAGAGCTCGGTGTGCGGTACCACGATGGGCGGCAGCGGCGTGGACTGGTCGTCGCTCAAGTCGAATATTTCCTGATGAGCAAGGCCGAGCCCGTGAGCGCGCCCGACACGGCGAGCATGATCCATTCCTCGTGTTTCTCGGGACTGCTGATCACCCGCGGAATGTGCACGAACAACACGAAGGAACCCATCATGACCGCGTGCAGCGTGACCGCCAGCCGCGCGCGGATGCCGATGACCAGTGCGACTCCGGCCGCCAGGTGCCCGGCACCCGTCGCCCACGCCCAGAACACCTGCGAGGGCGGAATCCACGCCGGCACCATGGTGGCGGTGAAGTCGATGTAGTTGAAATGGGCGAGGCCGAACACCACGGCACTGAGGCCTGCCAGCACGCGCGCGACCAGCGCCAGCGTGCGGCGCAACTGCCCCGCGTGGGCCGAAAGCAGCGCCACCGCGCCCATCGTGAGATACGTGATCTCGGCCGGGCCATTCCACGCGCCGATGTGTTTGAAACCCGCGATCGCATTCGGCAGGTGGAACGCGACCACCCAGAGACCGTAGAACAGCGCCAGCAGCAGCGCGCCGCCGCGTTCGTACTTGCGCGACAGGATGGCGCCACCGCCCGCGACCAGCAGTGCGCCGCTGAGATAGGCGAGCGGCGTGTGCATCGGGATGCCGGCGGGCACGGCCTGCCATTGCAGCGCGAATTCGTGGAACCAGATGCCGATGGCGCCCAGCAAAAGGGTGCCGAGGGCGTAGAGCGCGGCGTGGTGATTCATCAGTAGATCTCGCGGTTGGAAGATTGGCGTCAGGCACCATTTTTCGGGACGAAAAATGGAGCCAGACCCCCGCTAGATTAACCACCAGCGCAGGATCAGGCTAACTACCCCAAGCAGGGACACGCTCATGGCCCATATGAGGGCCATCCAGCCGAGGCGTCGCAACGTATCCACGTTCAATGGTAGCCCTCGTGCGCAACCTTGCCGCGGAACACCCAGTACGACCACGCGGTGTACGCGAGGATCAGCGGCACCAGGATCGACGCGCCCACCAGCATGAAGGCCTGGCTCGAAGCCGGTGCGGCCGCCATGTCGAGCGTGATCCGGTTCGGCACGAGGTACGGGTACATGCTGATGCCGAGGCCGACGAACGACAGCCCGAACACCGCGAGCGTGAGCACGAACGGCGCGAGCTCGTAGTTGCGACGCAGGCTGCGCACGAAGCGCCACGTGAGGATGGCGATCACCAGCGGCACCTGAGCGGTGAACAACACGCGCGGCATGCTGAACCAGCGGTTGAAATATTCGTTGCCGAGGAACGGCGTCGCGGCGCTCACGGCCGCGATGGCGGCCAGCGTCAGCGGCGCGAAGATGCGCATGAGACGGCGCGCGTGCACCTGCGTTTCCCCGTCGGTCTTCCAGTTCAGCCAGCAGGCGCCCAGCAGTCCATAACCCACGACCACACTCGCACCGGTCAGCAGCGAAAACGGCGTGAGCCAGTCCCACCAGCCGCCGGCGTACGCGCGTCCCTCGACCTTCACGCCCTGCAGCAGCGCGCCGAGCATGATGCCCTGCATGAGCGCGGCGACCAGCGAACCGCCGCTGAACGCGAGATCCCAGAAGCCACGGTGGGCCGGATCGCGCCAGCGGAACTCGAACGCCACGCCGCGAAACACGAGGCCGAGCAGCATGGCCACCAGCGGCGCGTACAGCGCCGACATGATCACCGCATAAGCGAGCGGAAACGCGGCTAACAACCCGCCGCCGCCGAGTACCAGCCAGGTCTCGTTGCCATCCCACACCGGCGCGATGGAATTCATCGCGGTGTCGCGTTCCTTGCCGACGGGGAAGGCCCGAAACATCACGCCGATGCCCAGGTCGAAGCCATCCATGACCACGTACATGAACACCGCGAACGCGAGGACCCCCGCCCAGATGTTGGTGAGTACGACGCTGTCAGCCATGGATACGCTCCCCGGCCGGCGTGGCGCCCAGCGCGGGTGCCGGCGTGATCCCCGCGGCATGCGCCGGCGTGTTGGGATGCTCGGGCTCGTGCGGCTGCGGCGCTCGTGACATGAGCCTGAGCAGGTACCAGCTGCCCATGCCGAACACCGCGAAGTACACGATGACGAACGCGACCAGCGAGGCGCCCACGGCGGGCGCCGCGAGTGGCGAGGCGGATTCGGTGGTGCGCAGCAGTCCGTAGACAGTGAACGGCTGGCGACCCACTTCCGTGGTCATCCATCCGGCGATCACCGCGATGAACCCCGCGGGGCCCATGAGTATCGCGAAACGCTTCAGCCAGCCCCAGTCGTACAACTTGCCGGCCCAGCGCGCGACCAGGCTCGACACACCGAGCAGCAACATCAGGAAACCCAGGCCCACCATGACGCGGAAGGTCCAGAACACCACTTCGACGGGCGGGCGATTCCCGGGAGCGATCGTGTCGAGCCCCGCCAGCGGCGCGTCGAGATCGTGCTTGAGGATCAGCGATGACAGCCGCGGCACCTCGATGGCGTGATCCATGCGCTGGGCTTCGTCGTCCGGCACACCGAACAGGATCAGTGGCGCACCGTCGGGGTGACTTTGATAGTGCCCTTCCATGGCCATCACCTTGGCCGGCTGGTGCTCGAGTGTATTGAGGCCGTGCATGTCACCGACGAAGATCTGCACCGGTGCGACCAGGGCCGCCATCCACATCGCCATCGAGAACATCTTCTGCGCGTGTTCGTGTTTCGAGTTCCGGAGCAGGTGCCAGGCACCCACCGCCCCGACCACGAGTGCCGTGGTCAGGTATGCGGCGATCACCGTGTGCACCAGGCGATACGGAAAGCTCGGGTTGAAGATGATGGGGATCCAGCCGTTGGCCGGCACGAACTGGCCCTGCGGATTCATCGCGTAACCGGTCGGCGTCTGCATCCAGCTGTTGACGCTCAGGATCCAGAACGCCGAGATGAACGTGCCGACGGCCACCATGAGCGTCGCGAAGAAGTGCAGGCTCTTGCCCACTTTCTTCATGCCGAACAACATCACGCCGAGGAAGCCCGCTTCTAGGAAGAACGCGGTGAGCACCTCGTAGGCCATCAGCGGCCCGATCACCGGGCCCGCACGATCCGAGAACACCGCCCAGTTGGTGCCGAACTGGTACGACATCACGATGCCCGACACCACGCCCATGGCGAACACCACGGCGAAGATCTTCAGCCAGTACTGGTAGAGATCGAGGTAGAGCGCGCGCCCGGTCTTCAGCCACAACGCCTCGAGCACCGCGAGGTAGCTAGCCAGCCCGATGGTGAACGCGGGAAAGATGAAGTGGAAGCTGATCGTGAATCCGAACTGGAGTCGCGCGAGGAAGATGGCATCGGCGTCGTGGAACATGCGCGCATCTTACGCCCGCAGGATGCGACTCACCGTGCTAGCATTCCGATGCATGCAACCCGAGGATGTGCCGGCATTCCGGCTAAGTGACATCCACCTGTCCTACGACAAGCTTTCCGTGCTGGAAGGCCTCGACTTCGAGCTCGCCAGCGGCCAGGTCGTCGGGTTGATAGGCGCCAACGGCGCGGGCAAATCGACTCTCATCAGGATCTTGTTAGGCCTCATCGAGCCGCAGTCGGGTATCGCGGAGCTCGCGGGCGAACCGGCCGCCGCGCTGTCCGCCGCCACGCGCGGCCGCGTGGGCTACGTGCCGCAGTCTTCCAAACTGTTCGCGTGGCTGGACGGCGCCGGCATGCTGCGCTACTTCGGCGCCTTCTATCCGGGCTTCGACCTGGCTTACGCCGAGGCGCTGGCGCAGCGTCTCAAGGTGTCGCTCAATACGTCCATCCAGTTGCTGTCGCCCGGTCAGCAGCAGCGGCTCAGTATCGTGCGCGCGTTGTCGACGCGGCCCGACATACTGATCCTCGATGAACCCATGGCGGCTCTCGATCCGGCAGGCCGGCTCGAAGTCATCGAGCAGCTCGTCGCCGAGCAACGCCAGCGCCCGATGAGCATCCTGATCTCTTCACACATCACGCAGGATCTGCAGCGACTGTGTACGGAGCTCGCCGTGCTGCATGGCGGGCGCATCGCGATGCAGGCCCCGCTCGGGAAGTTCCAGGGTCTCGCGCGCGTCACCGTGACGGGTCCCGAGTCCTCGCTGGCCTCATTCACCTTCGAAGGCGCGCACCATGTGCGTGCCGAAGGCACGTCCAGCCGCTGCTTCGTCGTGGATGCGAACGATCTGCCCGTCATGATGGCGCAGTTGCCGACAGACCTGCAGGCGACGCCCGCGTCGCAGGACCTCGAAACGGTGGTATCCGAATGGATGCGCTGAGAATCGAGCGCGTGATGTTGCGCACGTTGCTGATCGCGCAACCTCGCCGCGCGGTCTTCTGCGTGATCATCGCGCTCGCCGGTGCGGCAGCGCCGTGGCTCGAGCCGGGGCCGTTCAGGGACATCCTGGCACCGGCGATGATCGGGCTGGCCTCGGCTACCTTCCTCGCGATCGCCGCGACTCGCCTCGACGCCTGCTGCCATTCGGCCGGCGCATTGGGCATGCCTCGTCACCTCGAGCACGTGCATCGCACCCAGGCCATGCTGCTGTGCCTTTGCGTGGCCTTGCCGGCTATCTACCTGCTCGCGATGGGCTTCGGCTGGTTCGCGCTCAGCGTGAGCTTTGGCGCCGGTGCCACCGGCGTGCACCTGCTGCGCAATCCCGTGTTGCCGCTGCTGGTGGTCGCCGCGTGGGGATCGTCGAAACTCGGATGGGACCCCTGGTCATTCGCGTACAGCGCGCCGGGTGCCATCGTGGTGGTGATCCTGTCCGGAGCCGGATTCGCCACGTGGTTCCTGTCTCCGAAACGCCTGCAGAAGCAGGGAATCCTCGACAGCGCGACATTGTCGGACGCGCGCCACGAAGCCGCTGCCGTTCCATCGGGCGGCGCGGCGGTCGACAAATTGCTGATCGGCAGCGCCGAGGGCAGGATCTCTGCGCCCATGCTTTGGGGCGCGATGGGGCACGTGGCCGGGTTCAACCGACGCTGGACCGCAATATTGTCCATCGTGGGCGCGGCGGCATTCTTCGCCGTGCACGCCTACAGGCACGGGCGCGGCGACTCGGCATTTTTCCTCGCGTGCTCCGTGCTTGCCGGGCTCATGGCGGGCTGGCCTTTTTTCATGATCCAGGGCGCCTGGGCAACGAGCGCGCTGGAGCAGTCGCTGCTGGTGCTCTCGCCGCGGTGGCCGGATCGACGAGCCCTCAAGTGGTTGGTAATCCGGACATTGTGGTCACAGTCGCCGACCTGGCTCATCGCCTGGACGTTGCTGGCGGCGCTCGGTCTCGCCGCCGGATGGATCGGCTGGCCAGTGGTGGCGCGCGGTGCGGCCGGGCTGCTCTGCATCGTCAGCGCGCTGTTCGGATTCCTGCTGGTATTTCTCACGAGGCGGCGCCTGAAGAAACAGAACCGGCTGGCCATGCTCTACCTGGTCGTGACCGGGATCGCAGGACTGCTGTTGATCCCGTTCCAGAAAAGCGCAGCCGCCTGGCAGGTGCTCTGCCTGATGCTGATCATTCCGGCCGCGCTCGCTGTGCTCGCCTTCTGCCTGAGGCGTCCGCAGTTTCCCGTGCGACCGGATGCAGATCTGATTCTGTAGTCAACCGCGCGTAACGTTCCGGACGCCGCGTGCAGACATCGCGGCAGGCCGCGACTAACTACGCGGCAGCAGCGCGCGCAGCCGCGCGATCTCGTCTTCCAGCCCGCGCACGCGATCCAGCAGGCGCAGGGCCACGCCCAGGCCCGCCATGTCGAGCTCGAGCTCATCGCGCAGTCGCGACGCGGTGCGCGCCACAGTGATGACCTGCGCGCTGAACGTGCACGCGGTGCCGCGCATTTCGCGGACCGGGATGGCCCCGCCGTACACGAGCTCGAGCACTTCTTCCTGCGACAGACCGGATAATTCGACCAGCTCCGCGAGACTCACCACGCGCTGCTCGTCCAGCCACAGCACTTCGGGCTCGAGGCTCATGCGTTTTCCATGTGGCTTCGCGGATTCAGGTTCGAAGCCGCCTGCAACTCGACGTAGAGCTCGCGTTCACGCTCCGACAACTCCGGCGGAACCACGATTTGCGCCACGGCGTACAGATCCCCGGCACCACCGCGCGGATTCGGCAGGCCGCGGCCCGCGAGACGCAAC
>DATEII010000005.1:0-28767 GCA_035279135.1 Steroidobacteraceae bacterium
TGGACTTGGTGCCGTTGTTGGACGTCGTGCCATCCGCCGTCAACAGCCGCGTGTCGCCGCCCGTGCCGTACTTGTCGACGTGGTTGCCGTCGAGCAGCTCGCGCACGGTGTCGGTGTCCCACCAGACCAGGAAATTGGCCGAGCCCGGCGTGCGCCCGATGGACTGGCAGGACTCGTTGAACAGGTTGGTCATGCCCGGGCCCGAGCCCCAGAACTCGGCGCCCGCATGCCCGCTCCAGATGTCGTCGGCCACGCCGCGACCCGGTCCCTCGGTGCCCGAAGTGTTGTTGATGGCGCAGAGGCGCGCGCCGGTGCGCGCGTCGCGCAGGTCCGCACCGGGCAGCGTGCTCGACTCGTGGATACCCCAGATCTCGAGGCCGGCGCGCGAGGGAACGAGATCGCCCACGTGCAGGGCGTCGCCATGCCCGAGGCCGCTCACGTACAGCGGCGCGCCGTTGTCGTCGATGGTCATCGCACCGAAGATGATTTCCTGGCGCCCGTCGTTGTCGACGTCTGCGATCGACAGGTTGTGGTTGCCCTGGCCCCGGTACTGTGTGCCCGAGTTGTTGGAGTCGAATACCCAGCGCTGCGTGAGCGCGCCGTTGCGCCAGTCCCAGGCCGCGATCACGGTGCGCGTGTAATAACCGCGGCTGAAGATGGCGCTCGGCCGCTGGCCATCGAGGTAAGCCACGCCCGCGAGAAAACGGTCGACGCGATTGCCGTAGGTGTCACCCCAGTCTCCCACCGTGCCGCGCGCCGGCACGTAGTTGGTGGTCGCGAGGATGGCGCCCGTCTGCCCGTTGAACACCGTCAGGAATTCGGGACCGGAGAGGATGTAACCGCTCGAGTTGCGGAAATCCGCGTTGGCATTGCCGATGACCTGGCCCGTGCCCGAGCGTGTTCCATCCGCGGTCTTGCACATGACTTCGGCTTTTCCGTCGCCATCGAAGTCGTACACCATGAACTGCGTGTAGTGCGCGCCCGCGCGGATGTTGCGCCCGAGGTCGATGCGCCAGAGCCGCGTGCCGTTGAGCTCATACGCATCGAGGAACACGTTGCCCGTGTAGCCGCTCTGCGAGTTGTCCTTGGAATTGGTGGGATCCCACTTGAGCACGTATTCGAGCTCACCGTCACCGTCGAGATCGCCGACCGAGAGATCGTTAGCCGCGTAGGTGTAGCTCTCGCCCGAGGGCGTGGTGCCGCCCGGCGGGATCTGCAGAGGGATCGAGAGGTACTGCTGCGTGGGCGCGTTCGCGGGCAGCGTGAACGAGGCGCTCGCCGCCTGCTCCACACCATTCACGACCGGACGCACGAAGTATGCGTTCGACTGCGAGGTCGGCGCCGAGTTGTCGACGAAGTTGGTGGAGCTGGCGATCGGCGTACCGTTCAGCAGCTGCGCTGCGCCGCCATTGCTCGAGCGGTAGAGATTGAAGGCGCTACCCGCGGTGTCCGTTCCGAACAGCCGCCAACCCACGTACACCTGCGAGCTCGAGGTGCGCACGGCGATGACGCCACGCGACAACCGCTCCATCTGGAATTGCGCGGTCACGGGGAGCGACGCGAGGCTCAGCAGCGCCGCGATGAATGTTTTCATGGACCATCCCTGGCGTTCTGCACGCCTGCTAGGCCGCGCTCCAGCGACCTGTTACCGCAACCACCGTCACGATCTCGGCCGCGCGATCAACCCCTCGATCGCGCGACGTCACCGACCATGACGCGTCGTTGCAAGCGCGCGCCAATATACGGGCGCGTCGCGGCCTGTCAATTTCGCGAATCCGCAATGCTTGCTATCGCTGCCACGCGGTTTGGACATTGGTCGGTCGCAGGCCATCGGGCAGGCTCGAAGCATGCAGAACCGGACGAGTCTCCCGGCGGCTTTCCTCACCAGTGCGTTGCTGGTCGCGGCCTGCGGTGGTGGTGGTGGTGGTGGCAGCAGCGGCGGCGGCACCCCCGTGCCGGCGCCCGCGCCGACCCCGACACCCAATCCGCCGCCGGCCGGCATCACCTTCGCGAACGCGTCGGTGCATGACCCGTCCATCATCAAGGTCGGCGCGGAGTACTACGTGTTCGGCTCGCACCTCGCGGCCGCGAAGTCCACCGACCTCATGAACTGGACGATGGTGGCGGACGGGGTCAACAACGCGAATCCGCTGTTCACGAACGTGCTGACCGCGCTCGCGCCCACCTTCGCGTGGTCGCAGGTGAACGATCTGTGGGCGCCCGATGTCGCGAAGCTCGCGGACGGCAAGTACTACTTCTACTACGACTCCTGCCGCGGCGACTCACCGCTGTCGGCTCTCGGCGTTGCGGTGGCGGACACCGTCACCGGTCCTTACTCGACCAACAAGGGCATTTTCCTCAAGTCCGGCATGGCGGGATTGTCGGAAGACGGCGTCACCAGCTACGACGCTCAGGTGCATCCCAACGTCGTCGATCCGCAGGTGTTCTTCGATGCCACGGGCAAGTTGTGGATGATCTACGGCTCGTATTCGGGCGGCATCTTCATCCTCGAGATGGACGGCGCCACCGGCTTGCCGAAGCCAGGTCAGGGCTACGGCAAACATCTGTTGGGCGGCAATCACGCGCGCATCGAAGGCACCTATGTGATCTACAACCCGCAGACGGCGTTCTATTACATGTTCGTGTCGTTCGGCGGCCTGGACGCGGCCGGCAAGTACAACATCCGCGTCTCGCGCTCGCTGGCGCCGGACGGTCCGTACTTCGATGGCATGGGCACCGACATGTCGACGGTGCGCGGCAACCCGGCGGTGCCGTTCGATGACTCGCGCATCGAGCCGTACGGCCAGAAGCTCATGGGCAACTACCAGTTCGCCAACGTGGGCAGCGAGACTGGCACGCTGACCGGCTACGTCTCGCCGGGTCACAACTCGGCGCTGTTCGATGCCACGCTCAACAAGTATTTCATCGTGTTCCACACGCGTTTCCCTGCGCGCGGCGAGCAGCACGAAGTTCGCGTACACGAGATGTTCTTCAACGCCGACGGCTGGCCCGTGGTGGCGCCGTTCCGCTACGCGCCGCTGAACCTCGCGACACCCGTGCAGACCGCGGAAGTGACCATTGCGCAGGCCGAAGGCGCGTACAAGGTGATCAACCACGGCAAGGACATGACCACGACGATCAAGACGTCCGAGGCCATGCGGTTGAATCCGGATGGAACCGTGAGCGGTGCTCTCACGGGAACCTGGCTGCACCGGGGCGACAATCTCGTCGACATCACCGGGTCGGGCGTGATCTATCGCGGTGTGTTGTCACGGCAGTGGAATCCGAACGCGAATGCGTTCGTGGTGACGTTCACCGTGCAGAACCAGGCCGGCGTTTCCCTGTGGGGAGCCCGCACCGGCAGCTGACGGGACACGACCCTGTCCCCGTTTGCCAGGAATCGGGGAATGTCCCCATTACCTGGCGCGGAAGCCGGGAAGGGCAGCCGACATCGGCAGCTCTTCGGGAATCTCCTGGATCTCGCGCTCGGCCAGCTCGTATTCGATGTGCACTTCGAGCGCCGCGAGCTGCGCGCCGAGCCGCGTGGTGAGCTCGAGCCTCTCGCGCACCGTGCGACCCACGGCCACCTGCGAGAGCAGCTCGATCGCGCCGGCGATCACCCCGATCTCGGGGAATCCGAACGCCTCGGCGGAGCTGCAGATCTTTCCGGCCATGCGCTCGAGGTGCGCGAGCGCCAGCGGCTCGATGGGTAGTTGGGCGTCCGGCAGGCAGGCGCGCATCTGGTTGAGCTCGCTGCGGGTACGGGTGAGGAAACGCAACGCCAGCTCGCGCTGCGACATCTGCGACGTCGTCGTATTTCCAGTTTGCGACACTTGTGCCCTCCCAGGCTTCCGTCGAACCGCACTCCTCGGAACGCAATGATGCCGCGGCCGCATCACCGGGTCCTCCCCGTATCGGCCTAACTAGGGCGGCTGGCGCCGGCGGATCTCCAATCTGTCGACTGCGTCTCAATGTCCTGTCCATGTCCGGCGGTCCGGGCGTTCCGCTGCGGGACACGGCCTAACTGATGAAACCGCTTTCATCACAAGGTAGTTAGGAAACCGCTGGACAGCATCGATGCGAGACTTGTCCAACAAATGGCGGCCTGCCGCCGCGTGCGCCGGCTCCGGCGGACTGTCAGAAATCCTCACCCACCATCCGGGAAACCCGCCGCTCCAATGCGCCCGGCCACCTGTGCACACTGGAATCGCAGGCTTCCGACCGCGCCCTAAAACGGTTGTCGTGCCGGAACCAGCACGTGGATCCAGACACGCAATCTTCCCGGTTGCGGACCGATCCACACGGAGGCCGCCTTAGCAGGCGGCCTCTTCTTATATGGGCCAGGCCTCGGCGCGGGGCTCAACCCAGCAGCCGCCCCAACGCCGCCCGATATCCCGCCTGCACCGTGTCGCGCGCCACGTGCCGTCCCTCCGCCACCCAGCGGCGCCCCGCGCGCCAGACGTGGCGGATCCCGACGTCCGCGAACACGAAGCGATCGAGCCACACGTCGTCCTGGCCCCCGGGTTCGGTCGCCTCCAGCGCGACGCAGTCGGCTGACGCGCCTTCCGAGAGTCCGGTCGCCGCGGATCCCGCTCCGAGCGCTCGCTCACCGCCACGATGCGATGCCGCGAACAGCGTGCGACCCGTGGAATGTGCGCTCTGCTCGGCCAGCACATTGCGCGCGCGATCGCGCAGCCGCTGGCTGTACTCGAGCTGGCGTAATTCTTCGCTGACACTGATGCGCACATTCGAATCCGTCCCGATGCCCACGGTGCCGCCCGCGCGCATGAACGCGGCCGCGGGCGCGATGCCGTCGCCCAGGTTCGCTTCCGTCACCGGGCAGAAGCCCGCGACTGCCCCGCTGCGTGCGAGCGGCGCGATCTCCGCGTCCGTCATGTGCGTGGCATGCACCAGGCACCAGCGGGAATTCACGTCCGCATGATCGAGCAGCCATTCGACCGGCCGCGCTCCCGACCACGCCACGCATTCCTCCACTTCACGCACCTGTTCGGCCGCGTGAATGTGCACCGGCGCTCCGGGAACCAGCGCGACGACACGCTGTAACTCGTCGGGCGACACCGCGCGCAGGCTGTGCGGGGCCACGCCGAGCCGCGCGTCGGGCAGCCGCGCGACCACGGCGGCACTCGCCTCGATGAGCCGCGCGTACTGGTCGAGCCCGGTGACGAACCGCCGTTGTCCGGCGGTCGGCGGTACGCCGCCAAAATTCCCGTGCGCATAAAAAACCGGCAGCAGCGTGAGCGCAATCCCGGCGGTCCGGGCGGCGGCACCGATGCGCACCGCCATCTCGGCGGGATTCGCATAGGGTTTGCCGTCTGGCTCGTGATGCACGTAGTGGAACTCACCCACGCGCGTGAATCCGCCCTCGAGCATCTCGACATAGGCCTGCGCGGTGATGGCCTCGACGTCATCGGGCGTCATGCGCGCCACGAAGCGATACATGAGCTCGCGCCAGCTCCAGAAATTGTCGGCTTCCGGACCGCGGTACTCGGTGAGCCCCGCCATGCCACGCTGGAAACCGTGGCTGTGCACGTTAGCTAGTCCGGGGACCGCCACCGCGACGCGCTCGTCAGCGGGTTGCGCCGGTGCGCCCCGATCCACGGCCGCAAACTTGCCGCCGTCGATACGCAGCCGCACGTCCCGGGCCCAGCCATCGGGCAGCAAGGCGCGGGCGCAATGGATAGCGCGGGATTCCGCGGGCAAGTTCATGGCACGCAGTATATGCGCTGGGCCGAAGCCGACACCCGGGCATCACCTCTGGCATGGCGGATCACTCATCTATATGTTGCCCCCATGCGTTGTGACCGGATCTGGCGAAATGCCCGACTCGCGACGATGGCCCCGGGCCGGGAAAGCACCGGAGCCACCGACACAGGGCTCATCGACGATGGCGTGATCGCGTGCCGCGACGGGCGCATCGTGTACGCGGGATCGCGGAATCGCGCACCCGCAAATCTCGACGCGCTCGAGATCATCGACTGCGAGCGTCGCTGGATCACGCCGGGCTTCATCGACTGCCACACGCACCTGGTGTACGCCGGCGATCGTGCGCACGAATTCGAGCAGCGGCTGAATGGCGTGACTTACGAAGCCATCGCGCGCGCCGGCGGTGGAATTCTGTCCACGGTCAGGGCCACACGCGCCGCCAGCGAAGCCGATCTGATCGCGGCGAGCCTGCCGCGTCTCGATGCGCTGCTCGCCGAAGGCGTGACCACCATCGAGATCAAATCCGGCTACGGGCTCGCGCTCGATCACGAGCGCAAACAGCTGCGCGCGGCACGGGCCCTGGGCCGCGAGCGCGCGGTGAACGTACGCACCACGTTCCTCGGCGCCCACGCCCTGCCGCCGGAGTTTGCCGGGCGCGCGGACGACTACATCACCGAAGTCGCGAATGCGATGCTGCCGGCGCTGGCGCGGGACGGCCTGGTCGATGCCGTCGATGCCTTCTGCGAAAACATCGGTTTCACGCGCGAGCAGAGCCGGCGCGTGTTCGAGGCCGCGGCTGCTGCCGGTCTGCCTGTCAAGCTACACGCCGAACAACTCTCCAACATGCGCGGTGCCGAGATGGCCGCGGCCCACCGTGCGCTGTCGGCCGACCACCTCGAACACCTGGATGAACCGGGCGTCCGGGCGATGGCGGCGTCCGGCACGGTCGCGGTATTGCTGCCCGGGGCATTTTATTTCCTGCGCGATACGCGCGTTCCCCCGCTCGAGGCGCTACGCGCGGCCGGAGTGCCGATTGCGATTGCCACCGACTGCAATCCGGGCACATCCCCACTATCTTCCGTGCTCATGGCCATGAACTTCGCCGCTACCCTGTTCAGCATGACCGTCGACGAATGCCTGGTGGGCGTCACGCGCGCGGCGGCCCAGGCCCTGGGGCTGTCCGCGACCACCGGCACGCTCGAAGCTGGCAAGGACTGTGACCTCGCGATCTGGAACATCGAGCGCCCCGCCGAGCTCGTCTATCGCATGGGCCTCAATCCACTGCACGCGCGCGTGTGGAGGGGAACGTGAACGGCCCGCACCACGAGTGGTTGTCCGTGCATCACGGCGATGCGCCGCTCATCGTGAGCTTTCCGCATACCGGCACCGAGATTCCCGACAAGATGGAATCGCTGATGGTGTCGCCCTGGCTCGCGCGCAAGGACACCGACTTCTGGGTGGACGTGCTCTACGATTTCGCGCACGAGATGGGCGCCACGACCATCCGCACGGCGCTGTCGCGCACCATCATCGACGTGAATCGCGATCCCTCGGGCGCATCACTGTACCCGGGCCAGACGACCACCGGCCTTTGCCCGATGGAGACTTTCGACGGCGAGCCGCTGTACAAGTCCGGCAGCGAACCAGGACCTGCCGAGGTGCTGCGACGGCGCGCCGAGTACTTCGATCCCTACCACCAGGCGCTGGCCGCCGAGATCGAGCGCAAGCGCGCGGAATTCGGCTGCGTGGTGTTGTACGACGCGCATTCCATCCGCTCGCGCATGCCGCGTCTTTTCGAGGGCGAGCTGCCGCAGTTCAACATCGGCACCAACAACGGCGCCACCTGCTCGCCGTCGCTCCTCGACACCATCGAGAAGCTCTGCGATCGGTCGGGTGAATCGCGCGTGACCAACGGGCGTTTCCGCGGCGGCTGGATCACGCGCCACTATGGCAAGCCCGACACGGGCGTCCATGCCGTGCAGATGGAGCTCTCGATGCGCGGCTACCTGCAGGAGCCCGAAGGCAATCCGAACAAGACCAACTGGCCCGCGCCGCTCGATGACGTGCGCGCAGCGCGACTGCGCGTCGCCTTGCGTGACGTGCTCGCCGCCTGCATCGCCTTCGCGAGGCCGGCACAGAGAAGCCCATGAACCGGAGCAGCCCATGAACCGCAGCGACCGTACGCGCGTGATCCGCGCACCCACCGGCTCCGAGCTGACTGCGAAGAGCTGGCTGACCGAAGCGCCGCTGCGCATGCTCATGAACAATCTCGACCCGGCGGTGGCCGAGCGGCCGGAGGAGCTGGTCGTTTATGGTGGCATCGGCCGCGCGGCGCGCAACTGGGAATGTTTCGATCGCATCGTCGAGTCGCTGCGGCGCCTCGAGGCCGACCAGACCTTGCTGATCCAGTCCGGCAAGCCGGTCGGAATATTCCAGACGCACACCGACGCGCCGCGCGTGCTGCTCGCGAATTCCAACCTGGTGCCGCGCTGGAGCACCTGGGAGCACTTCAACGAGCTCGATCGCAAGGGCCTCATGATGTTTGGCCAGATGACGGCCGGCTCGTGGATCTACATTGGTTCTCAGGGCATCGTGCAGGGCACCTACGAGACTTTCGTCGAGATGGGACGCCAGCACTTCGGCGGCGATCTCGGCGGCCGCTGGTTGCTGACCGCCGGGCTCGGCGGCATGGGCGGCGCGCAACCGCTGGCTGCCGTGATGGCGGGCGCCTCGTGCCTCGCGGTCGAATGCCAGCGCTCGCGCATCGACATGCGGCTCAAGTCCGGCTACCTCGATCACGGCACGGACAGCATCGACACGGCACTGGAGATCATCGATCGCTCCTGCCGGGAGCGCAAGCCGGTATCCGTCGGATTGTCAGGCAACGCCGCCGAGATCCTGCCCGAGCTGTTCCGGCGCGGCGTCCGCCCCGACCTGCTCACCGACCAGACCTCCGCCCACGACCCGGTCAACGGCTATCTACCCATCGGCTGGACGGTGGAACAGTGGATCGAGCGGCGCGCCAGCGATCCGGCCGGCACCGCCAAGGCCGCCAAGGCATCGATGGCCGTGCACGTGCGTTCGATGCTGGATTTCCAGAAAGCCGGCGTGCACACCGTCGACTATGGCAACAACATCCGCCAGGTGGCGCTCGAGGAAGGCGTCAAGAACGCCTTCGACTTCCCGGGCTTCGTGCCCGCGTACATCCGGCCGCTGTTCTGTCGCGGCGTCGGGCCGTTCCGCTGGGTGGCGCTGTCGGGCGATCCGGCCGACATCTACCGCACCGACCGCAAGGTGCGCGACCTGCTGCCCGACGACAAACATCTGCACCACTGGCTCGACATGGCGCACCAGCGCATCAAGTTCCAGGGATTGCCGGCGCGGATCTGCTGGGTCGGTCTCGGCGACCGGCATCGGCTCGGCCTTGCATTCAACGAGATGGTGCGCACCGGAGAGCTCAAGGCACCGATCGTCATCGGTCGCGATCATCTCGACTCGGGCTCGGTGGCCTCTCCCAATCGCGAGACCGAAGGCATGCGCGACGGATCGGACGCGGTGTCCGACTGGCCCTTGCTGAATGCCCTGCTGAACACGGCGTCCGGCGCCACCTGGGTGTCACTGCATCACGGCGGCGGTGTCGGCATGGGGTTCTCACAACATGCGGGCGTCGTCATCGTGTGTGACGGCACCGAGGCGGCGGGCAAACGCATCGCGCGCGTGTTGTGGAACGATCCGGCGAGTGGCGTGATGCGCCACGCCGATGCGGGCTACGAAATCGCCATCGAAGCCGCTCGCAAGCACAAGCTGGACCTGCCCGGAATCCTGGACAGTGAGGCGCTTGCCGCGCGCTGAGAGGAATGCGTTTCCGCTGTTGCATGAAGCCATGCTGCGACTTTGAGGAAACGCCGAAGCGCTCACCGAATTTCAACGCCCGATCGCTGCCGGACTGATCCTACGTTCGCGGAACACCAGCCACTTCCGCGCATCCAACGCGGCGTCACTCAACAACCAGGAGGAACGCCATGTCCTATATCGAAGGATTCGTTGTCGCAGTGCCGCGCGCCAACAAGGATGCGTATCGGAATTTCGCCGCCGGCTCCGTCACCCTGTTCAAGGATTGCGGTGCCACACGCCAGGTCGAAACCTGGGGCGACGATGTGCCCGACGGCAAAGTCACGGACTTCAAGGGCGCCGTGAAAGCAAAACCCGACGAAGCCATCGTGTTCTCCTGGCTCGAGTATCCGGACAAGAGCACGCGCGACGAAGCGAACAAGAAAATGATGGAAGACCCGAAGATGAAGGAGATGGGCGAACGCATGCCCTTCGACGGACAGCGCATGATTTACGGCGGCTTCGAGCCCATCAACGACAGTGGCAAGTCCGCCAGGCCGGGCTACGTCGACGGCTGCCTCATTGCCGTGCCGAAGGCCAACAAGGATGCGTACAAGGAAATGGCCGACAAACACGCGGCCATCCTCAAGGAATATGGCGCGACGCGCACCGTGGATGCCTGGGCCGACGATGTGCCCGATGGCAAGGTCACCGACTACAAGGGCGCGGTGCAAGCCAAGCCCGACGAGACCGTGGTGTTCTCCTGGATCGAGTGGCCCTCGAAGGAAGCGCGCGACAAGGGCTGGGACGCCGCGCAGAAAGATCCGCGCATGAAGGAGCTGCAGATGCCGTTCGACGGCCAGCGCCTGGTGTACGGCGGCTTCTCGACGCTGATCGATCAATAGACCCGTCGGTGGCCGCTACTTGAGGGCGAGCTCGACGCGAACCTTGCCCCCGACAGCGGCCACCGGCTTGATGCCGAGCACGTAGACCCGTGCGGCTTCCACCTGCCCACCGCCTAACAAGGCATCACGGATGGCCTGCGCCCGGGCGCGCGCGAGGTCGCCGAGCTCCGTGTCCGTGGCAGGCTGTTTCTCGCGCAGCGCGGATTCGAGCTGCTCGATGCCGGCCGCGTAGGGAATCTCCTCGCCTTTCTTCTTGCGCATCTCGAGCACGGTGAGCGCCGCGGCGGGCAAGGGTTGTTTGCCCGAGTCCTTCTCGTACTGCTTGCGCAGCAGATCGAATCGGTCGGAATCGGCCATGTCGGGCTTCGCGCCGGCCGCGGCCAACCGCGCCTCGAGCCGGCCCTGCGCCAGCGCGTGGCCATCGGCGTCGGGCGCATACACCGTCGGCAGTTCGAGCTCGAGCGCTGGACGCTCCGTCAGCGCCTTGGCGAGCGCCGCCAGGCGCTCCTGGCCCGCGGCATCGAGCGTGGCCGAACCGGCTTCGAAGTCCAGCTGGTTGATCTCTTCATTGCTGCCACCGAGCTTGGCCAGCAGCGTGAATGGCGACGTCGCGATCTTGCCGAGCAGCCCGATGAATGCCTTCCAGATCAGCGGACCCACGCGGAACTGCGGATCGTCGAGGCTCCCGGTCAGCGGCAGATCGATGTCGATGACGCCGTTGCGATCCTTGAGCAGCGCCACCGCGAGCTTGAGCGGCAGCTTCACCGCGTCGGGACTCTCGACGCGATCGCCGAGTTGCAGCTGGTCGATGACGAACTTCTGCTTCGCGGTGAGCTGGCGATCGTCGACCAGGTAGGTCACGTCGATCGACAGCTTGCCCTTCTCGATCTCGTATCCCGCGAAGTGGCCCGAGTACGGCGTCACCGAGGTCATCTCGACGCCGTCGAACTTCACGTGCATGTCGGTGTAGAGCGCCGCGGACAGCAGGTTCATCTCGCCGCTGATCTGCGCGGGCGCGTAGCGATCCACGCGGCCCGTGAGATCCACCCGGGCGCGGGACTTCGGGTTGGAAGACAGACCCGCGATGCTGCCCGTGAGCTCCTGCAGGCTCACCGCGTAGTTGGGCTTGATCCAGTAGTCGGCGAAATTGGCAGACCCGCCCTGGACCTTGACCTGGCCGATGGTGATGCGCATCGCGCCCGGATCGCCGCCCGGCGCGTGGCGCTCATCGGTGGTGTCACGCACGGTCTGGACCGCGGGCGGCGCGCTGCCGGGCGCCGGCGTGAACAGCTGCGTGATGTTCAGCGACTGGTCCGGAGCGATGACCAGGCGCGCATAGGGAGCGCGTGCATCGATGCGCGCGATCTTCAGGCTCGCGGGCGTGGCGCCCGACGACGAGCCATAGTCGATGCCGCTCACGGTGACGCGCTCCCACTTGAGCAGGTCCTGCTTCAGTGTGTTGTCGATCGCGGCCAACTTGTTGACGGTGACATCACCCTTGGCGGTGACCGCGCCCTGTGCGCCGCCTTGCACGTCCAGCGCGCTGGTCAGCCAGGCGCTGTTCAGCGTGATCTGTGTGTATGTCGATAGATAGGGCTGCAGCACCGCCAGGTTGAATTCATTGACTTCGACGTGGGCCTGGTAGGTCTCACCTTTCGTAGTCGTCGTGCCACTCACCTCGAGATCGCCGGCCTGCTCGCCGTGCGCATCGAAGTCGAACTTCAGTGCCGTGTCGGGCGCCGTGCTGAAGCCGCTGAGCTTCAGATTGACGGGCGTGAGCGCGAAGCTCGCCGCTGGTTTGACCAGCGCATCGTTGAAATCCACGCGCAGGTTGGCCGCGGCGATGTCGGGGACGCTCACCACCCACGGCGGCGCGGCAGCGGCCGTCGATGCCGGCGCGGGCTCCGCCGCCCCGGGACCGGGGGGCGCCCCCGCCAGTTCCAGCAGGTTGATGCGTCCCTCGGGATCGCGCGCCACGTGCAGCGCGCCGCCATCCAGCGTCACGCGCGCGATGTCCACGCGACGTGTGCGCACGTTGACCTGCGTGTCTTCGACAGCGAGCGAGGCTACTTCGACGTAGTCGTGATCCCGTGCGAGTGGTCGCATGCCGAAGTCCGTGAGGCTGACCCGGTGCACCGCGAGCCGCAGTCCGCCGTCCTCGCCTGCGTTGTAAAAATATTCGCCGTTCAGATTGAGCACGCCCCGCGTGAACTCGAAGGGCAGCGCCTCGCGCAGGTACGACCACACCGTGCGCGCCTGCAGCGAGGCCACCTCGAATTTGCCGTTCGAGGTCAGCGGCGTGAGCTGGAACGTGCCGCTCCAGGCAAATGTCTCGCCGTCGACGGAGGCGCCGCGCAGGGAATAGGCGTTACCGCTCTGCCCGCCCGTGCTGAAGTCGCGCAGCTCGAAGTTGATGGGCCGCAGCTCGGTCGCGAAGGGCGTGGCCCGGGCCCGATCCTCGAACGCGATCCGTCCGCTCGATACGCTGAGGCGATCGATGAACACCTTTGGCGTTGCGTCGCTTTCCGAAGGTGGCGATGGATGGGCGAGCTTCGCGAGATCCGCGAGATTGAGCGAACCGTCGGGGCGCAGCATCACGCGCGCGAACGGGTCATCCAGTTCCACGTCTGCGAAACTCGCACCCACGCGCCACACCGAGGACACGTCGAAGTCCAGCAGCAGCCGCCTGAAGGCCAGCAGGGGCGCGCCATCCGCGTCCGGCAACGCGAAATCGTGCAGCTCGAGTTTGAGCGTGAATGGATTGAAGCGGATGTCACCGACACTGGCGGCGCGGTGGTACTGCTCGCTCGCGAACCCGACGAGGTTGGACCGCACCATGCGCGGCACGATCCAGAACCCGAATACGGTGTAGGCGATCAACAGCAGCACCAGCACGATCAGCGTGATGCGTGCGGCGCGGGTCAGCAGCAGGGCCGGCAGTCGGAGCACGGCGCCGAGGGTACGACGCCGGCCCCCGGGTGACTACTGAGACCAAAGGGCGTGCGCAATACAGTGCTCGCCGGCCTCGCTTGCTGGTGACCCTCGCCCCGGTTCTATGCTTTCCGCATGCCCAAAACCACTGCCACCATCTTCATCGAGTGCCGACGCTGCGGCCACAAGGGCCAGCGTGAGGTGAGCCAGCTCCCCTTGCCTCCCGAGGCCCGCTGGCGCTGCTCGGCGTGCGGCAATCGCGAACGCGAGGCCATCAAGATGTGGCACACCGGCGGTTCATCTTCCGCCCGCATCGTCTCCTTCCCGCGCGGTACCCGGCGTAGTTAGAAATGGGGACGGACCTGGGCGGGTTCGGTGGCGCAGACGCGCGGTTTCGGTCCCCGGGGCAGGACCGTATATTCCGACGAGCGACCGCCGGAAATTTCCGTCCGGAAACTTCCGAAGCGCGCGCGACTTGCGGGAGCAGAGCGGGTCAATCCTCCGAAGTCGCGAGCACCGCCCCAGCTCCGTCCCAGTTTGCTAGAAAACGGGGAGTGTCCCCATTTTCCACGCCGACTCCCACGCTCATTTCCACGTTCCGCGATTCAAATGCGCGCCGTTCGAAATCCTCACACCTCAGTTAGGGAGTTATCCATGTTCAAGCTGTCCCTGGCAGCGTCGGCCGTCGTGGCCGCTACGCTCGCCGCCCCGTCCCAGGCCACCGGCGCGTTCCGCGATCGTGAAGATCCGGCCGTCGTACGCGAATGGAACGTGCTCGCCGAAGGCACCATCCCCGCCTCGGCCGGTCCGACCCTGCCGCGTTCGTACGCGATGATGCACATCGCGATGTTCGACGCAGTCAATTCGATCGAAGGCGGCTACACCGCCTATCGTGTGCGCATCCCGGCGACGCGCTACGCCTCGAGCGAAGCCGCCGCCGCGCAGGCCGCGCACGACGTGCTGGTGTCGCTCTACCCGGCGAACACCGCGAAGTTCGACACGGCGCTGAGCACGCGCCTCGCCACCATCCAGCCGCTGCGCGCGCAGCTCGGCGCGCAGGTGGGCCGCGAAGTCGCGAAAAAGATCCTCGAATGGCGTACCACTGACGGCTGGGCCACGCCGCAAAGCTTCGCGCCGCCGGCGCTGCCGGGCGTCTGGCAACCGACGCCGCCGAACTTCCCGGCCGCGGCGTTCGTGCAGGCCGGCGACGCGAAGCCCTTCGCGCTGCCGACGCCCTACTACTTCCTGCCGCGTCGTCCCCCGGCGCTCAACAGCCAGGAGTACGCGGACGCGGTCAACGAGATCAAGGCCATCGGTGGTGCCACGAGCTCGGTACGCACCGAGGAGCAGACGCTCTCGGCGAAGCTCTGGGCCAGCGTGGGCTACAAGGAGAACTGGGGTGGCGTGTGGAACGGCGTCGCGCGCGATCTCACGTACATCAAGAACCTGTCGCTGATCGAGTCCACGCGCATGTTCGCGCTGCTGAACGTCTCGATGATGGACGGCCTGCAGACGGCGCAGGCCAGCAAGTACGTGTTCCAGGTGTGGCGTCCGGTGACCGCGATCCAGCGTGCCGGCGAAGACATGAATCCGGCCACGGATGCGGACCCGGACTGGATGCCGTTGCTAACTACTCCGGCCTACCCGTCCTATGCCGGCAACATGGCATGCATCGGCGCCGCGTCGGCGCGCGCGCTGGCGCTGTACTTCGGCACCAACGACATCCCGGTGAGCTTCCAGTGGTCGAGCACCGACGGGATCAACTATGTCGCGCGCGGCTTCTCGGGGTTCTGGCAAATGGCCGAGCACCAGGCCGCGAGCCGCGAGTACGGTGGTATCCACTTCCACTTCGACACCACGGCCAGCCAGGAGGTTTGCCCGAAGGTCGCCGGCTACGTGTACGCCAATTACATGCGTCCAAAATGGAATTGAACGCGTCTGACACGTGTCAGACATCTGTAACCCGGATCAGGGATGTTCGCCGCTTCGACTTCCCTGGAGCCTGGGGCACACTGCAGCCGTGTTCACGTAACGCCCTCACCGGCAGTGACGAGACCACAGGTAGTCTCCAGCGAGCGAAAGCACGCGAGGGAACTACGACAGAGGGGCCACGCGAAAGTGTGGCTCCTTTTTTATGCGTTCTGTTTGATGCCTGCCACAACTCGTACGCCGCCGAAGCGGCGTCGTCCGTGATTCGCCCAAAAAAGGCAAATCAGACGCGGCGCGGGCGGTTGGCCGAGTGCCACCAATACAAAAGGATTGCGGCCGCACCCAGCATTCCACCCAGATGGGCGAAGTGTGCCACGCCCTGCATCGTGCCGAAGACGCCGCTGAAGAGCTCGATGGCGGCGTAACCCGCCACCAGTACCCACGCCTTCATCGGGATCGGCGGGAATATCAGCATCACTCGGCTGTGCGGAAACAGGAACGCGAACGCCAGCAGCACGCCGAACACGCCACCGGAAGCACCCACCGTCGGCACGGCGCCGTTGTCCGCGGTGGCAGTCACCACGAGCAACTGGACGAGCCCGGCGGTCAGTATCGACGCGAGATATAACCAGGCGAAGCGCTTCGAACCCACGGCACGCTCGACCATCATGCCGAAGGAATACAGCGCGAACATGTTGAAGCCGATGTGCGCGATGCTGCTCGGATCGTGGAGGAATGCCGAGCTCACGAGCTGCCACGGTTCGAATCCCACGCGACCCAGCCCTGGGAAGAAGTGCTGGCCCAGGGGCCACAACGCGAAATGCGTGAACAAGGCGTCCCGGGCCATGTGCTGCAGCAGGAACACGCCGACGTTCGCGACGACCAGGTAAAGAACGACAGGAGTCATGCCCTGACAGACCTCGGGACGGCGCCGGAGTTCGTCATGACGGCCGCTTGGCATATTCCGCGTCGAAGCGCGCCTCGAGCACGGCGTGCGTGCCGCGCATGCGGTCGACGACTTTCTTGGCCCAGTCGTAGTACTCGCGCTTGCGTTCCAGCGACCAGCCGGCGGGCGGCGCGCCATTGATGTCGCTGACGTTCGCGATCTTGTCGGCGAGCTTCACGAGCTTGGCCTTGTGGCTGATGGTGGCGGCGTGCTCGATCTGCGCCTGCTTGCGCTCGAGCTTGGTGAGGCTCTTGTCGTCGCTGCACTCCGCGACGATGTTCGCGATCTCGTGGCCGAACACGATCTCGATCTCGTCGTGCGTGGTCTGCGTGTCTTCGATGGTGTCGTGCAGGAGCGCCGCGGCCAGCACCACCGGATCTTCGATGTCGGCCTGCACCAGGATGTACGCAAGCTGGATCGGGTGATTGATGAACGGTGTGTCGATGTCCTTGCGCCGCTGCGTGCGGTGCTTCTCCGCGGCGAAGGCCGCCGCCTTGAGGACGGTTTCCATGTGCGTGGGCATCGGTACCACAACAGTAACCGTAAGTACCCCCAAAGGGATAGAGCTCGCTGGCGCTATCGAGACCGGATAGTTGGCCCGCCTGATGAATATCCGATGCACGTGTCGACGCTCATCATTCCTCTCACAAACCCCGGGAGGAATTCCTCGTGAAAGATGTCGTCCGATTCTCCATCGTCCTGCTTGCTGCCTTGTTTGCCGCCGGTTGCGCGCGTAATGAAGCCGCCGAAGTCGCCGCCGCTCCGCCCAGCGTGCAGGCCGCCAAGGTGATTACGAAACCCATCACCGAGTTCGACGAGTTCACCGGCCGCTTCGAAGCGGTGGAACGCGTCGAAGTGCGCCCGCGCGTCTCGGGCTACGTGACCTCGACGCATTTCGAGCAGGGTCACGAGGTCAAGAAGGGTGACGTGTTGTACGTCATCGATCCGCGCCCCTACCAGGCGGCGCTCAAACATGCGCAGGCCGAGCTGACGCGCGCACGTACGCAGGCGGCGCTCGCGAAGTCCGAGCGTGAACGCGCCACGCGGCTCATCGAGCGGCACGCGATCTCGCAGGAAGAGTTCGACTCGCGCACCTCGGGCAACGAGGCGGCGGCGGCGAATGTCGCGGCGGCTGAAGCCGCGGTGGATGCGGCCGCGCTGGATCTGTCGTTCACGCAAGTGCGCGCACCGATCTCGGGTCTGGTGGGCCGGGCCGAGATCACGTCGGGCAACTTCGTCAGCGCCGGGCAGACCTTGCTCACCACGCTGGTGTCGATCGATCCCATCTACGTGTCCTTCGACGGCGACGAGCAGGTGTACCTCAAGTACGTCGGCATGGAGCTGCGCGGCGAACGCAAGAGCTCGCGCAATGCGCCGAACCCGGTCTGGGTGGGTCTCGCCGACGAGCAAGGGCATCCGCACGAGGGCCACATGGTGTTCCTCGACAACGAGCTCGATCCGAACACCGGCACCATTCATGCGCGCGGCCTGTTCGCCAACAAGGATCGGCGCTTCACGCCCGGCATGTTTGCGCGCGTGAAGTTGATCGGCAGTGCCCAGTACACGGCCCTGCTGATCAACGACAGCGCCGTCGGCACCGACCAGAGCGTGAAGTTCGTGCTCAAGGTGGGCCCGGACAACAAGGTCGAATACGCGCCGGTGAAGCTCGGTCCCATCGTCGATGGACTGCGCGTGGTGCGTGACGGCCTCAAGGCCGGCGACACCATCCTGGTCAAGGGACTGCAGCAGGTGCGCCCCGGCATGCCGGTGACGCCGCAGATCGTTGCCATGGGAGAGCAGCGGAAAGGTGGCACGTTGGTCGCTCAGAACTGAGGGGTCTGGCTCCATTTCGCGTCCGCGAAATGGTGCCTGACCCCATTCTTCGTACAGGGACTTCGCAATGAAATTCTCCAGCTTCTTCATCGACCGCCCCGTCTTCGCCTCGGTGCTGTCAGCCTTCATCCTGATCGCCGGCGCCATCTCGCTGTTCAACCTCCCCGTCAGCGAGTACCCCGAAGTGGTGCCACCCTCCGTGGTGGTGCACGCCGCCTACCCCGGCGCCAACCCGAAGGTCATCTCCGAAACCGTGGCCGCGCCGCTCGAGCAGGAAATCGTCGGCGTCGAGGACATGCTCTACATGTCCTCGCAGGCCACGATGGACGGCTCGCTGGCGCTTACGGTCACGTTCCGCATCGGCACGGACATCGATCGCGCCCAGGTGCAGGTCCAGAACCGCGTGCAGCAGGCGCTGCCGCGACTGCCCGATGACGTGCGCGCGATCGGCGTGTCGGTGGTCAAGAGCACGCCGGCCTTCCTCATGGTGGTGCACCTGACATCGCCCGACGGCCGCTACGACTCCCTCTATCTACGCAACTACGCCACGCTGAACGTGCGCGACATCCTGGCCCGCATCCCGGGCGTCGGTGACGTGCGCGTCTTCGGCGCCGGCGATTACGCCATGCGCGTGTGGCTGGATCCGCAGAAGATGGCCGCGCGCGATCTGACCAGCGGCGACGTGATCGCCTCGATCCGCGAGCAGAACGTGCAGGTCGCCGCCGGCCAGATCGGCGCACCACCGGCCGCGGGCGCTGAATTCCAGCTCGCGCTGAACGCCAAGGGCCGCCTCGAAACCGAAGAACAGTTCGGCGAAGTCGTGGTCAAGACCGGCGCCAACGGCGAGATCGTCCGGCTGCGCGACATCGCGCGCCTCGAGCTCGGCGCGTCCACGTATGCCATGCAGTCCTTGTTGGGCAACGAGAACGCGGTCGCGATCCCGGTCTATCAATCCCCGGGTTCGAACGCGCTCGAGCTCTCCAACAAGGTCCGCGCCGACATGGACACTCTGAAGAAGAGTTTCCCCGAAGGCATGGACTACGACATCATCTACGACCCCACGCAGTTCGTGCGCCAGTCCATCGACGCCGTGATCCACACGCTGCTCGAAGCGGTCGCGCTCGTGGTGCTCGTGGTCATCCTGTTCCTGCAGACCTGGCGCGCGTCCGTCATCCCGCTGGTCGCCGTTCCCGTGTCTATTATCGGCAGCTTCGCGGTGCTGAACGCGCTCGGCTTCTCGATCAACACGCTGTCGTTGTTCGGCCTGGTGCTGGCCATCGGCATCGTGGTCGACGACGCCATCGTGGTCGTCGAAAACGTCGAACGTCACATCGCCGAGGGCCTCAGGCCGCTCGAGGCCACCAAGAAGGCCATGAGCGAGGTGTCGCGCCCGATCATCGCGATCACGCTGGTGTTGTCGGCCGTGTTCATCCCGGTCGCGTTCGTGCCGGGCCTCACGGGCCAGTTCTACAAGCAGTTCGCGCTGACCATCGCGGTCTCCACGATCATCTCCGCGTTCAACTCGCTGACGCTGTCGCCAGCGCTGGCGGCCGTGCTGCTCAAGCCGCATGGCGCCAAGCCCGACGCACTCACGCGCGGCATGGACAAGGTGTTCGGCCGCTTCTTCGCCTGGTTCAACCAGATGTTCCAGAAGTCGGGCGATGCGTACCAGCGCGGGGTGACGCGCACCGTCAAGCGCGCGCCGATCGCCATCGCGATCTACGCGGGCCTGATTGCGCTCACCGTGTTCGGCTTCTACCGCACGCCGTCCGGATTCATCCCGCAGCAGGACAAGTTGTACCTGGTCGGCGTCGTGCAGTTGCCGCCCGCGGCTTCGCTGGATCGCACGGCCCAGGTCGTGAAGCGCATGGGTGAAATCGCCAAGCAGCAGCCCGGTGTCCTCAACTCCGTGCAGTTCGCCGGCGTCTCGGCCAACGGCTTCGCGGCGCAGTCGAGCGCGGCGCTGGTGTTCTTCCCGCTGAAGGACTTCGACGAGCGCAAGGGCCTGAGCGCGGGCGAGATCGCCGGCGCGCTCAATCAGAAGTTCGCAGCCATCCAGGACGCGTACATCGCGGTGTTCCCGCCGCCGCCGGTGATCGGCCTCGGCATGCTGGGCGGCTTCAAGCTCAACGTCGAGGACCGGCAGAACCGCGGCGCCGAAGCGTTGTACGCCGCCGTGCAGGACGCGCTCGGCAAGGCCTGGCAGGACCCGTCGCTCGCCGGCGTGTTCTCCAGCTACCAGATCAATGTCCCTCAGCTCGACGTCGACGTCGATCGCCTCAAGGTCAAGCGCCAGGGCGTGAAGATCAACGACGTGTTCCAGACGCTGCAGGTCAACCTGGGGTCCCTGTATGTCAATGACTTCAACCGATTTGGCCGTACTTACCGTGTGGTGGCGCAGGCGGATGCGCCGTTCCGTTCGCAGGTGGACGACATTCTTCCGCTCAAGACCCGTAACGCCGCCGGCGAGATGGTGCCGCTCGGTTCGATGATCTCGGTGAAGGAATCCTTCGGGCCCGACATCGTCGAGCGCTTCAACGGCTACGCGAGTGCCGACATCAACGGCGGACCGTCGCCGGGCCACAGCTCGGGCGAGGCGCAGGCAGCCATCTCGAAGATCCTGGATGAGAACCTGCCCGCCGGCATGAGCTACGAGTGGACCGACCTCGCCTTCCAGCAGATCGACGCGGGCAACGCGGCGCTGTGGGTGTTCCCGCTGTGCGTGGTGTTCGTGTTCCTGGTGCTGGCCGCGCAGTACGAGAGCTTCACGCTGCCGCTCGCGATCATCCTGATCGTGCCGATGGCATTGCTCGCCGGCCTCGTGGGCATCTATCTACAGGGCGGCGACAACAACATCTTCACGCAGATCGGGTTCCTGGTGCTGGTGGGCCTCGCGTCCAAGAACGCCATCCTGATCGTGGAGTTCGCCAAGCACCTGCAGGAGGACCAGGGCCGCACCCGCGTGCAGGCCGTGCTCGAGGCCGCGCGGTTGCGACTGCGCCCCATCGTGATGACGTCCATCGCGTTCGTCATGGGCGTGTTGCCGCTGGTCACCGCCGATGGCGCGGGCCACGAAGTGCGCCGTGCCATGGGTGCGGCGGTGTTCTCGGGAATGATCGGCGTCACGGTGTTCGGCCTGATGCTGACGCCCGTGTTCTACGTGTTGCTGCGCCGGGAGCGGGCCGTCGAGCCCGCCCTGCCGGCGCCGACCAACGAGGTTTCGACTCATGCTTAAGAGGTTCATCTTGACTCCGCTTGCCGCCGCCATCCTGTCCGCCTGCGCGGTCGGGCCGGACTACCACGCGCCCGAGACCAGGTCCGCGGAGAAATTCGACGGCATCGAGGGCACGTAGTCCCCGCAGGAAGGCGTCGCGCAGTTCTGGAACAACTTCGACGATGCAACGCTCGACCGGCTGGTCGGCGAAGCCGAGAAGTTGAACTATGACGTGCGCATCGCGCTGTCGCGCGTGGCCGAGGCGCGCGCGCTGCGTCGTGACGTGGCGTTCGACCTGGCGCCGTCGATCAACGCGGGCGGCGGCTACACCAGGACCAAGTTCGCGCAGGACCAGGCTGTTGTTCAACCTTTGGCCGGCACGCCGCGCCACAACGAGCTCTACGATGCGGGCTTCGACGCGTTCTGGGAGCTCGACTTCTTCGGCCGCGTGCGCCGCGGTGTCGAGGCGAGCAGCGCCGAGCTCGGCGCCGTCGAGGCGGCCGAGCGCGACGCGCTGGTGATCGTGACCGCCGAAGTCACGCGCACCTACTTCGAGTTGCGCGGCTTCCAGCAGCAGCTCGATGTCGCGCGGCGCAACGTCGTGAACCAGCAGTCGACGCTGGATCTCGCCCGGGCGCGACTCGAAGCCGGCAGTGGCACCGAGTTCGACACCGCGCGTGCGCAGGCGCAGCTCTCGGCCACGCTCGGCACCATCGCACCGCTCGAAGCGGCCGTGGCGCGTTCGATCCATCGCCTGTCGGTGCTGGTCGGCCGCGAACCCGGCGCACTGCGCGCCGAGCTCGCGCCGGCGCACAATCTGCCCGCGCTGCCGGGCATCGTGCCTGTCGGCGACCCCGCCGGCCTGCTGCGTCGACGGCCAGACATCCGCGTCGCCGAACGCCAGCTCGCGGGCGCCACTGCGCGCATCGGCGTCGCCGTCGCAGACCTGTTCCCTCGCGTCACCTTCACCGGCAGCGCGGGCTATGTCTCGGCCACCTCGAGCGGCCTGGGCGACAGCGGCTCCGAGGCGTACACGGTCGCGCCCGGAATCTCCTGGGCCCTGTTCGATCTCGGACACGTCCAGGCACGCATCGCGGCCTCGAAGGCGGCGCGCGAAGGCGCCCTGCTCCAATACGAAAAGACGGTGCTCAATGCCCTCGAGGAAACCGAAAATTCCCTGGTCACCCATGCCCGTGCCCGCGACCGGCTGGTGCACGACGAGGCCGCCTTCAAGGCCAGCAGCACGGCTGCGGACCTGGCCCGGGTACGTTATGAAAACGGGGCCAGCGACTTCCTCCAGGTGCTGGACGCCGAGCGGACCCTGCTGGAATCCGAGGATCGTCTCGCCCGCAGCCGTACCGAGGCGGCCACCAGCCTGATTGCCGTCTACAAGGCCCTGGGCGGGGGCTGGCAGGCGGGCAGCTAGCCCATATGAAGGATGCCCCGACCATGGACCCAGTCGTAAAGTACCGCCCCATGAGCATCAATCCGGTCGACTTGGCCGCTGCGGCCGAAGGCATCCTGAACCATCAGTACCTCCAGCAGCGCGAACGGCTGCTGTCGGCGTCCGCCCAGGCCAGCCGCCTGTTGCTCGAGGCGCCCGACGCCATGAAGGTGATGCCCGAGGTCCTGCGCCTGCTGGGCGAGGCCGCGCAGGTGGATCGCACCGCGCTGGCCTTCGCCGAGATCGGCCCCAACGGCGAGAAGTGGCTCAAGATCAAGGCCGAGTGGATCAGCGACACGGTCCAGTGCCATTGCGACAACGAACAAGGCGTCGCCTGGAAGGAACCGCGTGCCGACCAGTTCTGCTCCATGCTCATGGCCGGCAAGAGCGTGGTGTTCTGCCCGGAAGCCATGCAGGGCTACGACGGCGTCAGCATCACCAGCGACAAGGCCCGCACCTCGGCCATCGTGCCCATCATCGTGGACGGCGATTACGTCGGCGCCATCGGTTTCGACGACTGGCAGCGCGTGCGTGAATTCGACTCCTCGATCGTGTCGGCGCTCGAGATTGCCGCGGGCCTCGTGGGCGCCGCGCTGCACCGTGAGCGATTGCTCGAGACCGTGCGCGTCGAACGCGAGCGCGCGGCCGAAGAACGCCTCTCGCAGCTGGGTCGCGCCAACGCGCTGCTGCGCGAGAACCTGGTGCGCCTGGCGCGCGATCCCGAACCGCACGATTTCGTGTCGAACATCCTGCTCGACGCCATCCGCCAGATGGACGCCGCCGCGGCCTACGCCATCGGCTTCGATCCGCAGGCCAACCACTGGCGCTGCTTCGTGCACGTGGAGAACGGCCAGGCGGGCACGCCGCCCTTCCAGGTGACCGCCACGCAGGACGAAACGCGCATCGCCGAGATCCTCAAGGAGTTCAAGGAGCCGGTGTTCTACCCGCTCGAGCCCCTCGACAAGCTGCTGTGGCCGGGCGTCGCCGACTGGCACGAGCGCGAGGGTCACAAGAGTGCCTATCTATTGCCGCTGACCTATGGCGACGGCGGCGCCAAGGGTTGCATAGGCCTGGTGTTCCGCCAGTCCGAGGCGCTGAACGCCGAACGCGCCGAGCTCGCCATGGCCATCGCGCACCAGGTCACGCTCTGCATCGGCCTCAAGAAGCTCGGCATGGCGGCGAAGAACGCGGCCGTGCTGGCAGAGCGCAATCGCATCGGCCAGGAAATCCACGACGGCCTGGCGCAAGGCTTCACCGGCATCCTCATGCAGCTCGGCGCCGCCGAAGAAGCCATGCGCGAGTGCACGCGCACCTCGCCGCTGCCCGCCATCCTCACGCGCATTCGTGACCTCGCCAAGGACGGGTTGGCCGAAGCGCGCCGTTCGGTCATGGCACTGCGGCCCGACCAGACGCGTCGCGTCGGTCTCGAGCTGGCGCTCAAGCAACTCGCCGAACGCTCGACCGTGGACGGTCGCGTGGCCTGCTCCTTCGAAGGCGTCATGAGCGACGGCCTCGCTCCCGAGCGCCAGCACGAGCTGCTGCGCATCGCCCAGGAAGCCGTCAGCAATGCCGTGCGCCACGCCCATCCGGGCCAGATCCGCATCCTGCTCGAAGAGGAAGCCGCGCAGTGGCGGCTTTCCGTGGTCGACAATGGCCGCGGCATGACGCTGATGCCCGAGCTCTACGCCAGCCAGGGTTACGGTCTCAACAATATGCGCGAGCGCGCCGGCGCGATCGGCGGCCAGTTCCGCATCGAGAGCAAACCGGGCGAAGGCACCCGGGTCATCGTGACCCTGCCGCGCCCGGCCTCACTCCCTGTCAGAACGGCGTCGTGAAGGCGATATGATGCGCGCCATGGCCAAACTCCCCGCTCGCAAGATCCGCGTGATCCTCGCGGACGATCATCCCGTGGTGCGTGACGGACTCGCCGCCATCGTGAACCAGCAAGCCGACATGGAAGTGGTCGCCGAGGCCGGCGACGGCGCCGAAGCACTCGATCTTTACGAGACGCACACCCCGGACGTCATGGTGCTCGACCTGCGCATGCCCAAGATGGACGGCGCCACCGTCGTCCAGAAGGTGCTCGAGAAACACCCGAAGGCCTGCCTGCTCATCATGACCACCTATGACGGCGACGAGGACATCTTCCGGTCGCTGAGCCAGGGCGCCAAGGGTTACCTGCTCAAGGATTCGCCGCGTACCGAGATCCTCTCGGCCATCCGCGCCGTGGCCGAGGACCGGCCGTACACCTCGTCGAGCGTGGCCGCCAAGGCGCTGCAGCGCATGTCCAAGCCTTCGCTGACCACGCGCGAGCTCGATGTGTTGCAGCTCGTGGCCGAGGGTCGCTCTAACAAGGACATCGCGCGCCGGCTCGAGATCACCGAAGGCACGGCCAAGACCCACGTGAAGGCCATCCTCGCCAAGCTCGATGCCATATCGCGCACCGAGGCGGTGGCCGTGGCGCACAAGCGCGGGCTGATCCGGCTCAGCTAGTCCCGCCCGGCCTTGTTAGGTCGCCCGTAGGAACGGGACTACGTAATTCCTGGAATTCCCTCGACGGGCCTTGTTTGGCACCGTGCGTATAGTTCGCGCATGTCATTCGCGCTCTACATGTTCGGACTGGCGATTCTGATCACGGGCATTGCCTGGGGCCTGATCACCGCGGGACTGGCCATGACCTACGTGGTCATCGCCTGCCTGATCGTCGCGGGTATCGGCACCATGATGGCCGTGTCGCGCACGCGCGCAAAAGATCACTCCGCCTGACGACCCATGCGGCCGCGCTTCGGCCGCGCCTTGCGGGCACGCGTGCTCGTGCTCGCCATCCCCAGCAGTTTGCGGAACGTCGGGCACTCCAGGTGACTCGGCGCCGGGCACACGGCGGCGTGTTTCAGGCCGTCACGCATGGCGGTCAGCTTGCGGATGGTCTTGTCGAGCTCCTGCGCCTTGTCCGCGAGCAGCTTGCGATCGATCTTCGGTTTGCCGTCCGATGCGAACATGCCCGCGATCTCGTCCAGTGAAAACCCGGCCGACTGGCCGAGCCCGATCATCGCGAGTTTTTCCAGCACGGCAGGATCGTAGAGGCGCCGCAGACCGCGCCGGCCCACCGACCGGATGAGCCCCTTCTCCTCGTAGTACCGCAGAGTCGACGCGGGCACGCCCGCGCGCGCCGCGACTTCACCGATATCCAGGTCCCGCATGCCCTTGACCTCAAGTTGACTTGAAGTGGCACTCTGCCTGCCAGGTACGAACAAGGCAAGCGAGGCACATCATGGATTTCCTTTCGAGCGCATTGATCATCGGCACGGGAGCGACGGCGGCGACGGATGCGTGGTCGCTGGCGCGAAGCAAGTGGTTTGGCGTCCCCGCTCCGAAATGGGGACTCGTGGGCCGATGGATCGCGCAAATGCCGCAGGGCCGGTTCCGGCACCAGTCCATCGCCGCGGTTCCTGCCGCAAGGGCCGAAGTTCTCATCGGCTGGATTGCGCACTACGTGATCGGGATCGTGTTCGCCGCGCTGCTGCTGGCGATCGGCGGTCGTGACTGGATGGCCGATCCCACTCTCGCACCCGCGCTGCTGTTTGGAATCGCGACGGTTCTGGCGCCATTCCTGATCCTGCAGCCCGGCATGGGCGCTGGCATCGCCGCGAGTCGCACACCCCGTCCGTCCGCCGCTCGCCTGCAGAGCCTGCTGACCCACACGATCTTTGGCCTCGGTCTCTACGCCGCAGGCTGGATCAACAGTTCACTCAACCCCTGGAGCCTGTCATGAAAATTCCCACCCGTTTCGCACCGCTGGTATTCGGCGCGGTGTTATCCATCATCATGGTCGCCATCGTGTCGGCGTTCGTGCTCGTGACGACCCAGGGCATACAGCCCGGGTTCGTCTCGCAATGGCTGCGCAGCTGCGCGACCACGTGGCCCGTGGCCTTTCCGACGGTCACGCTGGTTGCACCGTGGGTGCGTAAGTTCGTCGGTCGAGTAACCGCGGTCGCGTAGCTGGCCCCCGCCATGGCGCGCGTGGTACTTCGCGTACCACGGCGCCCGCGTCGCCACGTGCGCTCAGCCGCGGGAAATCAACGCGACGTATTCGTCGCGGACATCTTCATCGATCTCGACTCCCCGGTTCCCGCCGTAGAGCCGATCATTCCGATCTTTGTGAGGCCCTGAGATCCAGTACGGGTCTCCGGATTCGACTTCATAGTAGTTGGACTTGAACCCGGCGCCCTTGAGACTGCGGAAGCGCTGGTTCCGGTAGTAGAGCGTCTTGCCCGTCTTCGAGAAATACACCCGGCCGATTCTCGCCGGGCCTTGCAGGCCTTCCGCCTTGTTTTCGAGGTACATGACGCGGGAGCGCAAGGTGCGCAGCTTCGCCGGCAATTCGTCATTGTCCGAAACGGGCAGCTCGTTGAAACCGGGTCGGTAGCGCGGACTCATTCAGTGATACATCCCAACGGCACGAACCAGCGACACCATCGCGATCACCAGCAGCGTCAACACGCCCATCCATCCGGACAGATGGAATAGCTGGTAAAGCGCGGCGGAGACCTTGTCCGAGGCCTGCGCTTCGCTGGCGAGCAACGCTCGCTGCGGCGGCGGCACGAGGATGTCGCGTGCCCACGCGTGCAGATCCATCAGCACCAACCGGCCGCCCACGGTCATCGCGGTGGTGAACAGCGCCACGCCCAGCAGCTCGAGCAGCACCCGCATCTCGATCGCGGCGAAAATGTCGGGGCCCGCGGCCAGCCCGATCGCAATCACGATCAGAAACTTCCAAATCTGCTCATTGGTCGGGCGGCGGATCATGGGCGCCTAATGTAACTGCCTGATGCCACACGTACAGCCTATTGCGACGCGGACTACTGAATGGACGTCCGCGCCGGACTCCCGATACGGTCGCGGCACACCCGTTCCCACCCTGTTTTCGAGCCCGACCATGACGACCAAACGAAGCAAGTACGATCCCCTCGCCACCTCCCGTCTCACGCGCTGGCTGGTCCTGCGCGACATGTTCCATAACGTGCTCGACAGCACCGAGCTGCCGCCTGGCACGGACCTGCGCACGGCTTTTGCATCCGGCCTCGCCGAGCTGGAGCGCGCGGGCTGGCAGAACGAAGGCGCCAGCGGTGGCATGGTGTTTGTTAGGCGTGCCCATGAGCGGCGACTGTTAGCGGTACACGAACACGACCCGCACGAGCCGATTCCGACCGGCCACGGCGCGCCGGCGGGCCGCTGCCTGACCTGCGAATAGCTCTCATGCGCGCGCGGCGCCGCGAGACAGTGGCGCCGCGCGCGTGAACAGGATAGTTTCGCGCGCGATGGATTCGCTTATCGTGTACACAGGACGTGCAGGTGACCGAAACACACGCGGCACCAAGGGAGCGCAAATGCTGGGCCATTCGCTGGCCCGGCGTTTCAACCTCCCCACCACCTTCGTCAGCACCCCGCAACCGCCGCTGAGCAGCACGCTATGGGATGAGCAGCTCTCGGCAGCCCGCGCAGACCTTCATACGCTCGCCGACACGCTGTCGACGCACCTCGGCCGCGGCGAACGCTGCGTGAGCGCGCTGGGCCGCTGTGCGGCCGGACTCGCGACCATCCCGGTGGTGGCGCGCCATCACCCGCATGCCTGCATCGTGTGGTTCGACGCGCACGGCGATTCGAACCTGCCGAGCTCCAACGCCGTCCCGTACCTCGGCGGCATGGTGATCACCGGTGCCGCGGGCCACTGGGACAGCGGCCTGGGCAGCGGGCTGTCCATGTCCAATGTCGTGCTGGTCGGGGCGCGCGATCTCGATCCGCACGAGAAGCAACTCATCGCGAGCGGTGTGCTCAACGTGGTCGCGCCCGGGCCAAGGCTCGTGGAACGCCTGTCGGCGGCCGTCGGCGACCGCGAGGTCTACGTACACCTGGATTGCGACGTGCTGGAGCCCGGCCTCGTACCCATCGAATACCAGGTGCCCGGTGGCCTCTCGTTCGAAGAACTGCGTGCTTGCGCGGCCGAGCTCGG
>DATEII010000006.1:0-9316 GCA_035279135.1 Steroidobacteraceae bacterium
GCGGGGATTCAATCGGTGGAGCGCAGATTGCATACGAGGCATCGTGCGCGCACCACGGTGTACATCACGACGCCTTCCGGCCGGAAGAAACTCTGTCGTGCGATCAACCTCTCCGCCACCGGCGTGTTCGTGGAAACCACGAACCTCGGACTTCGCAAGGGACAACAGGTCGAGCTCGCCTTCGCCATCAATCTCGGCGCCGTGACCAAGCTGCATCGCCGCACCGCGGTGGTCGCGCACGTGTCGCGCGGTGGCACGGGCCTGATGATGGACGCGTACACCGCGCGTTGAGCTATCTCGGCGCCTCGACGGCGTAGCCTTTCTCTTCGAGCTTCGACAGCCAGCCCTTCGGGTCCAGCACCATGTTCATGGGCAGGACCGCGAATGTGGATGCGTTGTCGGCCAACGCCTTCTCGGCCGCGGCTATCCAGTTGAGATACGCCTGAGCGCTGGCTTCCGCGAACAGTTTTTCCTGTCGCTTGACCAGATCGAGACCGCGGCTCAGTGCATTGCCCGGTTCCGCGGCCTGACTGTTGATCGCGGCGTCGAGCGCCGCCGTCGTGCAGTCTTCGCGCGCCAGGTCGGGGTCCTCACGAGCGGCCGCGTTCGCGCGAAACGTGTCCAGATCGCCGGTGGCCCATGCATTCACCGCGGCGACGTCGAACTTGAACAGGCCCTTCGCATCGGCCTTTTCGATCCGGGCGAAATTCCGTGCCACGCACTCGCCTTCCGCCAGGTCGATATTCCTGGCCGCTTTCAGGATCGCGCGCGGCTTTTCGATCTTGATGTTCCGCTCCACGGGAGGCAGGTAGTGGAGCCGGACCTTGTGTTTCTTCGCGGCCTTGCGGACCACCTCGTCGACCCACGTCATTCGCACGCCCTTCATCGCATTCTTCTTGCCGATGGCCGAGTTCAACTTCTCTTCGACAACCATGGGGCGATATTTTTCGATGTCATCGTCGCTACCGAGGTACTTCTGCTTGACGCGCAACCAGGTGGCGTAGTCATCGGGACTGAACACGTCTTTCAGCATTGCGCCGTTGGGATTCTTCGCCACCTTGAATGCCAGGGGCACGAGCGTCAGTGCCTGGAACGTGCTGAAGTCGAGGCTGGAGCGGGGCCAGCCGGGATACAGGACCTCCTGGGATTCGGCGATGCGCGCCTCCACTTCTTTCGTGCGCCAGGCGATGCTGTCGGGCACCTCGCCGATGGTCCCGAAGACCCACATCACGTGCCCGTTGCGCGAGACCTTCCACAGTCCCGGCCCGGGCTGCTCGCCGGTCACCAGCACGGTTTCCATGTCTTCCTGCGCCGGCTGTTCCTGCGCCAGCGCAAGGGGCGATCCCGCGAGGACAAGTGCGGCAATCGCCGCGCCCGGTAGTTTGACCATCCGCGTCAGACAGTGCCTGTGCGGAATCGTTCTATTCGAGGAAGGCCTGCCTGGACGGCGGTTACATTTCGTTACATCAACCGCGTGGAAATGTGACCACCAGTAGATAGGGGAAGCGTCCGGACCGACGCCAGGATCGGGGGCTCAGCCGGCCTGGGCGGAGGGCGGCGCGAGCAGCGTGTCGAGCGCCACGGGCGGAGACACTTCGAAGCTCTGGATGAAATCCACGCCGAGCGCGGTCAGCCAGTTGCTGTGATCGCCGCCCATCACGCGCTTGGCGACGGTCTGGAGTCCCATGACTTTTGCCGTCTGCACGAGCCCGACCACGCGCGCCTGCGTGAGCCGGTGTTCGAGCGCGTGCGTGGTGAGCTCCGCGTCAATCTTGATGAGCCGCACCGCCGGATGCTCGAGGATGGGCATGCCGGTGCCGACCACGTTGAAATCATCGATCGCGACGGGCACGCCGATGCGCGAGAACACGTCGAGTGCCGGCACCACCTCGTTGGGATGCGTGAGGCAGACGCGCTCGGAGAACTCGACGCCGATGAGGCCCGGCGGCAGCTGCGCCTTCTGCAGGCAGCTCTCGACGAAATTGATGAAGTGCGGCTCGATCACCGCGGAGTCCGAGAGATTCACCGAGAACGTCGGCGGCTCGCGCTTCCACACGCTCGGATTGCGATGCAGCCAGCCGATGAGCTCGCCGACCACGCGCCTGTCGATCATCGACGCGAGCCCGTGGTTGGCCGCGGTCTGCATGACCCGCTCGGGCGACTGCTCCTGGCCATCGACCATGTGGCGCAACAACACTTCGAAGCGGCGGATACCCTCGGCCTTGCGCAGGCGCACGAGCTGCTGCACGCGCAGCACCACTTCCTGTTCGCGGATCTGCGCGTACACGGCTTCGAGCGGCAGCGGCACCGGCGGCTTGGGCTTCTGGGGCTTCTGCTGCGGCATCGCGTGCAGGGTCTGTGCGACCTCAGAGGCGATGTCGGTGAGGATGGTCTGCACGGCCGGCGTCAGGAAACGGGCCGCGGGGTCTTCGTCCTCGGGCGGCGTGTCTTCGACCACCAGCAGGCACACGCCCTGCAGAGCCGAGTGAAGGTCACGCAGCGCGAGCATCACGGCGGTCCGCGAGCCCTCGCCCCGCAGGAATCGTGATTCGCGCGCGGCGCCCAGCACGAACGCATCGAGTGCGTCGTTCAGGGCCTGGCGGAATTCGATGCCGAAATCCGTGGAGGTGCAGTGCAGGACCTCGCCACGCGCGTCGTACAGCGCGATCGCGCGGTAACGCGCGTGCGGCAGCGCCTGTTCGAGGTTCGTCACCCAACCCGGCGCCACTTCGATGACCTGCTCGTTGAGCACAGACGCACGGATGGTGGTCTGGCCCGTTTCCATGGAAGCAGCGGCCAATGTGGAAGAGCGTGGGTCCATTCGGCGCGCAGGGTTACAGAATCCCGACGGACTCGACGTGATGCGCCTCGCGGTCCGCTCCAAGTGTTAAAAGCCCGCGCCCGGCCTTTGAAAGATCGTCAAATTCGATCACAATCGCGCACGATCAATCAAAGGGTGACGCGATGAGCAACCGGATTTCACGGCGGGCTTTCCTTTCCACGGGCGCGGCAACCAGCGCCGCGCTGGCGATCTCCACCCAGGCCGCAGCTCCGCCCTCCCCGGCGCCCATGACGCCGAACCCTACCGCCGGAAACTGGGTGCGCTGGCTCGACGGCAAGGCGCCGGGCATTGCGCAAGGCGTGACCTGGGGAACGCCGTGGCCCCGCGGCAAGCTGAAATCCGCCCCGAACTTCGCACTGCGTCCCACGGCCGGCAGCGAAGTCTCACTTCAGAGCTGGCCCCTCGCGTACTGGCCCGATGGCTCGCTCAAATGGACTGCCCACGCACTCGCACCGGGTCAGCTCGCCAGTGATGGGCCCTTCGAGGTCGTGGCGCACCGCTCCGCCGCAAAGCCGTCGAATGCGCTCCAGGTCGCCGAGAACCCCGATGGCATCGAGATTGATACCGGCCTCATGAGGTGCCGGATCAATCGCACCGGCACGTCCATTGTCGCGTCGCTGGCGCGCGAGGGACGCGACGTACTGCGCGACGGGAAACTCGTGCTGCTGCGCCAGGACCACGCGGCCGGCAGTGACACGGCGCTGCTCAAACAGGAGGCTTTCGAAAGCGCCGTCGAGAACGTGACGCTCGAGCAGCGCGGGCCCGTTCGCGCGGTGGTCAAGGTGGAAGGCAAACATGCCGGTGCGGGGCGCGCCTGGCTGCCGTTCACGCTGCGGCTGTACTTCTATGCGGGCAGCGAGGCATTGCGCGTGTTGCACACCATCGTGTTCGATGGCGACGAGAACCAGGACTTCATCCGGGGCATCGGCCTGCGCTTCAGCGTACCGGTCAACGCCGAGCTCTACGATCGCCACGTGCGCTTCGTCGGCGAAGGTGACGGCGTTTTCGGCGAGGCGGTGCGAGGGTTGACGGGCCTGCGCCGCGATCCTGGCGAGAAGGCGCGCAAGGCCCAGGTCGATGGCGAAGCCGTGCCTTCGCTCGCGCCCGTGGTCGCGAATCTGCAGCAGTATGTCCCCGCCTTTGGCGACTGGACGCTGCTCCAGCCCAATGCCGACTCGTTCACGATCCGCAAGCGCACCGCCGATGGCCATGCGTGGCTGGATAGCGGGCGCGGCTCGCGTGCCAGCGGTCTCGGATATTTCGGCGGGCCGCAGGGTGGAGTCGCGTTCGGCATCCGCAATTTCTGGCAGAGCCACCCGGCGCAGATCGACATTCGTGCCGCAACTACCGAGTCCGCGACCGTCACCCTGTGGGTGTGGGCGCCCGATGCGACGCCCATGGACCTGCGCTTCTATCACGACGGTCTAGGGCAGGACACGTACGAGAAGCAATACAAGGGCGGCCTCGAGATCACCTACGAGGACTACGAACCCGGCTTCGGCACGCCGCTGGGCGTGGCGCGCACCAGCGAACTGATGTTGTGGGCGCTGCCCGCGACGCCGCCGCGCGCGCGGCTCGCGGAACTGGCCGCGGCGCTGCGAGCACCACCCGTCATGGTGCCGACGCCCCAAACTACCGTGGAGTCCGGCGTCTACGGCCACGGACTGTGCCTGCCCTCGCAGACCGCACCCGAACACGCGGCGCTCGAGAAACAACTCGACTGGATGTTCGACTTCTACCGGGGACAGCAGGACCAGCGCGGCTGGTACGGCTATTGGAACTACGGCGACGTCATGCACACCTATGACTTCGATCGCCACACCTGGCGCTACGACGTCGGGGGTTTCGCCTGGGACAATTCCGAGCTCGCCACGGACGTGTGGCTGTGGATGTATTTCCTGCGCTCCGGTCGCGCCGATGCGTTCCGATTCGCGGAAGCGATGACGCGCCACACCGGCGAAGTCGACGTGCATCACCTCGGGCGCTTCGCACCGCTGGGCTCGCGTCACAACGTGATGCACTGGGGCTGCAGTGCCAAGCAGCTGCGCATCAGCACGGTGCTGAATCGCCGCTTCTACTATTTCCTCACGGGCGACGAACGCGTCGGCGATCTCATGCGCGCGCAGAACGAGGCGGCGCGCACGCTGCGCACGGTGCCGCCGGGCCGCAAACTCGCCGACGCCGCGGAGCGACACCTCGAAGACCCGAACGGTGACCATGCGTTCCTCGGCTTCGGCACCGACTGGGGCGCACTCGCGAGCGCGTGGTTCACCGAGTGGGAGCGCACGCGCGATGCGAAATTCCGCGACCGCCTGCTCGCCAGCATGAAGAGCATCGGCTCGCAGCCGCGCGGCTTCTTCACGGGCAGCGCGCGCCTGAACCTCGTGACGGGCGCCTTCGACAAGGCAAACGACGACCGTGTCAGCGTGTCGCACCTGTCAGCGGCCTTCGGCCTGCCGGAGATCTGCGCCGAGCTCATCGAAGCATTCGAGGTGCCCGAGTTCGAACGTGCCTGGTTGCAGTACTGCCGGCTCTACAACGCGTCGGCCGAGGAACAGAAGGCAGCGCTCGGCGAGGAGCTCAAGGGCACGAACCTGCAGCAGGGTCATGCACGCCTCACGGCGTACGCGGCGTACCGGCAGAATGATCCGCAACTCGCAGCGCGCGCCTGGCGCGAGTACACCGATGGGCGTGCCGGTTACGGTACGCGCCAGGAATTCACGGCGAAGCGGATCGAGGCACCCGCCGTGCTGAACGCGGTGGATGAAGGCCCCGGCATCTCGACGAACTCGAGCGCGCAATGGGGACTGTCGGGCATCGTGTGCCTCGCGTACACGCGGCCATTCGCTTCGGGTTAGTCTGCGGCGATGAGAATCCTGCTGGCGTTGATGGCGGCGTTGCTGGTGGGCAGCGCGCAGGCGGCCGAGAAGCCGCGCGTGCTCGTTCTCACCGACATCGAGAACGAACCCGACGATGCCATGTCGATGGTCAGATTCCTGGTGTACTCGAACCAATGGGACGTGGAGGGCCTCGTCGCCACGACCTCGGTTCACCAGAAAAACAAGGTCGCGGCGTGGCGCATCCGCGAGATCGTCGACGCGTACGCGAAGGTGCGCGACAACCTCGAGCTGCACGAGAAAGGCTTTCCCACCGCGGATGCGTTGCGCGCGGTGATCGCGGAAGGCCGGCCGGATTTCGGCATGCACGCGGTCGGCAAGGGCATGGACTCCGCGGGCTCCGAACTATTGATCGCAGCGGCCGATCGCAAGGATCCGCGTCCACTCTGGGTTCCCGTGTGGGGAGGGCCGAATGTCCTGGCACAGGCGCTGTGGAAAGTGCGCGCAACGCGCAGCGACGAACGACTGCGCGCGTTCGTCTCGAAGCTGCGCGTCTATACCATCTCCGACCAGGACGACAGCGGCCCGTGGATTCGCAAGGAATTCCCGGGCTTGTTCTACATCGCGAGCCCTGGCTACCACGCCGGCGGCGCGTACCACGCGGCCACGTGGAGCGGCATCAGCGGCGACAGGTTCCATGGCCGTTTCAGCGGTGCGGACTTCTCCATCGTCGACAATCCCTGGCTCGACCAGCACATCCGCGCCAAGGGCCCACTCGGCGCCCAGTACCCGCAGGTGAAGTTCATGATGGAGGGCGATACACCGAGTTTCCTCGGGCTGGTCGCCAATGGGCTGGACGCGCCGGAGCATCCTGACTGGGGTGGTTGGGGCGGACGCTACGAGCTCTACACGCCGCGCATGCGCAAGTGGCTGGCCGAACCCGAAACCCGCCCGATCTGGACCGACGCCGAGGACGAGGTGCTGGGCGTGGACGGCACCTGGCAAACCTCCAACAAGGCGACCCTCTGGCGCTGGCGACGGGCATTCCAGAACGACTTCGCGGCGCGCATGGATTGGACCATCAAGCCATACGCGGACGCGAACCATCCGCCGGTGCCCACGTTGAGGCACGCCGGGGAAATCACCGCGCGTCCCGGACAACGCATCTCGCTTCAGGCGGATGCCACGGATCCCGATGGCAATGCACTCTCCTACGAGTGGTCTTACTACCCCGAGGCCGGCACGTTGTCCCTGCAGAGTGGCCTAAGCGGCGCGCCGCTGGACATCGAGAACTCACGATCGAAGGAAGCCTCGTTCGTGGCGCCGACCCAGGCCTTCCGCAACGGCACCATGCACTTCATTCTTGCCGTCACCGATGATGGTGCGCCGGCATTGACGCGTTATCGGCGCGTCATCGTCACGGTGCGATGAAGCGGCTCGCAGCCCTGTTGTG
Organism: Steroidobacteraceae bacterium; assembly: GCA_035279135.1. Taxonomy (GTDB): domain Bacteria; phylum Pseudomonadota; class Gammaproteobacteria; order Steroidobacterales; family Steroidobacteraceae; genus CADEED01. Next base: position 7,133 of record DATEII010000006.1, read on the forward strand.
GGTGCCTGCGCTGGCCGCCGCGGCGCCCACCGAGACACTGTCCCTGTCGGGCATGGGCGAGGCGAATGAAGCGCCTGTCTACTGGGACTTCAAACTCGATACCGGCCGGGCTTCCGGCGAGTGGCGCCGCATCCTGGTTCCCTCCTGCTGGGAGCAGCAAGGTTTCGGCGCTTACTACTACGGCACGCAGGGACGCGGGAAACCCGACGATGACCCGGTGATCCCGCGGGAAACGGGCACTTATCGGCGCTCGTTCGAGATCCCGCGCGCGTGGCGCGATCGCGAGATCCACATCGTGTTCGAAGCCGCGATGACCGACACGACGGTGTTCGTCAACGGACAACGTGCCGGCGACACGCACCAGGGTGGCTTCTACCGTTTCAGCCATGACATCACCGGCCTCGTGAAGGCGGGCAGCAACCAGCTCGAGGTCCGCGTCGCCAAGGAGTCGGCCAACCGGAGCGTGAACACCGCCGAACGCCGCGGAGATTTCTGGACCTTCGGCGGCATCTACCGGCCCGTGTGGATCGAGGCGCGGCCGCGGCGACACATCGCGTGGACCGCGATCGATGCACGCGCCGATGGCAGCTTCGCCGCGACGCTTCACCTGAACGCCGCCGCCCCCTCGGGATCCCGCGTGCGCGCAGAGATCCTCGATGCCACCGGCAAACTCGTCCACACCGTCGAATCCGCGGCCCACGGCGACTCTGTGCCCGTGACGAGCAGGGTCGACACGCCCGCCACCTGGTCCGCCGAGACCCCGAATCTCTACACCGTGAAGTTCGCGTTGTTGAAAGGCAAGCAGTCGTTGCACGAGCTCACGCAGCGCTTCGGCTTCCGCACCTTCGAAGTGAGGCCAAGAGACGGCGTCTACCTCAACGGCCGCAAGATCGTGCTCAAGGGCGTCAACCGGCACAGCTTCAACGCCGACACGGGCCGCACGCTGACGCGCGCGCAGAACTTCGACGATGCGCGGCTCATCAAGGACGCGAACATGAACGCGGTGCGCATGTCGCACTATCCACCGGATCCGGCGTTCCTCGAGGCGTCCGACGAGCTGGGTCTCTACGTGCTCGACGAGCTCGCAGGCTGGCAGGGCTCTTACGACACGCCCACCGGTGCGCGACTCATCGGCCAGATGATCCGTCGCGACGTGAACCATCCCAGCATCCTGTTCTGGGACAACGGCAACGAAGGCGGCTGGAACACCGACAATGACGGCGAGTTCGCGCGCTGGGATCCGCAGCGCCGCCCGGTGCTGCATCCCTGGGCCATCCACGATGGGATCAACACCGACCACTACGAGAATTACGAGAGCACGGTGAAGCTCAGCGCCGGCCCCGGGATCTTCATGCCCACCGAGTTCCTGCATGGTCTCTACGACGGCGGCATCGGCGCCGGGCTGCGCGATTACTGGAACGTCATGGGCAAGAGCCCCACCGTCGCGGGCGGATTCTTCTGGGCGTTTGCCGACGAGGGCATCGCACGCTCGGATCGTGACGGCAAACTCGACAACGTGGGCAACTCCGCGCCCGACGGCATGTTAGGCGCCCGCCACGAGAAAGAAGGCAGCTACTTCACCGTCAAACAGACCTGGTCACCGGTGCAGCTGCGCGACATCCGCTTCGGCGATGGAATGCTCAACATGCGCGTCGAGAACCTCTACGATTTCCTCGATCTCGCGTGCTGCTCGCTGCGTTGGCGCCGCGGCGAGGCCTCGGCGACAGTGCCGCTGCCCACCCTGGCCGCGCGTACATCCGCCGACTGGTCGTTGCGCTTGCCGTTCGCGCATCTCGGTGTCGAGGACATCCTGGAGCTCACCGTGCTCGATGCGCAGCAGCGCGAGTTGTGGACCTGGACCGTGGCTGGCGAACCACCGATCTTGCGCCCCAGGTTCGACGCCGGTCCCCCGGCGCGCCGCCATGGCAACGTGGTCGAAGCGGGTGGCTATGCGTTGCAGTTCGATCCCGCGACGGGCGCGGTGCTGCGCATCTCGCGTGGCGATCGCACGATTCCAATCAGGGGCCCGCAGCTCGTGGCGTTCCAGCGAGAGACTGCGCGACGCAGTTTCAGGGCAGCAGTATCGCCGCCACGGCTGCGCAAGCTGGCACTGGCGCCCGCGGATGCGCCGGGAATCCTGGCGCGCGCCGAGTACGAGGGCGCGTTGCGCCAGGTCACCTGGAG
>DATEII010000007.1:0-33032 GCA_035279135.1 Steroidobacteraceae bacterium
AACATGCGTGTGAGGCAGCGGATCGAACCACGCCTTCGGCATGTTCCGCTTGGTGGCTTCGCGATAGTCCTTCCTGAGCAGCGCCATCGCCAGCGTCTTCATGTCCAGCGCCGAATGCGAGAACGGACTCTCGCCCGTGAACCGGATCAGGTACCAGTAGACAAAGGTGAAATCGAAGCCCGCCGGGTAAGCGACGAACACCGGTTTGCCGGGCAGCGTCCTGATCCAGGTCGCGTAGTCGTGCATGGCCTTTTCGGGAGCCTGGCAATCCCGGCGACACGCGTCCCACGCCGCCGAGTTCTGGCTCCAGAAGGCCATGGTGTCCGGGTGTCCCTGGGCGCCAGGCAACAGGTCGAGGTTGGCGGTGAAGGTGCCGAGCAGAGTCTTGTCGGCGAGATAGGCCGCGGAACCGAGGCTCAGCATCGAATGCGGGCCGGGGATCGGACCATCGGTTTCGACGTCGGTGCTGACGTAGATCTCGGGCCGCGCCATGGGATCAGGACCGGGTGATCAGTGCTTCGTTCGCGAAGCTTCGCCGTAACGCGAGAAGTCTTCGGCCGGCGAGGTCGCGGCCGGTGTGGCGATGACACTGCCATCGCGCACCTTCTCGATGAGCTGCGACATGTCGTCGTTGAGCGTGGCGTTGTGCTTGTTGAGATCGATGCCGCGTTGCAGGTGTCCGATGCAGGCGCGGAAATCGTCGCGGATCAGCGCCTCGAGCCCGCGCTTGAATGCCTTGAGCGCCGCCGTCTCTTCAAGGTCTTCGAGTGGTGCCCACGTGGCCAGCGAATCGTCCGGCTGCGACATCGTGAGATACAGCAGCCCGAGCTGCAGGCGCGCGAAGTGCAGGTTGGGATTGATGTCGAGCGCGGTGCGCATCTGCGCCACGGCTTCCGGGTATTCACGGCGCTCGGCGAGCTCGGCACCGAGCAGGTAACGCAGTTCGGCGTTCCCGGGATCGCGCGAAATGGCGGCCCGCAGTTTTTGTAGTTCTGGTGAGTCCATGAGGTCCGCCCGTGAGAGCTGGCCGGTAGCATAGCCCAGGGATTCCCCTGCGACGGTAATGATTGGCGCGATCCGACGTTATGCAAAGCGGGCGGCGCATCCGGACGCGCGAATGCGCGGATCGTATGTCGCCACCCGGGCGCGCGAGGTCTCCCAATGGAGTACATGACTCGCCGGTCGGTAGCGGAATGTGATACCCGTCGCGTGACATTGAGATGACCCCGCTTCGCCACTAAGTTCGCCCCCGATACGCGCATCGGCGCGCACGAGGAGAGCGAGATGGGGATTTCGAAGTGGTTAGTCGCGGCGGCGGCACTGGTCGCGGTCACGAACGTGCAGGCCCAGGAGAAGACCCGCGCGTACATCGCGCCGTTCGCGGGCTACACGCACATCCGGCTCGACGAGGGCACGGTCTACGACGAGTTCGATACCGTGAAGTTCGACGCGCTGACCTTCGGCGCGACGTTCGGATTCCAGACGCCGATCGGGTTCCTCGCGGAAATCAGCCGCTCGCACGCGGTACACGCCGATCTCTTCGATGAGCCCGGTGACTTCGATCTGCTGCACACGGCCGGTGCCGTGGGCTGGCGCATCCCGTTCGCCGAAGGCTGGTACTTCACGCCGAAGATCGGCCGCCTCAAGTGGGAGTTGTCCTCGGACAACCGCATCATGCTCGACAACCAGGGCAACCGGCACTACGACATCAACGGCTGGGACAATTTCTACGAGCTCAACCTCACGCGCCAGCTCAAGAAGAATGTGTCACTGGGAGTGACGTTTCGCGACGTCGACCAGGAGTTCGGGCACGCGCGCTCGGGCGTCGTCGGGGTGAGCTTCGCGTTCTGATCAGAACTCCATCGCCACGGCGTACAACGCGCGGACGACCTTGGCCATGCGCGGGTAGTCGAGCGTGTCGGCCGTGTCTCCGGATCCGTGGTAGTTGGGATTTCGCAGAAATGCCGTGTCCGTGACCATCACGGCAGGGATTCCGAATTTCCAGTAGTTGCGATGATCCGAGAAGTCGACGCCGGGCACACTCGCCGGCGCGTTGATGGTTTCGACCGGAAGGTTCGACGCGCCGAGGAATAGTCCCTTGACGCGTCGCATGGTACCGAAGTCGCTGAACTTTCCGACCACGGCAATGAAGTTGCCCGTGTCGGGATAGAGCAGGTCGAGTCCCGCCATCGGAAAGGCCTGGCTGCGTGGGGTGTCGCGGTAGAAGCCGATCATCTCGACAGCAATCATCAATCTGACTTCCCGACCCTGGCGATGCAGCCCTTCCGCATGGTGCGCACTGCCCATCGCGCCCGTGCGGAAGTAGGGCGGTTCCTCGAGCGTGTATGCCACGAGCTCGACCGGCCTCGCCGGAGCTTTGCTGGCCAGGAGTCGCGTGAGCTCGATCAACGCCGCGGTGCCGCTGGCGTTGTCGTCGGCACCCGGCGTGGAACCGCAGGCATCGTAATGAGCGCCGATGACCAGCAACGGCCCCTCCGCGGGACCGAAGCGCGCCACGAAATTCCGGTACGTCCTGCCGTCGACCTCGTAACTCCGGATGTCCGGGTTTGCGCCGGCTGATCGCAGCTGCGCGAGCACGAAGTCGCCCGCGGCGTCGAGTTGTGTTGCATCGTCAACGCTGCGCGGATGATAGGTCTCGGTCAGTGCGCGGACGTGATGCTCCAGCGCTCCCGGATCCACCGAAGCGTCAGGCATGGTCGCGGGCGAAACCCAGGGCTGCGTGATACAGGCGACCATGCCCCCGGCGCAGAACGCCAGGACCACGAGCGCTAACAAGATCCGCCTTACATGCAGCACCGGCACACTCTACAGGACGCCTGAAACCCGTCCAGCGCGTCAGCCGTAGTCACTGCTGGGCGCGGCGTCAGCCCAGTGACCAGCCTTCGCGATATTTGCGCTTGAGCAGCGAATCAGAGTCCGGCACGTTCTTCACCTTCATCGCCGCACCGTCGTACTCGATCTTCCTGCCCGCGTTCAGCGCGACCACACCGAGCAGCATGATCTCCGTGAGACGCGCGGAATACTCGAACGGGCTCGTGGTCTTCTGAGTCCCGCGAATGGCATCGACCCAGTTCATCTCGTGGCTGGTCTTGATGCGCTCGTAGGTTTCCTTCGGCGTGCCCACGGCATCGTGCAGCGACTGCGGCAGCAGCCGCGGGTTGTAGCCGTAGGTATCGTGCATGAGCTTGCCCTTGGTGCCGATGAAGAGCACGCCGCCGCCCTTGTTGAGCTCGGCGTCGCCGATCTCCACCGGCTTTGGCGGCGTGAGGCCGCCGTCGTACCAGGTCACCTTCACGGCCGGCCGCGCGCCCTTCGCCGGGAACTCGTAGTAGGTCGTCGACGCGCTCGGGTACGTGTCGTGGTTGTAAGGCGTGGATACCGTTTCTACGGCCGTCGGGAAATCGAGGTCCAGCGCCCAGAACGACGAGTCGATCAGGTGCGCGCCCATGTCGCCGATGGCGCCAACTCCCCAGTCGGTCCAGCCGCGCCAGTTGAACGGGTGGTAGATAGGGTGGTAGTCGACGTGGCGCGAGGGGCCGAGGAACAGGTCCCAGGCCAGCTTGTCGGGCACCGGGTACGAGCCGAACGACGCCGCGGCGCGTTTCATCACGCCATCCATGTTCCAGGGCAGCGACTTCGGATCGCCTTGCAGTGGCGCGGGCCGCGGGATGCCCTGCGGCCAGTACGCCAGCGGGCGATTGGTCCACACGTGCACCTCGGTCACCGTGCCGATGGCGCCGGACTGGATGTATTCGTTGACCTTGCGTGCATCGTCCGAGGAGTGACCCTGGTTACCCATCTGGGTCTGCAATTTCGTCGCGGTGGCCTTCTGCGCGAGCACGCGGCACTCCTCGACCGACCACGCGAGCGGCTTCTGCACATACACGTGTTTGCCGAGATCCATCGCCGCCATCGCGATGACGGCGTGAGTGTGATCGGGCGTGGCGACGAGCACCGCGTCGATATCCTTCTGCTTTTCCAGCATCACGCGGAAGTCGTCGTAACGCTTCGCCTTCGGCAGCTGCGGCTGCAGCTCCTGCCAGCCCTTGAGCTGGTCCTGGGCGCGCGTGCGCTGGTCGGGCGTGGCGGCCGCGTCCTGCGCGCGCTGGCTGGCCTGTTCCATCTGCTTCGGGATGTCCGCGAAGCGCGTGTCGACGTAGTTCCAGTCGACGTCGCACAACGCCACGATGTTCTGGCTCGAGAGTGCCTGCAGGTTGGCGCGACCCATGCCCCCGACACCCACCGCGGCGATGTTCACGCGCGAATTCGGCGAGATGCGCCGCGACTTCGCGTACAGCCCGCTCGGCAGGATGGTGAAGGCGGCGGTGGTGGCTGCGGCGGTGCGCAGGAATTCGCGGCGCGGCAGGTCGGGGTGACGGGGCTTTTTGGTGTCCATGCGCCGGATTCTAGCCAAACAAACTCAGTGTGTTGGCGCCGCTGCGGGAGTAAACCCGGCGCCCAGCTTCGAAAGCAGGAATCGTCCGACCGCGTCGAGCACGAGCCGCTCGTTTTCGGGCGACCAGCCGCCGTGGCCCTCGTCCTCGAGCGTGATGAGCTCGGTCTTGCGGCCCGACTTGTCCAGCCGCTTCTTCATCTTCATCGACTGCGCGTACGGCACGATCACGTCCGCATCGCCATGCACCAACAGGATGGGTGCCCTGATCCGGTCGATGTGCAGCGCCGGCGACACGGACGCGATGCGCTCGGCGTCCCGCTCCGGATCGCCAATCTGCTTCATCCAGTAGGCGTAGAGCTCGGAGTCGGATCCAAAACGCTGGCGACGCGACTTGAGGAAATCGCCGAGATCGGTGATGCCCGCGATCGAGACGACGCAACGGTACAGCTCGGGCGTCAGCGTCGCGCCGGCAAGTGCGGCATAACCGCCATACGAGGCGCCCACGATGCACACGCGCCCGGGATCGGCGATGTTCTGCGCGACCAGCAGCTTGAGCCCTTCGCTGATGTCGTCCTGCATCTTGCGGCCCCATTGTCCATGGCCGCCCTCGGCGAAGCCGCGGCCGAAACCATCGGAGCCGCGGAAGTTGGGCTGGAATACGGCATAGCCGCGTGCCGCGAGGAATTGCACATAGAGATCGAAAGTCAAATGGTCGCGCAGCTCCGGGCCACCGTGCGGCATCACGACGAGCGGCAGCTGCGTCGCGTTCTCCGCGCCGGCCGGCAGCGTGAGATATCCGGTGAGCTTGATGCCGTCGCTGGCGGTGTACTCGATCAAGCGCGCCGTCGGCATGCGCTTGTCGGCCAGCGATTGCTGCATGAACCCCACCAGCATCACCCGGTGCTTGTCCAGGCTGTACTCGTAATACGCGGGCGGATCGCTCGGGCCCTCGACGAGCAGCAACAGCACCTCGTCGTCATCGGACGAATCGACGACGTACACATTGGCGGAATCCTTGAAGTACTTGCGAATGCCCTTCATGTGCGTGTTCACCGTGGCATCGGCGGATTCGCAGATGCGCACGTGCGCGAGATAGCAGTAACGCTGCAGGCCCTTGCCTTCGCGCGACACGAAGGCGGAGGTGATGTCGAAGTCCGGGTTCTCGGCGAGCGGCGGGCCGAAGCTCTCGTTGGCCAGGTCATATAGATAGACCCCGCGGCGTTGCGCGCCTTCGGGCCGCGCCAGCACGTAGAACTTGCCGGGCTGGTCGGAAGGGCCGATGGGCTGGTATTCGCTCTGCTCCTGGAGCTCGCTGAGTCGCACCTGGTAGTACTTCTTCCAGCGTTCACCGTCTTCGCGACGATAGAAGCGCAGCCGCCCGCCGCTCACTTCGACGCGCACCACGGGCCGGCCGTCGAGATCCAGCCACCAGTCCGCCACCGACGGGCTCGAGCGTTCCACGACCTCGCCGACGCCATCGTGCACGTCGACCTTGAACAGGCTGCGCCCGCCGAGGCCATCGACGGTCATGAGAATGTGGTCGGGGTCGCGCGGCAACAGGCTGCGGATGTCGCCCAGATCGAACGCGAAATTGAGCTCGCGGTTCTTGTTGTCGCCCAGCAGGCGCGTGAGGTTCTTGCCGTCGCGGTCCACCGCGAACAGCCGGTTGCCGAGCCGGCGGAATCCGCTGTTGCCGAGCCTGGACCACAACGTGCCTTCGGCGGGCGCGATCGACAGCCGGAACAGCAGCCGGTCGTCGCCCTTCCACACCACCGAGGTCATGCGCGCATCGAACTGCGGCCCGACGTCGCCGTGGCCCACGCGCGTGTTGTTGAGCCGCACACCGCTCGAGAGGTCCTGCACCACGAGCACGTCGTCGTCGGGTCGGCTCACCACGGCCGCGATGTAGCGGCCCGTGGGCGACACGGCCACGTCGCGCGCGCCACTCTGCGCGAACAGGTCATCCAGCGTGATGGCAGCCGGCGCGGTATCCGCCGCATGCGCGCGCGGAACGAGGCCCAGCAGGCCGACCAGGCACAGCAGTGGTTTCAAGACGAGGCCCTCCCGCCCCGCACTCTACCGCTAGTCGGAACCCACGCGGCGTTCGAGCTCGATCCCGGCGATCTCGAAACCCCGGCGGAAGTCACGGATGTGCTTGGCCATCCAGTCGCTGGCCTGCGTTGCGCTGCGATCCCGGATCGCGGCCAGCAGCTTCTTCTGGGCTTCGGCAATGCGCCGGCGCGCCTGCGGCACCCGGCTGACCATGGCTTCGAGCGAGGGCACGAGCAGCTGTACCAGCGGTTCGTGCGCCAGCATGAACACGCCGTTCGCGGTGGCTTCGCCGACGGCCCGGAAGAATTCCGCCGTCTGTTGGACGGCGGCGGTGGTGTCGAGGTCCGCTTCCAGGCGCGCGACGATGCCTTCGAGTCGCTCGAGATCGGCGGCCGTCCGTTCGCGCGCCGCGGCCGCGGCGATCGGCGGCTCGAGCGCGGTGAGCGCTTCCCAGACGTCGTGGAAGCTCACGTCGTGCAATGCCAATGCGCGCGACACGCCGGCGGCGACGGTGCCGCGCGCGGGCCGCGTGACCATCATGAGCTTCGAGCCGCGTTCGCGTTTCAACACGCCGTTCGATTCGAGCTCGCGCAACGCTTCGCGCACCGTGCCGCGGTGCACGCCGAATTGGCGGGCGAGCTCCATCTCGGGCGGCAGGCGCTCGCCGGCGCTGATGGTCCGGTCGGTGATGCGCTCGAGCAGCGCGGCGGCCACCTTTCTATAGGCCGGCTCCACGCGGATGGGTTCGAATTCGGCGGGCACGGTAGTTTGGCGTTTGCGGTCGGCGCGGGGACTCATGCGGTGAGCTCGTAGAGCTCGCGGCCGATCAGCATGCGGCGGATTTCCTGGGTGCCGGCGCCGATCTCGTAGAGCTTGGCGTCGCGCATGAGCCGGCCCGCGGCGTAGTCGTTGATGTAGCCGTTGCCGCCCAGCGCCTGGATGGCCTCGAGACACATCTGCGTGGCGCGGTCGGCGCCGAACAGGATGGCGGCGGCGGCGTCCTGGCGCGAGCAGCGGCCCGCGTCGCAGGCGCGGCCGATCGCATACGAATAGGCGCGCGCGGCGTTGAGGTTCGCGTACATGTCGGCGATCTTGGCCTGCATCATGCCGAAGGTGCCGATGGCCTGGCCGAACTGCTTGCGCTCGTGGATGTAGGGAAGCACGAGGTCGAGAGCAGCCGCCATGAGTCCGAGCGGCCCGCCGCCGAGCACGGCACGTTCATAGTCGAGCCCGCGCATCAGCACGCGCACGCCGCCGTTCACCTGCCCGAGTACGTTGTCTTCGGGAACGATGCAATTTTCGAACACCAGCTCGCTGGTGGACGAGCCGCGCATGCCGAGCTTGTCGAGCTTCTGCGCGCTCCAGAAGCCCTTGGAGCCCTTCTCGACGATGAAGGCCGTGATGCTGCGCGGGCCGGCGGCGGGATCCGTCTTCGCGTACACCACGACGACGTCGGCGTCGGGGCCATTGGTGATCCACATCTTGCGGCCGGTGAGGGCGTAGCCGTCGGGATGCTTCTCGGCGCGCAACTGCATGCCCACCACGTCCGAGCCCGCGCCGGGCTCGCTCATCGCGAGCGCGCCCACGTGTTCGCCCGATACGAGCTTCGGCAGGTACCGATCGCGTTGCGCGTCGGTGCCGTTGAGCACGATCTGGTTCATGCACAGGTTCGAATGCGCGCCGTAGGAGAGGCCCACGGAGCCCGAGGCGCGCGAGATCTCCTCCATGACGATGATGTGCGCGAGGTAGCCGATGTCGGCGCCGCCCCAGCGGTCGGGCACGGTGATGCCTAACAACCCGGCGTCGCCGAGCTCGGGCCACAGGTCGCGCGGGAACTCGTTGCTGCGGTCGATCTCCCCGGCGCGTGGCGCAATGCGTTCGCGCGCGAAGCGCCGTACCTGTGCGCGCACCTCGTCGAGCTCCTCGCCGAGGCCGAAGTCGAAATCACAACGATCCAGCGTGCTCATGACCCTTGCCTTCAAATGTCGGGTTGTACTATTGTCCGACAATCATGCCCATGCTGGATTCCAAAGTCGATAGGAAAAGCGCCGACTTCGCCGCGAATGCGGCCGCCATGCGCGTTCTGGTCGACGAATTGCGGGCCCGCCAGGCGAGGAGTGCGCTCGGCGGCGGCGAGGCGGCCAGGGCCAAACACGTGGCGCGCGGCAAATTGCTGCCCCGCGATCGTGTGGAGATGCTGCTCGACCCCGGTGCGCCGTTCCTCGAGCTCTCGCCGCTCGCGGCTTTCGGCATGTACGGCGACGAGTCGCCGGGCGCCGGCATCATCACGGGCATCGGGCGCATCGCGGGGCGCGAGTGCCTGGTGGTCTGCAACGATCCCACGGTCAAGGGCGGCACTTATTATCCGATCACCGTGAAGAAGCACCTGCGAGCGCAGCGCATCGCCGAGGAGAACCGGCTGCCCTGCGTGTACCTCGTGGATTCGGGCGGCGCGCACCTGCCGAGCCAGGACGAGGTGTTCCCGGACCAGGAGCACTTCGGGCGCATCTTCTTCAACCAGGCCAATCTTTCGGCACAGGGCATCCCGCAGATTGCCGTGGTCATGGGTTCGTGCACCGCGGGTGGTGCGTACGTGCCGGCGATGAGCGATGAATCCGTCATCGTGCGCAACCAGGGCACGATCTTCCTCGGTGGGCCGCCGCTCGTGAAGGCGGCCACGGGCGAGGTGGTGTCCAGCGAAGAACTCGGCGGCGGCGAGGTCCATGCGAAGACCTCGGGGGTGGTCGATCACCTGGCCGAGAACGACACGCACGCGCTCGGCATCGCGCGCCGCATCGTCGGAAATCTGGGGATGGGCCCCAAATCGCCATTTGCAGCCCATCCCCGATTCGAAGAGCCGAAGTACTCCGCGGAGGAGTTGTACGGCATCATCCCGACCGACACGCGCAAGCCCTTCGACATCCGCGAGATCATCGCGCGCATCGTCGACGGCAGTGATCTCGACGAGTGGAAGGCGCGCTTCGGCACCACGCTGGTGACGGGTTTCGCGCGCATCCACGGCATGCCGGTCGGCATCCTCGCCAACAACGGCATCCTGTTTTCCGAGTCGGCACAAAAGGGCGCACACTTCATCGAGCTGTGCTGCCAGCGGCGCGTGCCGCTGGTGTTCCTGCAGAACATCACCGGGTTCATGGTGGGCAAGAAATACGAGAACGAAGGCATCGCACGTCACGGCGCCAAGATGGTGACCGCCGTGGCCTGTGCACGCGTGCCGAAGTTCACGGTCATCGTGGGCGGCAGCTTCGGCGCCGGGAATTACGGCATGTGCGGTCGCGCCTATGCGCCGCGATTCCTCTGGACCTGGCCGAACTCGCGCATCTCGGTGATGGGCGGTGAGCAGGCCGCCAACGTGCTCGCGACCGTGCGTCGCGACGCCATCGAGGCCAAGGGCGGCCGCTGGAGCGCGGACGAGGAAGACGCGTTCAAGGCGCCGATCCGCGAGCAATACGAGACCCAGGGCAATCCGTATTACGCCACCGCGCGGCTCTGGGACGATGGCGTCATCGATCCGCGCGATACGCGCCGTTGCCTGGCGCTGGGGCTCGCCTTGAGCCTGCGGGAGCCGATTCCCGAAACGCGTTTCGGCGTGTTCCGGATGTAAAGCATGGCTATCTACCAGCACATCGAGGTCGAGCAGCGCGGCGCCGCACGCTGGCTGTGGCTGAACCGCCCGGATGTCCGCAATGCCTTCAATGACGTGCTGGTCGCCGACATCTCCGCGGCCTTCGCGGACATCGAGGCGTCGGCGGAGACCCGCGTGGTGGTGCTCGCCGCCCGTGGCAATGTCTTCAGCGCCGGTGCCGATCTCAACTACATGCGGGCCATGGCGGGCTTCAGCCATGCGGACAACCAGTGCGATGCGCTCAAGGTCGCGCGCATGTTCCATGCCGTGCATTCCTGTTCGCGCCCGGTGATTGCGCGGGTGCACGGACAGGCATTCGGCGGAGGAGTGGGCCTGGTCGCGGCCTGCGACATCGCCGTGGCGAAGCAAGGCGTGATCTTCGGATTGTCCGAGGTGAAGCTGGGCCTGGTGGCCGCCACGATTTCTCCGCACCTGGTTCGCGCGATGGGCGCGCGGCGTGCGGCGCGATTCATGCTGACGGCCGAAAACTTCACGGCGACGCAGGCCCAGGAAGCCGGGCTCGTTCATGAAGTCACATCGCCCGAGGGTCTCGATGCCGAAATCGATCGCCTCGTACAGTGCCTGCTCGCCGGAAGCCCGGCGGCCATTGCGGCGACCAAGCGCCTGCTCGCCGACGTGATCGAGGCGCCGATGGACGACGTGCTGCTGGCGGCGACGGCGAAGTGCATCGCGGAGGCGCGTGCTTCGCCCGAAGGGCGTGCGGGCGTCGAGGCATTTCTCGCGAAACGACAGCCGGCCTGGTCGCCGGACAAGTAGATGTTCGCCAAGATCCTGATCGCCAACCGCGGCGAGATTGCGTGCCGCATCGCTCGTACCGCGCGGCGACTCGGCATCCGCACCGTGGCGGTGTTTTCCGACGCCGACGCGAACGCCCTGCACGTCGCCGCCTGCGACGAGGCCGTGCACATCGGCGCGCCCTTGCCGCGGGACAGCTATCTTCGGGGCGACGTGATCCTGGAGGCGGCACGGCGTACCGGTGCCGTCGCCATACATCCGGGCTACGGCTTCCTGTCCGAGAACGCCGGGTTCGCGCGTGATTGCGCCGCCGCCGGCATCGTGTTCATCGGCCCGTCGCCGGAGGCCATCGAGGCGATGGGTTCGAAATCGTCGGCGAAGGCGCTGATGGAAAAGGCCGGTGTGCCGCTCACGCCTGGCTACCATGGCGCTTCGCAGGAGCCGGGCTTCCTTCTGAACGAGGCGCGCCGCATCGGTTTCCCCGTGCTCATCAAGGCCGTGGCCGGAGGCGGCGGCAAGGGCATGCGGCGCGTGGACCGCGCCGATGACTTCGTCGCGGCACTGGCCAGCTGCCAGCGCGAAGCCGAAGCCAGCTTCAAGGACGCGCGTGTGCTCGTGGAGAAATACCTCACGCGCGCGCGCCACATCGAGGTGCAGGTATGCGGCGATGGCCACGGCCACGCCGTCTATCTATTCGAGCGCGACTGCTCGGTGCAGCGCCGTCACCAGAAGGTGCTCGAGGAGGCTCCCGCGCCGGGGCTGGATGCCGCCCGCCGGCGGCGCATGGGCGAGGCCGCGGTGGCCGCGGCCTGCGCCGTGAATTACGCCGGCGCCGGCACCGTCGAGTTCATCGCCGAGGGCGATGCGTTCTACTTCATGGAGATGAACACGCGGCTGCAGGTCGAGCACCCGGTGACGGAAATGATCACGGGCCTCGACCTGGTCGAGTGGCAACTGCGCGTGGCTGCCGGCGAGCCGCTGCCGCTCGTGCAGGAGCAGATCACGCTGCGTGGCCATGCCATCGAGGCGCGCATCTACGCCGAGGATCCGGCGCGCGACTTCCTGCCTTCGATCGGCCGGCTGGAACACCTCGTGAGTCCGGTGTCGTCCGACGACGTGCGCATCGACACCGGAGTGAAGCAGGGTGATGAAATCACGCCGTACTACGACCCGATGATCGCGAAGCTGATCGTCCACGGCGGGACGCGCGCGGATGCGATCGCCAGGATGCGATCCGCCCTGGCCGCGTACGAAATCGTCGGCGTGCGGACCAATGTCGAATTCCTGGGCAGGCTCATGAGCGCGCCGTCGTTCGTGCAGGCCAATCTCGACACCGCGCTGATCGAGCGCGAGCGTGTTCACCTGTTTCCCGCGCCGGCCGAGCCGCCAGCCGCTGCGTGGGAGGTGGCTGCGCGCGCCGTGTTCCCGGCCAGGGCCGGCGACGGCTCGCCCTGGGGTGCAACGGATGGTTGGCGCCTGGGCGGCCCTCTGACGCGCGCCGTCAGGCTGGCCCACGCTGGCGTCGCACGCGAGCTGCGCGTGACACCGGGATCGGCACTTGCCGGCGACCGGGCCGTCCGCAGCGGCGATGACATCCACGTGTTTCTCGACGGCGTGCACCACGTGTTTTTCGCGCCCGATCCCTATCTACCTGCGGGCGAGGGGCAGGATCGCCACGGCGGACTCGCGGCACCGATGCCCGGCCGCATCGTCGCCGTGCTGGTGAAAGCCGGGGATTCCGTGGAGCGCGGCGCGCCGCTGGTCGTCATGGAAGCGATGAAGATGGAGCACACCGTGACCGCGCCCATGGCGGGCACGGTCGGGCTGGTCGAGTGTGCCGAGGGTGAGCAGGTGAAAGAGGGTGTGGAGCTGCTCACGCTGGAGCCGGCGCAGCCAGCCCGCTAGCCGCCCTCAGCCCGGGAACTTGAGCAGCGCGTCTTCCAGCACGGCCGGCTTGCCCGGCGTGAACAGCGCGCCGAGCCCGCCACCGGCATAAACGAACGCGACGATGTGATCGTCGCTGTTCAATCCGAGCGCCTTCTTCACCTCGGGATCGTAGGCGGCCTCGCCGGTTTTCCAGGCGGCCGCATAACCGAAGTTGTGCAGGCCGATGAGGATGTTCTGCGTCGCGGCGCCGACCGCCATGAGCTGTTCGATGGCCGGCACCTTGGTGCCGGGCACGAGGCGGCAAGCGACCACGATGATGAGCGGCGCACGCTTCGCCTTGTCGTGCTCGCGCTGCAGGTCCCCCGCGGAGAGATTGGGCGTGCGCCGCAGCGCCGAGGCCGCAAGGATGTCGCCGAACCTCGCGCGCTGCTCGCCCTCGATGAGCATGAACCGCCACGGGCGCAGGCGACCATGATCCGGGGCGCGCACCGCGGCGCGCAGGATGGTGTCCAGATGATCGCGCGTCGGCGTCATGTCGCCGAACGACTTGGCGCTGCTGCGGGAGGTCAGGGCTTCGATGGCGTCCACGGGCTGCTAGACCAGCGAGTGATAGACGTTCTGCACGTCGTCGTTCTGTTCGAGCGCATCGATCATCTGCAGCACCTCGGTGGCCTGCGCCTCGGGTAGTTCGAGGGGCGTGGTCGCGATGTACTCATGCGTTGCCGACACGGGAGTCACGCCGCGCTTCTCGAGCGCTTCCTGCATGTGCCCGAACTCCGCGAACAAACAGCGCGCCACGAGTTGCGGCTCGCCCTTGTCGCCGGTGCCTTCACCGAATTCATCGAGCCCGTGGTCGATGAGATAGAGCTCGAGGTCGTCCTGGTCGATGCCATCGGGCTTGAGGCGGAACACGCCCATCTTGCGGAACTGGAACGCGACGCTGCCGGCCGTGCCGAGATTGCCGCCCGCCTTGGAGAAGATGGTGCGTACCTGCGCCACCGTGCGCGTGGCATTGTCGGTGGCGGCCTCGACGATGACGGCGACGCCATGCGGCGCGTAGCCCTCGTAGATGATCTGTTCGTAGCTCGCCGAATCGTTGCCGAGCGCGCGCTTGATGGCCGCCTCGACCTTGTCCTTCGGCATGTTGACGTGGCGCGCGTTCTGCACGGCGCGCCGCAGGGCGGGGTTCGAATTGACGTCGCCGCCGCCGGCCTTGACGGCAATATTGATGTCCTTCGCGATGCGGGCGAATTGCTTCGCCATGCGGTCCCACCGCGCGAACATCGTGTGCTTGCGAACTTCGAAAATGCGTCCCATAGGGGCGCGGATTGTGGCAGCAACCACGGGAATGGCAAGGCGAAACGGGATACCGCCGGCTCCGAAGCGGCAATATCCCGTTGGCACCTGTGCATGGAAAGTGAAGGTGAAGTCCCGGCCTTCGCCGCGCGCGGTTCAATCGAGCGCGGGCACCGCGGCCGGGAGATCCACGCCCCTATCGCGGGTGATGCTATCTCGCGCCCGCGCGGCGTGCAGCAGTCTGGCGGGCTGGTGCCACCAACCGGGGGAATTGCCTGCGAGGGCCGCGATCTCCGCCGGGCTGTGACGATGCGTCACGGCCCGGATGTATTCGGCGACCGCGGTGGGGCGAAGTTTTCCCGAGCGCACGCAGAAGGCGCCCGATTCGTAGTGATTGCCGCCGCGGGTCAGCAGGGTGTTCCAGTCGTAGCTGCCCAGCATGGCCCACGAAGTCACCGCGCGCACCGGCACGCCGCTCGCCTCGAGCTGTTCGCAGATCGTGAACGCCTCGTGCAGCCAGCGAACCTGCTCGTCTTCCGTGCAGCCGATGTGGACTTCGGTCAGCACGACGGGCACGCGGTAGCGTTCGGCTGTTTGCTGCACGATCCGGCGCAACGAGGTCCCCGGGTCCTCCAGCACGCGCACCGCTTCGACATCTGCGTAGGTGTCCCGGCCATTGCCGCCGTGCGTCGCGCGCGGATAACGCTCCAGGCGGTGATCGAGGAACCGGTCGCTCGTGATGTAGTGATCGATGCCGATGATGCCGATCTCGCAGGGATGCTCGCGGAACCACGCGAGCTCGCGCGGCTCGATGCCCCACACGACGAGGCGGTCATGCAGTGGATGGGAGCCATCGACGCGCCCCAGCAACAGGTCCCACGCGAGCCAGCGCCGCTCGTTCTCGAAGTCCGCCTGGCGCTGCAGGCGCCGGGTCGAGTAGATGGTCCCGAGATCATCGGTCTGCACCAGCTTCGCGGCCGGATTCACGCGCCGGATCGCCTGCATCGCCAGCACCGTGGCACGGCATTCGTTGACCAGGATGCGCGCGAATGCGTGCCCGTTGCGTTCGTGCGGGTGCCAGTGACCGTAGAGCCCCGAGAATCGCGCCGTGGTCAGCGGCTCGTTGACGGGCGTGTACCACTGCAGCCAGGGGAAGCGCTGCGCGAGCTGCCCGGCGTAGTCCGCGAGGCCGGTGACGAATGATTCGTCGAGCAGCTGCGTGTAGGCCGGCCCGCAGCCGTGATGCACCAGGCCCGCGATGGGCTCGATGCCGAGCCCCCGCAGCTGCGCCAGCCGTTCGTCAGCGAAACGCCAGTCGTATTCGCCGGGACGGCCGGTGGCGGCCCGCTCCCAGAGCAGCGGATACCGCATCGTCCTGATGCCGAGCGCCGCAATCCGCGCCAGATCGTCGCCACGCTTGTAGTGCCCGCAACGCGCCAGCTGATCGTACGTCTTCGTGCCGACACGATTGATCGTGCACTCGATGCCACCCCAGAGCTCCATGGTGCGGTCCGTTCACGTCGCGGATGTCGTCGCCGGCGCCAGCAACTGGGCGACGACCTCGCGCGAGGTCGGTGCACGATGCTTCGGCGCCAGGCCATCCGAGACGCGCTCGGCCGCCTTGCGGCCGGCGAGGAACGCGTGGTCCGAGTTGTAGTACTCCCACTCGCTGTAGCGACCCGCGAGCTCGATGTCGCGCGTGCGCAGCCACTGGCGGATCACGTCGACCGCCTCGGCACGCGCATGGTCGTACACCACGTAGGCGTACGGCATGTCGACCTGGTTGCGCACCAGGATCTCGTCGTCGGCGCGCAGAATGCCGACATCGATGCAGTCGGCGATGCAGCGGTCGATGAGCGCGTCACCGTCGCAGGGCAGCGGCTTGTGCGGCGAGTAAGTGATCTCGCAGGTGAGCCCGAATCCGCCCGCCGGATTGTTGTGAGGGCTGGCGTTGCCCTGCACGAAGATCCGATGGAACACGCTGTTCTCGGGGTAGTAGATCCAGTGCTTGTCGGTGATGTCGGGACGCGCGACGCCCAGGTTCACGCAACGCACCGAGACGTGCCGCAGCTGCGCGGCCGCCTTGTGGATGCGCGCGGGTGCTGCATCACCGAGCATCTCGATGAGTTTCGGCAGCGGCATGGTGGACACGAGCTTCTCGTACACGTAGCCGGTGCCGTCACTGAGCGCCACCAGGTGTCGCGACGGCACGATGCGCGTCACGCGTGCGTTGAGCTTCACGTCGCCGCGCAGGTGCGGCAGGAAGCCGTTCATCAAGGCCTGGAATCCGCCCCGCAGCGGATAACCGAAGCGCGCGTTCGGTCCCTGTGGCTTCGCCACGGGACGCAGCGCGCCGTCGATCATTTCTTCGAGATCCGGCAGCGGAACGCGGCCGCCGAGCCACGAGGTCTCCATCTCGTCGAGCGGCACGGCCCAGAGCTTGCGGTTGTAAGGCAGTGCGAAGTGTCTGGCGACGCCGCGACCCCAGACGCCGTAGATGAAGTCCTCGAAGTTCGCGAATTGCGCCGAGCCGTTGCGCGGCGCGATGGCGCGCACCTCGGGCCGTTTCAGCGTGCTCTCGGCGATGCCGTCACCACAGCAGTCAGTGATCGATTCGGCCTTGCACGCCGAGGGGGATGATGCGCTCGCCGGGGCCTCGCGGCCCTCGGTCTTGAGCGGCCCGAAGCGGGCTTCGATGGCGCCGACGATGCATTCCTTGAGCACTTCGTGCGGCAGTCCGTACAAGGCGCCCTGGAACGGGTAACGCGTGTAGACCTTCTTGCTGTAGATCCACGCCTCGCGGTCCTGCCAGTGCACGTTGTCACCTAACAACATGCCGTACAGGTCGTGCACGTACGGATCGTTCGAGAACATGATGTGGCCGGCGTAGTCGAACGTGAAGCCACGCTCCTCGATGGAGCGGCACCAACCGCCTACGCGGTCCTGCTGCTCGAGCAGCAGGCTGCCTTCGCCCAGGTGATATGCAGCGGACAGCCCGGTCGGTCCCGCACCGACAACCACGGCGCGACGGCGTTGCGCCGGCCCCGCGTACGACTGCGTCGGCACGCGCCGGCTGCGCGATTTCACGGCCTCGTCGATGAGCTGAGCCATCCTGGTCGCCGTGTTGTCCCATGACGTGGAGCCGACCACGTTGCGCATCAGTGCGGCGCGTCTGGCCTTGCCCGCGTCTGATTCGGTCAGCGCGCGCTCGCAGGCTTCGACGAATGCCTGGGAGTTGCGCCCGAGGTGCACGATGTGTCCGTACGGATCCGCGACGTCCACCACTGGCGTGCTGACGATGGGCTTCTCCGCGGCCATGTATTCGAGCACCTTCGTGGGGCTGATGTAACGCGTCGCCTCGTTGATGGCGAACGGCAGCATGCACACGTCCCAGCCCGCGAGGAAGGCCGGCAGTTCCTGGTAGCTGCGCTGCCCCATGTAATGAATGTTCGCGCGCCGCGGCAGGCGCGCCGCATCGATCTTGACTACCGGGCCCACCAGCACCACCTGCCATTCCGGATGCGCATCCGCGAGCAGTGCGATGGAGGTGGGGTCGAAGCGCTCGTCGATGACGCCGAAGAATCCGAAGCGCGGATGCGGAATGTCGCGCTGCTCGGCATGGTCGATGGAGGGGTCGAGCGCCTGCGCGAAATGTTCCCGCTGCACGCTGCTCGGAAAGCAATGCACGTTGGGATGGCGCGATTGCTTGGCGCGGTAGAGGCTCGGCCCGCCCGTGAACACCACGTCGGCAATCTTGAGCAACGCCGCTTCTCGCAACAGCAGTTCGGGTGGCGCATCGAGGAAGGCGCTCAGCTCGTCCATGCAGTCATACACCACCGCCGTCGCATCGATGGCCTCGAGCAGCGGCAACGCCATGGGCGTGTACATCCACGCGACCGGCGCTTCGATGTCCTGCGACCGCACCAACTCCTGGAGCAGGTTTTTTAACGCAGGTAATTGCTCTTCGGAGAATCCTGGCTGTCGCAGGCTGGTGTGCGGCCGGCACACTGTCACTCCGGGTGCGGGAGTGCTGATTGCGATTCGATCCGGTCCTGGATCGAACACGGGTTCTTCGAAGAAGAATATCCGGTGGCTCTGCGCCAGGCGGGTCATCAGGTGTTGGGGACGCTGGAAAACGAAGTCCCAGCGGAGATGAGAGAAGACGATGATGGTCTGCATGCGGTCCTTCGCTGTCTGTGTTGGCTCGTCGGGAGGCGTAGGAGCATTCTGCTTATTAACTTTGCTCAATATATGTAGGCTGTCACTCTAACTTCCGTGGCAAAGTCTCCCATCCCATGCAGGACCTCTCTTATCCGCGGCCGCAGTTGCGTCGCGCGCAATGGCTGTCACTCGATGGACCCTGGCGATTCACATTCGACGACGAGATGCGCTGGCGGATTCCGGAGGACGTGCCGGAGTGGACGCACACCATAGAGGTGCCGTTCGCGCCCGAGTGCGACCGCAGCGGCATCGGGGACCAGGGATTTCATCGCGCCGTCTGGTACGAGCGCGAGTTCGAAATCCCGGGTGCGCATCTGGCCGGTGGCAGGCGCATCATCCTGCACTTCGGCGCCGTCGATTATCACGCGCGCGTCTGGGTCAACGACATCCCGGTGGCGGAGCACGAAGGTGGCCACACGCCCTTTTCTGCCGATGTGACGTTCGCGCTGCGCGCCGAGGGTCCCCAGCGCGTCACGGTCTGGGCCGAGGACGATCCGCAGGATCTCGAGAAGCCACGCGGCAAGCAGGACTGGCGCCTGCACCCGCACTCCATCTGGTATCCGCGCACCACGGGCATCTGGCAGACGGTGTGGCTGGAAAGTGTGCCGCCTACCTACATCGCATCCTTGCGGTGGACGCCCTCGGTCGAGCGCTGGGAAATCTCCTTCAGTGCGTTCGCGGCCGGCGATACCTCGGGTGAGCTGCGCATCTCGATCAAGCTGGGCTGCGGCCCACGCGTGCTCGCGGATGACAGCTATGGCGTGATCGGCGGCGAAGTGCATCGTCGCATGAGTCTTTCGGATCCCGGCATCGACGACTATCGCAACGAGCTGCTGTGGTCGCCCGAGACGCCGACGCTGCTGGAGGCAGAGGTCCGGCTGATGCGCGGCAACGAGGTGCTCGACGAGGTGCGCTCGTACACCGCGCTGCGATCCATCGCCGTGCAGCGCGAGAAGATCCTGCTGAACGGAAGGCCTTACACGCTGCGCCTCGTGCTCGACCAGGGTTACTGGCCGGACACGCTCATGACGCCGCCGTCCGAGCGCGCGTTGCGCGAAGACGTGGTGCTGGCCAAATCGATGGGCTTCAACGGCGTCCGCAAGCACCAGAAGCTCGAGGATCCGCGGTATCTCTACTGGGCCGACACGCTTGGGCTGCTGGTCTGGGATGAAATGCCGAGCGCGTATCGATTCACCGGCCGGTCGATCAAGCGGCTCATGCGCGAATGGACCGAGGCCATCGAACGCGACATGAGCCATCCCTGTGTCGTCATCTGGGTGCCGTTCAACGAGAGCTGGGGAGTGCCCGAGCTCAGCACCACGCCCGCGCCGCGTGATGCCGTGGCCGCGTTTTATCACCTGACGCGCACGCTGGATCCGTCGCGGCTGGTCGTCGGCAACGATGGCTGGGAGAGCTCGGCCACCGACATCATCGGCATCCACGACTACGACTGCGATCCCGCGCACATGCACGTGCGTTACGGCCCCGAGGTGACCCCCAAAGAGGTGGTAGATAGTCGCTGGACCGCGGGGCGCCTGCTCACCCTCGATGGATTCCCGCATCGCGGCCAGCCGATCTGCCTGACCGAGTTCGGCGGCGTGGCACTGGTCCCGGATACGCAGGACTACCGCGACAAGACCTGGGGATACTCGCGTGCGCGCACCGAGGAGGAGTTCGGCCAGATGGTGTGCGGTGTCATCGAGGCGGCGCGCACCACCGGCATGTTCTCGGGTTTCTGCTACACGCAGTTCGCCGACACGTTCCAGGAAGCCAACGGCCTGCTGTACGCCGACCGTACGCCCAAGATTCCGATGGAGAAGATCGCCGCGGCCGTGCGCGGCTCGGTGGGACGATAGTTACTTCGCGTCCCGGACCGGGATCGCGAGATTGCAGACGTCGATGTGCCCGGCCGGGCGCACGAACCATGGCTCGCTGCGATTGCGCCGTGCCTCGACATAGCGCGTGAACAGCGGCGTGTCGGTGCGCAGGACCTCGATGGCCGTGCGTGCGGATTCCGGCAGCTCGCTGGCCAGGCGGGCGCTGCGAATCGACACGCGCGTCGCCTTTTCCTCGTCCGAGTAGAAGCCGAGCGTCCCGCTGCCGCGCGGCAGCGAAGACAGCAGGTCCATGCCTCGCAACACGCGGCCGACGAGCACGATGTTGCGGTCCAGGTGACGCGGAGCCTGGCCGATGACCGCGTACAGCTCCGAACCGCTGCCGGTGTCGGGCCAGTCGCCGCGGCCCACGCCCACCGTGCCGTAACAATGCGTGAGCCACACCTGCCCGGAGCGCTCCGGTTTGAAGCCGACCGGGAACTGGTCCAGCCAGCCGGTCCGCGGCGCATACCCATCGATGTCCGGTAGTTTGACGATCGGCAACGACCGGTTCCACGCGATGACGGTTTCATCGGGCAGCTTGCGCGTGGATGCCTCGTTCTTGCGCACCTCGTCGATGTCGCCCCACTGCGTGACGTAGTTGTCCTGGACGCGCCCGATGGGAAGACCGTCGAAGAACCTGTCGCGCACCAGCGCCTTGATGTTCGCCACGTGTTCGGGCGCGAATCGCGGCGCGAGCTCGATGATGACCCGCCCGGCGGGCAGGTCCAGGTACAACGTGTTGGCGGCGTCCGGCCGCCGCCAGTCCGAGGGTTGCGCGGACTCGAGCACCTGTGCCGAGGTCGGAGCGGCGCCCAGCGCGCTCGCGGCAAAGGCGAGCGCGAGCAACGAGGCGAGCACGCGTCTCATCACGTGTTCCGGTGCGTGCCGATGCGCAGCGCGATCGTGGCGATGCGCACCTCGAGCAGGAACAGGAGGAAGGCCAGGCACAGGCACACCAGCGACGCCACGAACATCAGCGCGATGATTCCGCCCACCGCGATGGGCGTGAATTCGCTGGCGAACAGCAGGGTGACCACCAGCGCCGTCAGCAGTGCCGAGGTCGTGCACAGGGCGATGGCGCCGTTGATGTGCCGCGCACGCCGGAAGATGACCTTCAGATCTTCGTCGATGGTGGCGAGTTTCTTCTCGCTGCTGGTTTCTTCGCGTTCTTCTTCCAGCTTGCGCGCGCGGTCGACGATGCGCGCCAGCCGCTGCGTGAGCATGCTGAGCGTGATACCCACGCCCGAGATGAGGAACACCGGTCCCAGTGCCAGCTGGATGAGCTTCGCGACATTCTCGGTCTGCAGGTCGATTTGCATGGGGCGAAAGTCTGCCACAATTGATCACGATTCCAACCGCCCGGGGCGCGAACTCGCGGTCTGTAGGACGGTCGGACATCGAGGACTAACAAGAGGCATCCATGATCCGCACCATCGTGTTCTCCGTTGCGCTCGTCATCGCGGCCGCCGTGCTCGGCTACCAGGTCAAGCAGGTGGGTGGCGGCCGGGAAAGCATTTCGGTCAAGGGACTCGCCGAAAAACCCATCAAGGCGGACCAGGCGGAGTGGAGCGTGCAGCTGCAGGTCAAGGGCGCCACGATCGCCGAGGCGCTGGCCGCGCTGCGCAAGGAAAAGCCGGCGCTCGACAAATTCCTGGCCGGGGCGGGCTTCGAAGCCGGCGCGCTCGGCGAGTCCAACGAATCCGTGGAACCCAATTTCGAAGAAGTCGAAGGCCGCAACGGCAACCTGCGCTCGGTGCAGAGCGGCCACCTCGCGCGGCAATCCGTGGTCATCCGCACGGCCGACATCGGCAGGATCATCCAGGCGTCGCGCGCCATCGTGCAGTTCCAGGCCGAGGGTCATCCCGTGAGCTATGGACCGCCGCAGTTCCTGGTGTCGAACCTCGAAGAAGTGAAGATGTCGCTGATCGGCGCGGCCATGCAGAACTCGCGCGTGCGCGCGGGCGAATTCGCCAAGAACGGTGACGTGAAGGTCGGGCCGATGCGCTCCGCGTCGCAGGGCGCGTTCTACATCCTGCCGGCCAGTGCCAACGCCGATGTCAGCGACTGGGGCGGGACCTACGACAAGTCCACCGTGGACAAGATCGCGCGCGTGGTAGTCACGGTGGACTACCGCATCGACTAAGCCAGAAGAGCCTCTTCCACGCGCGAAGCGCGCTTGCGCTCGTGCTCCTGCAGCAGGCGCTTGCGGATGCGGATGCTCTTCGGCGTGACTTCCACGAGCTCGTCGTCGGCGATGAACTCCACGGCGTACTCGAGTGTGAGCTCGATTGGCGGCGTGAGGATCAGCGCGTCATCCTTGCCGGCGGCGCGGATGTTGGTGAGCTTCTTGGTCTTGATCGGGTTCACGACGAGATCGTTCTCGCGAGAATGGATGCCGATGATCATGCCTTCGTACACGGCTTCGCCGTGCGAGACGAACATGCGGCCGCGTTCCTGGAGGCTGAACAGCGAGTACGCCACGGCGTGGCCGGGCTCGCTCGAGATCAGCACGCCGTTGTGGCGATCGGGGATGTCACCCGCGAGCGGCGCGTAGCCGTCGAAGATGTGGCTCTGCAGCCCGGTGCCGCGAGTCGCGTTCATGAACTCGCTCTGGAAGCCGATGAGCCCGCGCGCCGACACGCGATACTCGATGCGCACGCGGCCGCGGCCGTCGTTCGCCATGTCGCGCATTTCCGCCTTGCGGCGACCGAGCGCTTCCATGACCGCGCCCTGGTGGCCTTCGTCGATGTCGACGGTCAGCGCTTCGTAGGGCTCGTGCACCACGCCGTCGATGGTCTTGGTGAGCACGCGCGGCTTGCCGACGGCAAGCTCGTAACCTTCGCGGCGCATGTTCTCGATGAGGATGGTGAGGTGCAACTCGCCGCGGCCCGAGACGCGGAACACATCGGCGTTCTCGGTGTCTTCGACGCGCAGCGCCACGTTGCTTTCGAGCTCGCGCATCAGGCGTTCGCGGATCTGGCGGCTGGTGACGAACTTGCCTTCCTTGCCGGCGAGGGGCGAGGTGTTCACCTGGAAGCTCATGACCAGCGTGGGTTCATCCACCGCGATCGGCGGCAGCGCGTCGGGATGCTCGACGTCGCAAATGGTGTAACCGATGTGCACGTCTTCGATGCCCGTGACGGCGACGATGTCGCCGGCGAAGGCCTCGTCGACGGAGTCGCGCGACAGGCCCTTGAACGTCAGTACCTGCTGCACCTTGGCGACGCCATGGTCCTCGCTGCCGTTCCACAGCTGGATCTGCTGGCCGGTCTTGATCTTGCCCTTGCGGATGCGGCCGATACCGATGCGCCCCACGTACGAGTTGTAGTCGAGCGTCGAGATCTGGAACTGCAGCGGTGCGTCGACGTCGCTCTTGGGCGCCGGCACGTGGTGCAGGATGGCTTCGTACAACGCGCGCATGTCGGGCTCGCGGCGCGTGTGATCGGTGCTGGCCCAGCCTTCGAGCGCGGAGGCGTAGATCACCGGGAAGTCGAGCTGCTGGTCGGTGGCGCCGAGCTTGTCGAACAGCTCGAAGGTCTGGTCGATGACCCAGTCGGGGCGGGCGCCCGGACGGTCGATCTTGTTCACGACGACGATGGCCTTGTGGCCGAGGGCCAAAGCCTTGCGCGTGACGAACCGCGTCTGCGGCATCGGCCCTTCGACCGCGTCGACCACCAGCAGCACCGCGTCGACCATCGAGAGCACGCGTTCAACTTCACCGCCGAAGTCGGCGTGTCCCGGCGTGTCGACGATGTTGATTCGCGTGCCGCCGTATTCAATGGCGCAATTTTTCGCCAGGATGGTGATGCCGCGTTCGCGTTCGATGTCATTCGAGTCCATGACCCGCTCGGCCACCTTTTCGTGGGCGGCGAAGGTGCCGGACTGGCGCAGCAGGCAGTCCACGAGCGTGGTCTTGCCGTGGTCGACGTGCGCGATGATGGCGATGTTGCGAATGGGGCGATTTGCCATAGGACTCAATGGCTTACGGAAGATGAAATGCCGTATAGCCGGGCCGAAGGGGCGCGCACGATACCAGAGACTCGCGCCGGCTCCTAATGAGGCGCTTGGCAGGCCGAATCACCTCAACTTGCGAGGTGATTTAGCCCTATAATCACCTCATCTTTCGAGGCGATCATGGCTGCCAAACACCTCAAACGCTGGATCTGGCAACACGACGATTGGCCCGGCTTCCGCTGGGATGGCGCGTTGCTGGCGGCACCGTTGGCGGCCGCCCGACGTGCCCAGGGGGAGGTCGCCGGTATGGCGCGCCTGCTCGACCAGGACGCCAATCTCAATGCGCAGGTCGAAGTGCTGACGCGTGAAGGCGTGGCCACGAGTGCCATCGAGGGCGAGCGGGTGGATGCCGGTGCGGTGCGAAGCTCACTGGCGCGCCGCCTCGGCCTGCCGACCGCGGGACTGCCGCCGGCGCCCCGCCATGTCGAGGGACTGGTGGAGGTGATGCTCGATGCGACTCGCGAGCCCGCGCGGCCACTGACTCTCGCCCAGCTCTGTGCCTGGCAGGCGGCGCTGTTCCCGACGGGACGCTCGGGCCTGCACGAAATCCGGGTCGGGGAGCTGCGCGGCGAGGCGCCCATGCAGATCGTGTCGGGTCCCGTCGGCCGCGAGCGCGTGCACTACGAGGCGCCGCCGCGCGAACGGCTCGACGCGGAGATGAATCGATTCCTCGCCTGGTTCAACGAGCCTCCGGCGGAGCTCGACGGACTGCTGCGCGCCGGCATCGCGCACGCATGGTTCGAGCTCGTGCACCCCTTCGAGGATGGCAACGGCCGCGTCGGCCGCGCGTTGCTGGATCGCGCGCTGGCCCAGGACGAGCGCCGTGAGAATCGCCTGTACAGTCTTTCGGCGCGCATCGAGTCGCAACGCGACGCCTACTACGATGCGTTGGGCGAGCTGTCGCGTGGCGGGGTCGACTGCACGGCCTGGCTGCGCTGGTTCCTGGTGCAGGTCGAAGCGGCCGCACAAACTGCCGAGGACACGGTGCGCCAGGTGTTGCGCAAGGCGCGCTTCTGGCTGACGCATGCCGTGAAGGCACTGAGCGAGCGGCAGAAGGAGGCCCTGAATGCGATGCTCGACGCGGGACCGGAAGGTTTCGTCGGGGGCATGACCAACAAGAAATACGCGCACCTCACGAAGACGAGTCCCGCCACGGCGCAGCGCGATCTCGCGCAACTCGTGGAGCTCGGGTGCCTGGTGCTCGAAGGCGCGGGACGCGGCGTGCGCTACACGTTGCCACGCGGTTCGTGAGGCGAAGTGTTTACGCGGCGGCCGCGTCCGGCACGCCGGCGCGTTTCAAGCCGGCTGCGGTTTCCAGTCCGGAAAGGTTTTCGTGAGGTGCCGCTGCTCGCGCAGCACGTCGTAGCCGGTCGGGCCGCGCGAGAGCTTGAGGATCACGCAGCGATCCTCGATGCGCAGCACCGTGCCCGTGATCGTGCACTTCATGCCGGCCGTGAGCACCAGCGTGCCCTGCACGCGCTGTGACAGCGCGAGGTTCTCGCCGCGGCAGTTCAGGCGCAGGCCGCCCTCGGAAACTTCGCCGACGACGTAGTGGGTGCCGTCGATCGCGAGCGTGGCGCCCGTCGACACGGGATACGGCAACCGGAAGTATTCGCGGCGGCTCGTGAGCTTGGGCATGCGGTATTGGGTAGCCACGGCCAAAACGATACGGGCAAACCCCGAGGTTGCCTATCCGGGCGGCGCGCATGCAGTTCACGGTTTCGCGCGCACGGAATTCCGGGCGCACAGGCTTTGCCGCCCGAGTGCCAAGTCCATCAAATAATGCCGGTCAAATCGGGGAGGGGGCAGCCCCCGTTTCCTAGCAAAAGGGGTCAGTCCTTAAACGATTCAGCTTGTATTGGCTGAATGGCAAAAAGGGCTAACCCCTTTTGCTAGGAAAAGGGGGCTGCCCCCATGACCGCTACCAGCGATACGACAGCTTCGCGTACAGGAAACGCCCGCTGAAGCCATACGGCGAATAACGCGAGAACCCGAGCGCGTTCGTGGCGTTGAGGTTCACCGTGCCACCCGGCGGATTCGGCAACACGCGGTTGTTCGGCACGCGGTCCGGGTACTGGTCGAAGACATTGTCCGCACCCAGGGCGATGCGCAGCTTGTTTTCGAGTAGTTGGCCCGAGAGCTCGAGGTCCACGATCCAGTCCGACTGGATGTGCAGATCCCGCGCTTCGGGAATGCCCGCGTCGATCTCGGCCTGGGTCGGCGCGCCGGGCTCGACCACTTCGCCGTAGCGTGTGCCCTTGAGGTTCACGCCCCAGTCGACGCCGCCCGCGAGCAGCCCCCAGTCGATACCAAGGTTGATCTTGTTGTCGGGCGTGCCTTCCTCGAAGGTCAGCGTGTTGATGCGTCCGAACAGCACCGGTGGCGTGCACGGTGCCGGCTGGCCATTGCAGATGTTGTCGATGACGTTGGTCGACGGCAGCGACTCGACATCGGTGCTGTTCCAGTTGCCCGCGGCGACGAAATCGAAACGGCCCAGGCGCTCCGTCGCCAGCACGTATTTCGCGACCACGTCGATGCCTTCGGTCTTGGTGTCCACGCCGTTGATGAAGAAGCGCGCGACACTCGCTCCGTAGGGTGCGATGAGCGCCGCCACCTGCGGCGTGTTGAGGTTTTCCGACAGCACGATGCGATCGTCGATGTCGATGCGGTACGCATCGATGGTCGCCTCGAATCCTCCGAAGCGGAACACGGTGCCCAGCGAGTAGTTGAGTGACTCCTCCGCGTCGAGCGGCTGCGCGCCGAGCGTCACCGCGACCGGCGACGTGGCCGGGAAGGTGCCCACCTCGAACGGCACGCCGTTGATGAAGTTGGTGGCCGTCGAAGTGAAGAACTCCTGCTGCAGGCCCGGCGCCCGAAAGCCCGTGGAGACATTGCCGCGCAGCGCGAACGAATCGGTGAAGTCGTAGCGCGCGGCGATCTTGCCGGTCACCGCCGAGCCGAAGTCCGAGTAGTGCTCGCCACGCACTGCCACGCTCGCGAGGAACTGCCTGGTGAGACGCGCCTCGAGATCCGCGTACGCGCTGTACGCGGTGCGGTTCTTGTCGAGCTCGTTCGCGGGCTGGAAGCCCGGAAAGCCCTGCGCGCCGGCGGGCGCGCCGACCACCGGGCCGCGATCGTACGATGTGGGCTCGCCGGCCTCGATCGAATAGCTCTCGCGCCGCGCTTCCACACCCAGCGCGAGGTTCAGCGGCTCGGGCAGGTTGCCCACTTCGAAGCCACGCACGATGCCCGCGTTGAACACGAACTGGTCGTACTGCATCGAGCCCGCGTCGAAGCTGGTTTGTGAGGCGGCCCCGTACGACGTGTTGAGGCTGTGCTCGACGCCGTAGTGCACGTCGTTCAGGCCATAGACCAGGCTGATGTCCGCATCCCAGCCGCCCACCGCGCCCTTGACGCCCCAGCCCACGGCCACGTCGTCGATGTCGCTGGTGATCAACGGCAGGAATCCGTTCGGGTAGATAGCTGGCACGTTGCGCGCGTCGTTGAAGATGCGCGGGAACGCGGCCGAGCTGCCGTCGCGGTTCTGGTAACCGGCCCAGCCGTAGATCTGCCAGTCGCCTTCGAGCGGCACGCCGGCATTGACGTAGCCGGTGATGTCGCGCACCTCGGGATCGCCGTAACGCGAGGTCACGGGCGAGCCGGGCACGCGGTTGTCGAAGTCGCCGCGACTGGTGGGATCGCGATCGCGGTATTCGGCGGACAGCGTGAGGAAGCCTTCGGCGCCGAGCGGCAGGCCCACCCATCCGGAGGCGGTCGTCGTGCCGCCGTCGTCCTCGTGGCGCGTGCCGCGTTCGGTTTCGACCTCGGTGTCGTATTGGCCGTAGGTCAGGCTGGCATCGCCGCCCTCGCGCGCATCGCGAAGCCGCAGGTTGATCACGCCGGCGATCGCGTCCGAGCCGTATTGCGCCGACGCGCCGTCGCGCAGCACTTCGACGCTTTCGATGGCGGCCATCGGGATGGCGTTGAGATCGACAGCCGCGGATCCGCGCCCGATCGAGCCGTTCACATTGACCAGCGCCGACTGGTGACGGCGCTTGCCATTCACCAGCACCAGCGTCTGGTCGGGCGCGAGCCCGCGCAGCGTGGCGGGGCGGATGTGGTCCGTGCCGTCGGTGATCGATGGGCGCGGGAAGTCGAGCGACGGCGCGACGGTGGACAGCGCCTCCGCGAGCTCGGTGGTGCCCTGCTTTTCGAGCGTGGCCGCCGGCAGCACGTCGACGGGCGCCAGCGATTCGTAACGCGTGCGTGTGGCCACGCGCGTGCCGGTGACCACCACTTCTTCATCGACGTCCTGGTCCGCGGGCGGCGCCGCGGCCTGGTCCTGCGCGAGCGCGAGTGAGGTGGCGCAACTGCCGAGTGTGGCCGCGATCGCGGCGCGCAATAGATGCCTCGAGTTCGATCGAATGACTCTCATGATTCCTTCCTTAGATTGAAAATCCCCCTCAAATCTCGTTGCGCTTCGCGTACCTCGCAATGTGTTCGCCGGCGCGGAAGGCGAGCGCCTGGATGGTCATCGTCGGCTGTCCCCGACCGGAGGTGACCAGGCTGCTGCCATCGCAAATGAACAGGTTCGGCACGTCGTGGCTGCGATGGAACTTGTCGACCACCGACTTCGCGGGATCGTCGCCCATGCGGCAGGTGCCGAGCAGGTGGAAGCCCAAACTACTTTCCGTGACCGCGCCGCGCGTGGTGCGCAGCGATCCGGCCGCGTCCATGATCTCGACGCCACGATCCTGCAGCCAGCGCGCCATGGCGAGGTCGTCCGGATGGTCGCGGTACGTGACCCGAATGGCCGGGATGCCCCACGCGTCCTTGAGCGTGGGATCGATGGTGATGTTGTTCGACTCGAGCGCGAGCGACGTGGTGTGGCAGGACACCTGCATCGAGCGGGGAAATTCCTGCAGCCGTTCCTTGTAGTCTTTGCCCCAGGCCGGACCGTCGCTCGCGGTGCGGATGGCCCAGAACGCCGGCTGCGGGCCGATGCGGCAGTCGAGGCCGCCGCCGCCGTAGAAACCACGCTTCGGATCCGAGTCATAGAAGTCGTGCAGGATGCG
Organism: Steroidobacteraceae bacterium; assembly: GCA_035279135.1. Lineage (GTDB taxonomy): Bacteria > Pseudomonadota > Gammaproteobacteria > Steroidobacterales > Steroidobacteraceae > CADEED01. Next base: position 29,239 of record DATEII010000007.1, read on the forward strand.
CGTCACCTGCACGCTCTTGTATTCGTTGAGCTCGTGCTCGAACAGCGCATTGACGCGGGCCGTGTAGTTGAACATGAGGTACTTGCCGACCAGGCCGCTGGAGTTCGCGAGGCCCTGCGGGAATCCGGGGCCGGCGGAATTGAACAGCAAGCGTGGCGTTTCGCCGCCGTTGGCGGCCAGCACCACGGCGCGCGCCTTCTGGAAATGCTCCTTGCCGCTGGCATCGAAATACGCGGCCCCGGTGACGCGGCCGCGCTTGTCGGTCTCGATGCGCGAGACGTAGCTGTCGGCGCGTACTTCACAGTGTCCCGTCGCCTCGGCCTGCGGGATCACGGTCCACGCGGTGGATGCCTTGGCCATGACCTCGCAACCGAAACCATGGCAGAAACCGCAATGTACGCAGGCAGGGCGTCCACCGTACGGCACGGTGTTGATCGCGAGTGGCGCCGGCAGCGGATTCCAGCCGAGTTTGCGCGCGCCGCGTTCGAACAACACGCCCGAGGATTTCACGCGCGCGGGTGGCATGGGATAGGGGCGACTGCGCGGCGGCTCGTGTGGATCGACGCCGGCCTGGCCGGATACGCCGATCTCCCAGTCCACCTTGGTGTAGTAAGGCTCGAGCTCGGCGTAGGTGATCGGCCAGTCCGCGAAGCCGGTCCCGGGGATTTCCCCGAGTACGCTGCGCTCGTGGAAGTCGATCTGGCGGAAGCGCCAGTAGTTTGCCGTGAAGTGCATCGACGAGCCGCCGACGCCCCGCGCATAGAACAGCGGCGGACGCACGAGTGGCGCCACCGCGGTCTCGCTGGCCGAACGCCGGAAGGATTGCTTGTTTCGCAGCGGGTCGACGGCCAGGCCTCCGAGGAACCAGTTCTTGAGCTCGTCGTGGCGCAGGTCGGTGGGATAGATGCGCGGTCCCTGTTCGAGTACCACGACGTCGAGGCGCGCGTTCGCGAGCTCGCGCGCCAGCACGCCGCCGGCGGCGCCGGAGCCGACGATCACGAAGTCGACCGTGTCGGAGGTGCGAAAGGTGCGCGCGTTCATCGATCGTAGTATCCGAACGGCGGTTCGAAGGTGTGCTGGTCTTCGAAACCGAGCAGTCGCCAGCCGACGAGATCCCGATTCCCACCGTACGACGGATCCGAGAACATGCCGCAGCAGGTGAGCAGTCGCGCCTGCTCGAAGAACGGCGTTCGCTCCACGCCATGCAGAAAGTCGATCTGCTGTTCGGGGGTCAGCGCCGCGAATGAAGCGGCTTGCGGATCCGCCGCGCGCACCGCGGCCTGGAAGCCCGCGAGACCTTCCATGAAGCCCGGCCGCCAGTGCGCGAAGAACGAGCCGAGCGCGCGATCGATGAAGAAGGTGACTCCGGCCTCGCGCGCGCCGGGCGTGTCGTCGCTGGGGATGATCTGCGAGGTCAGCGCCTCGACGTCCGCGGCGTCCGCCGCGCCTAACAAGGTGTACGTCAGGGGCGCGCCGGATTGTGCCGCGGCGCGGGCGGCGGCGTGCGCCTCGTGGGCGGCCTGCGCGATCGCGGGCCAGTCGAAGGCGACGGCCGCGGTGATCGCGCCCATTCCGCGCAGCGCATCCCGCCTCGACAGTCTGTATTCGCGCATGAACGACTCCTCCCCGGAGGCCGTGAATGTACACCCCGACGCCCGCATGAAGTCGCGTTTCGCCATGGAACCATTTGTCGTCGACGCGTTACTCACGGCGCTTCGTCTAGAATCACCGGCGATGCGCTACTTCAAATCCGACAACACCGCCGCCGTCAGTCCCGAAATCCTGTCCGCACTCGCCACGGCCAATCGCGGCGTCGCGCTGGCGTACGGCGCGGATCACTGGTCCGAATCGCTCGACGCCGTGTTCGGGAAATTCTTCGGCACCGAGGTGCGCGTGTTCACCGTATCTTCCGGCACTGCGGCAAACTCGCTCGCCCTGGCGACGTTGTGTCCGCCCTGGGGCACGGTGTTGTGCCACGCCGAGTCGCACATCGAGCGCGACGAGTGTGGCGCGCCCGAGTTCTTCACCGGAGGTGCAAAGCTCTCGCTGGTCGAAGGTGCCGGCGCCAAGATCGCCGCCGCCGATCTCGGCGCGCGGCTCGACTGGTTCGAACCGCACGTTCACGGCGTGCAGCCCCGCGCGCTGTCGATCACGCAGGCCACCGAACGTGGTGCCGTCTATTCGCCCGCCGAGATCCGCGCACTCGCGGATATCGCGCACGCGCGCGGCATGGCCGTGCACATGGATGGCGCGCGATTCGCGAACGCGGTGGTCTCGCAGAAGGTCTCCCCCGCCGAGCTCAGCTGGAAGGCCGGCGTCGACGTGCTTTCTTTTGGCGTCATCAAGAACGGCGGCATGAATGCCGAGGCCGTCGTGTATTTCGATCCGACCCGCGTGGCCGACTTCGAGTTCCGCCGCAAGCGCGCGGGGCAACTCGCCTGCAAGGGCCGATACGCTGCGCTGCAACTCACTACCTACCTCGAAAGTGGTATCTGGCGCCGCAATGCCGAGCACGCCAACGGGTTGGCGGCGCGCATCGCCGCGGCGGCGCCCGAGCTGCTCAGCGTGCCCTTCGAAACCAACCAGGTGTTCATGCAGCTCGGCGCGCAACGCATCGAGCGGCTGTCCCGGGAATTCGGTTTTTATCCCTGGGGCCCGGCAGGCTCCGGCGAGGCGCGCTTCGTGTGCTCCTGGGACACGCCGGAAGAAGATGTCGACGCGCTGTGCGCGGCGCTCGCGAAACTTCGCTAGTTGCTTCTGAACATGAAATAGGCCGCGGCCACGAGGCACAACCCCGCCCACAGGAAGTCCAGCTTCAACGGCTGCTTCATGTAAAGAATGGCGAACGGCACGAAGACGGCCAGCGTGATGACTTCCTGCATGACCTTGAGCTGGCCCAGCGACAGCGTGGTGTAGCCGATGCGATTGGCCGGCACCTGCACGAGGTATTCGAACAGCGCGATGCCCCAGCTGGCGAGCGCGGCCACGAACCACGGCTTTGAGGCCATGTTCTTGAGATGCGCGTACCACGCGAACGTCATGAACACGTTCGAGACCACGAGGAGTCCGGCGCTCTGCGCCCAGGCGGGAAGGTTCAAGCGCTGCCCCGGGCCTGCAACGCGTCGAGCTCGGCGCGCAGGGCAGCCACCTCGTTCTCGAGCGCCGTGACGCGCGCCGCGAGATCCGCCACGGAGGCGCCAGCCGCCGGGCTCACGTCGGCGCCCGACGCAACCCGCGGCGCGACCGGTTCCGCCGTCGTGGCGCCGACATCGGGCAGCTCTTCGAAGAGATTGGCCCAGCGCGAGTCGCGACGTCCAGCCTCGCGCGGCAGCTGCGCGACGAGCGCGCCTTCGGGACGACTGGCAAGCTGCTCGAGCAGTTCTTCGACCACGTTCGGGTCCGGCAGCTCGGCCATGCGCGGGATGCGTCCGCGCAGTTCGCCCGGCGTCTGCGGTCCGCGCAGCAGCAGCTCGCACACGATGGCGGTTTCCTGCGGCGTGAACTTGAGGCTGCCGAACTCGGTGTTGCAGAAGATCTGCTGATACTTCGGGACGCGCGAACCGAAACCGGACTTCTCCACCACCATGTGTCGGCGCGCGAGCCCGTCGACCACGAATTTCACGTCCCGCTCCTCGAGCTGCATCAGGGGCTCGCGGTTGCTCTTCTGGTTGCACGCATTCACCAGCGCGTTCATGGTCAGCGGGTAATACTCGGGCGTGGTTGTCTCCTTCTCGATCAATGAACCGAGCACGCGCGCCTCAACCGCGTCGAGAACGATGTCCATAGTTCCACCT
>DATEII010000008.1:0-26075 GCA_035279135.1 Steroidobacteraceae bacterium
GTCTTCGCCCTGCCCGGCTCCATCCACAATCCGCTCGCGCGGGGTTGCCACGAGCTCATCCGCCAGGGCGCCAAACTCGTGGAGCGCGTGGAAGACGTCTTGGTCGAGCTCAAGATTTCCCTTGCGCAGCAACTACTTGGAAGCTCGATGCCGCCGTCCCCGGGAACGCCCGCGGCAGCACCCGTGTTGGACAAGGCATACAAAATCCTGTTAGATGCGCTCGCCTTCGAGCCAGCCAGCGTCGATAGCTTGATCGAACGCACGGGTTTGAACAGCGAATCGATCGCCTCGATGCTGCTGATTCTGGAGCTCGACGGGCACGTGGCGCCGCACCCCGGCGGCCGATACAGCCGCATGGCGGGACAATAGTTTCTACGGCGACTTCATGACCGGCAGTGTTTTAGACATTCTCATCTACGTATTCGACCAGTACATGATGGCGGAAGCGCCCGAGGTGCCGGAGCGTGAAGCGCTGGCCGCCGATCTCGAGCGCGCGGGCTTTGGCCGTCACAACGTGGAACGCGCGCTGGACTGGCTTGCGGACCTGGCCGGCGAACGGTCACGCCCCGACATGGCTTCGCGCGCGCTGCGCGTGTTCTCGGGCGATGAGCTCGAACGCATCTCGACCGCGTGCCGCGGCTACCTGCTGCAGCTCGAGCACGAAGGCATCCTGTCGCCGCTGCAGCGTGAAATCGTCATCGACCGGCTGGTCGCACTCGACGGCGACGAGGTCGACATCGACCACCTCAAGTGGCTGGTGTTGATGGTGCTGTCGAGCCAGCCCGGACAGGAGCAGGCCTGCGCCCGCATGGAGCACCTGCTGTTCGAAGAACCCGATTCGCTTCCGAACTGACGGGCGATGGCAGAAAACCTAGTCATCGTCGAATCGCCCGCCAAAGCGAAGACCATCAAGAAGTATCTCGGCAAGGATTTCGAGGTACTGGCTTCTTATGGTCACGTGCGCGATCTCGTGCCGAAGGAAGGCGCGGTCGATCCGAACAAGCACTTCGCGATGAGTTACCAGTCGATCGAGCGCAACGAGAAACACGTCGACGCGATCGCCCGGGCGCTCAAGAAGTCCAAGAACCTCTATCTCGCGACCGACCCTGACCGCGAAGGCGAAGCCATTTCCTGGCACCTGCGTGAGCTGCTGAAGGAACGCGGCGAGCTCAAGGGCAAGGACGTGAAGCGCGTGGTGTTCTACGAGATCACCAAGGGCGAAGTGCAGCGAGCCGTCGCCGAGCCGCGCGACCTGTCGCTCGACCTGGTCAATGCACAGCAGGCGCGTCGCGCGCTCGACTACCTGGTCGGCTTCAACCTCTCGCCGCTGCTCTGGAAAAAAGTGCGGCGTGGCCTGTCCGCGGGCCGCGTGCAGAGCCCCGCGCTGCGCATGATCTGCGAGCGCGAGCACGAGATCTCCATCTTCAAGCCGCAGGAATACTGGACGCTGGAAGCCGAGGGCGAGCACAGCACGCAGACTTTTCCGCTCAAGCTGATCGAGTTCAACGGCCAGAAGGTCGAGCAGTTCAGTTTCACCGACGAGACCGCGGCGCGCGGCGTCGAACAGACCATCAAGGATGCGGCGCAGGGCTTCCTGCACGTCGTGCAGATCGACCGGAAGCAGCGTCGCCGTAATCCATCGCCGCCGTTCACCACCTCGACGCTGCAGCAGGAAGCCGCGCGCAAGCTCGGCTACTCCGCGCAGCGCACCATGCGCCTGGCGCAGCAACTGTATGAAGGCGTGGACTTCGGCGAAGGCAGCATCGGTCTGATCACCTACATGCGTACCGACTCGGTGAACCTCGCCGTCGATGCCGTGCGGGAGATGCGCGAGGTCATCGCCAGGGAATATGGCGCCGAGGCCGTTGCCGAAGAGCCGCGCGTCTACAAGACCAAGTCGCGAAATGCGCAGGAAGCGCACGAAGCCATTCGCCCGACTTCCGCAGCCATCCTGCCGTCGCGGGTCGAAGGCAAGATCGATCCCGACCAGTACAAGTTGTACTCGCTGATCTGGAAACGCGCCGTGGCCTCGCAGATGGCGCACGCGCTATTCGATACCGTGGCAGTCGACCTGCAGCCCGGCACCGAGGCCAAGGCCGGTGTCGGCACCACGCTGCGCGCCAACGGCTCCACGCTCATCAAGCCCGGCTACATCGCCGTCTACCAGGAAGACGTGGACGACGGGAAACCGGAGAACGAGAACGACCGCATCCTGCCGGCCATGAAGGACGGCGACGTCGTCACGTTGCTCAACGTGCACGGCGACCAGCACTTCACCGAGCCGCCGCCGCGTTACTCCGAGGCGTCGCTCGTGAAGGCGCTCGAAGAGCACGGCATCGGTCGGCCTTCCACGTACGCCACGATCATCTCGACGCTCAAGGATCGCGAGTACTGCGACATGGACAACCGCCGGTTCATCCCGACGGACATCGGCAAGATCGTCAACGGCTTCCTGTCGAAGCACTTCCACAAGTACGTCGAGTACGGCTTCACGGCCGCGCTCGAAGACGAGCTCGACGCGGTGTCGCGCGGCGAAGAGGACTGGACCCAGCCACTCAGGAAATTCTGGAAGCCGTTCATCGCGCAGGTCGACCACATCGAGAAGAACGTGTCGCGCGAGGAAGTCGCGATGGCACGCGAGCTCGGCAAACATCCCGAGAGCGGCAAGCCGGTCTCCGTGCGCATGGGCCGTTACGGGCCGTTCGTGCAGATCGGCACCAAGGACGACGAAGAGAAGCCCAAGTTCGCGGGCCTGCGTCCCGGCCAGAAGATGGACACCATCAAGTTCGACGAGGCGCTCGAGCTGTTCAAGCTGCCGCGCAAGCTCGGCGAGATGCCGGACGGCCACGCCATCGTCGCCAAGGTGGGCCCGTTCGGCCCCTATGTGCAGTACGCCACCAAGGGTTTCGTGTCGCTCAAGCCGCCGGACGATCCGTACACCATCGAGCTGGCGCGTGCGCTCGAGCTCATCGAGCAGAAGAAGATCGCCGACGCCAACAAGCTCATCCAGGATTTCGGCGTCGACAACATCAAGGTGCTGAATGGCCGCTATGGGCCATACATCACGGATGGCAAACGCAACGCGCGCATCCCGAAGGATTCGGATCCGAAGGCGGTGACGCTCGAGCAGTGCCGCGAGTTGCTGGCCGCTGCGCCACCGCGTGGCAGCCGCTTTGGCCGGGGTCGCAAGGCGGCAGCGCCTGCTGCCGCGGCACCGGCTGCGGGTGCGGCAGCCGCCGGCGAAAAGCCCGCGAAAAAGACTGCCGGCAAGGCCGAGAAAGCCACTGCCGTGCCCAAGGCCGGGAAAAAAGCGGCCCCGAAGAAAAAAGCCGCGAAGAAGTCAGCCGCGAAGAAAAAGAAGTCGTAGCGTCAGGCCGCCACGCGGTCGACGCGCGCGATGAAGCATCCGGCTTCGGCGTGCCTCAGGTGCAGCCACTCCGCCGCGTGCTCCTCGAACAGCACCCGCATCTGCGCTTCGGCCGGCACATCTTCGCGCCGCGAGAGCTCACTCACGCGCGAGCCCGACAGCCGCGCTTCGAAAGCCAGCGGCAACACGCGCAGAGCTTCCGGAAACCCGTCACCTTCGTATGCCTCGCAGTGCGCGGCGTGTATGAACACGGGCCCGGGAGCCATGAGATTTCCTTGCGCGCTGCGCGGACGCCACGTGAACAGCAGGCGTCGATCCACGCCGGGCACGAAAGGTTTCAGGCAACAACGGCAGGGACCCGTGCCGCCGGCGACTTCCTCGTGTGCCGGGTGGCCGTACCCGGGCGAACGCCGCGTGCGCCGCACTTCATCGGCAGATTCCTGGGGTATTCCGCGTACGACAAACTGCATGGCCCGCTCCTTTTATATGGGCGTAGCCTGGCCGCGCCGCGCCGCAACGGCGACCCGAAACTTGCGCTGGTTCAGCGGTCCGGCAGCGACTGCGGAGGATCGACGCCCTCGTGCACTCTGCAGTTGCGGACGTCGCCCTGGGTGTCGGTGTGATACAGCAACACGCCGCTGCTGGTCTTCGCGACCACGCGAAATCCGGGCACCAGGGATTGCGTGTACATCGTGCCCGGCTCCGGGCACCCGAGCGCGCCATTGGGCCAGGTCACCTGCTCGGCGCGCGTCAGCACGACATTGCTCTCCGGCACCTTGAAACGCCTGGCGGCATCGGCGACCACGGCGCGGCGTACGCTCACCGGGATCGCCGTGGTGGAAACCGTCAGGCCCGCCGGCTGATCGTTGAGAGCCGGCGCGGGAATCCGGGTGGGTGGTGCACGCGGCGTGGCTCGTTTGTCCTCACCGGATGCCACGCAGGCCGCGGCCAGGCTGGCCACGACGAGCGCCCCCATGAATCTCGCCATCATCTGCACCTCCGCGGCTCAGTGTATAAACGCCGCCGCACCCGGGAAAGGTTTCATGAAGTACCGCCACAAATACCACGCCGGCAATTTCGCGGACGTGCACAAGCACGTGCTGTTGCTCGACGTTCTCGATGCCCTGGTCCGCAAGGACAAGGGCCTCTTGTTCGTCGATACCCACGCGGGCCGTGGCAGCTACTCGCTGCACCCGGGCGACGCGCAACATCCGCTCGAATGGCAATCGGGCGTGGCGCGCCTGCTCGCCGGGACGCCGCGCCATGCGGCGCTGGCGCGATATCGCGACCTGGTCGCGGGCGGCGTGCATGGTCACAGCCTGGAGTATCCCGGTTCCCCTTCGCTGGCGATGCGCTTGTTGCGCGCGGTCGATCGAGCGGTGTTCTTCGAGACGCAGCGCGACGAGGCGGGCACCTTGCGCAAGTCCGTGGAAGGCGCGGCACGTTTTCGCGTGGAAAGCAGCGATGGGTTCGCGGGCCTGCGCGCGCTGCTGCCGCCGCCGGAGCGCCGCGGCTGCGTGCTCATCGATCCGCCCTACGAAGAGCGCGCGGATTTCGCACGCGTCCACGACGCCGTGGTGGACTCGCTGCAACGATTTCCGACCGGCGTGCTGCTGGCGTGGTTGCCCGTCAAGCTGCGCGAGGACTTCGACCGATGGTTCGCCTCGCTGGGCCGCGCCGTGAGCCGGCCGATGCTGGCCTCGCTGCTGTGGGTGCATCCGCCCGACTCGCGCGCAGCGCTCAATGGCTCGGCGCTGGTGGCCGTCAACCCGCCCTATCTACTCGAACAGCGCGTGCGCGAGTGGTCGCCGGAGCTGCCGGCGTTGCTAGGCGCGTCCCGGGGCGGCTGCGAAGTGCTCGCTACCAGTGAACGCGGCTGACGATCTCGTCGGCCGTCGAATCCGCGATCGCGCCATCCCGCGTCAGCAACGCCACGCTGCCCTTGCCGGCCGGCAGCAACACGCCGCTCATGCCGTCGCGAGCGAACTCGGTGCGACGGCGCACGTGTTCGTGCGGGATAAGCATCACGGTCATCGTGGTGCCGTCCGGTGTGAGCACCACGAGGTGTGCGACTCGATGGCCCTTGAATGGGCAGGGATAGCCATACACCACGGGGTACGGTGAATCGAACTGCGCGCCTGCCGTGCGCATGATCTCGGCCACCTGGGTGGCCGGCAGGTTGTCGCGTGAATTCCAGCTGTCGGCTTCCTCTTCGACGTGCGCGACCACCTCGCCCGCGAGCGCCGTCGATGGCCGGAACAGCCAGAAGCCGCCCGCCACGATCATCGCGAATACCACCGACGCGGCCAGCGCGAAGCGCCGCGTACGTACTACGGCAGCGCGGCGGAAATGCGCGAGCGGCAGATCGAGGGCGGCGTGCAGCCGGCCGTCGAGCGACAACGTCTCCTCGCGGAAGCGACGGCATGCGGCACAGGCTTCCACGTGCGCGGCGATGTCGGCCGGCAGGTGATGCGGATCGGCCCCGATGTACAGGCGCGCCTGGCGGCATTCCGGAGCGGCGGCGCTCATTCGACGTCCTCCACGGGCTCGAGCCCGTAAATGGTGCGCAGGCGGTTGCGCGCGCGGAACAGCCGCGTCAGCACCGCGGCCTGCGTGAGTTTGAGCTCGGCCCCGATCTCGGCCGTACTGAGGCCACCTAACACCTGCAGCACCAGCGGCTCCCGGTATTCGTCCGGCAGCTGCATGATCGCGCGACGCAGGTCGAGCAGCGCCGCATCGTCGGTGGCGAGCGCCGGATCCCCGAGCGCTTCCACTTCGTCGACGTCGACGGTAGGCAGGCGCTTGCGTTCGAACAGCCGCGCGTGTTCGCGGCGCACGATGGTGAACAACCACGGGCGCGCCGCGGCCGGATCCTTGAGCTCGTCACGGGATTTCCAGGCTCTGATGAGCGTCTCCTGCACCACGTCCTCGGCCACCTGCCGATCGCGCGCCAGCCAGTAGGCAAAACGCAGCAGATCCGGACGCAACATCTCGAGCAGACGCGTGAAGGCGCCAGCCACCGTCGTTCCGCGGGAGGCTGCGTTCATGTATAAGACCGGCCGGATGGGCCGCTTATTTCAGACACGATGAACACACCGGATCAGTACGGGGTGGTCGGTCATCCGATCAGTCACAGCTGGTCGCCTTTCATCCACGGGCTCTTCGCCAAGCAGACGGATCAATCCCTCGTCTATCGCCTCTACGACATCGCACCGGGCAATTTCCGCGCGCAGGTGCTCGAATTCTTCACGCGCGGCGGACGCGGGCTGAACGTGACCGTACCACACAAGGAAGCCGCGGCGGAGCTGGCCAACGAGCTCACCGCGCGGGCCGACCGGGCCGGCGCCGTGAACACGCTGATCCTCAACCCCGACCACACCCTGCTCGGCGACAACACCGACGGCCACGGACTGGTCACGGACCTGCAGAAGAACCTCGGCCTGAACATCGTCAACGAGCGGCTGCTGATCCTCGGCGCGGGCGGCGCGACGCGCGGCGTGGTCGAACCGTTGCTTTCGATGGGACCCACCGAAGTGGTCATCGCCAATCGCACGCCCGATCGCGCCATCAACCTGGCCTCGTTGTTCGCCGATCTTGGCGCGGTGCGCGGCTGCGGCTTCGAGGACGTAGGCGACGAGCCCTTTGACATCGTCATCAACGCCACGGCCGCGGGGCTCGCGGGCGCCGTGCCGAACGTGGCCGGCAGCGTGATCGCCCCGCACACGGTGTGTTACGACATGAGCTACAGCAAATCGGCGACGCCGTTTGTGACCTGGGCCATTGAACAGGGCTGCGCGCGCGCCCATAAAGGCTGGGGCATGCTGGTGGAACAGGCGGCCGAGTCGTTCACGTTGTGGCGCGGAGTGCGCCCGGACACCGAACCCGTACTCGCCGCCCTCGGAATGAAATAGCCCAGGGAATGACATAGCGAAATGAACGATCTCGACGGGACCCGACTGCCTTCTTTCGACCAGTTCCGCGCCGATGCGGTGGAGCCCGCGATCCGCGAGCTGCTGGAGCGCAGCCGCGGCGAGGTTGCGAGCCTCGAGACGCAGCCGCATCCCACCTTCGAAAACACCGTGCTGCCGCTCGAGCAGCTCTCACACCGCCTGTCGCGCACCTGGTCGCCGGTCAGCCACCTGAACGGCGTGCTGAACTCCGACGAGCTGCGCGCCAGCTACAACGCGTGCCTGCCGCTGCTCACTAACTACTGGACCGACCTTGCGCAGAGCGAGCCGCTGTACCGGGCGTACTCCGCGATCGCCTCCAGTGAATCGGGCTCACTCGACGGTGCGCAGCGCCGCGTGCTCGAGCGAGCGCTCGAGGATTTCCGCCTCGCCGGCGTCGGCCTCCCCGCCGAGAAGAAACAACGCTTCAAGCAGGTCATGCAGGAGCTCGCGCAGCTCGGCGCGAAGTTCGAAGAGAACGTGCTCGACGCGATGAACGCCTGGTCGCGTCGCGTCACCGATCCGGCCGAGCTTGCCGGCATCAACCCCGTCATCGTCGAACAGGCGCGCGCGCGCGCCGCTTCGCAGGGCGTCGAGGGCTGGGTGTTCCTGCTCGAGCAGCCTGCCTACGTGGCGGTGATGCAGGACGCGGACTCGGAGAAGCTGCGCCGGGATTTCTACGAAGCCTGGTCGACGCGCGCCTCGGATCGCGGCCCGTCGGCGGGCAAGTACGACAACACCCAGGTCATGGCCCGGATCCTGGCGTTGCGGCACGAAGCCGCGCGGCTGCTCGACTTCCCGAACTTCGCCGCGTATGCGCTGGCGACACGCATGGCCCCGTCCACCGATGCGGTATTCGACTTCCTGCGCGAGCTCGCGCGGGTCGCGAAGCCCGCGGCGGCCAGGGAATTCGCCGACCTCGAGGCCTTCGCGGGACGCCGGCTCAACGCCTGGGACGTGCCGTATTACGCCGAGAAGATGCAGGCCAGCCTGTTCTCGATCTCGCAGGAGGAGCTGCGGCCGTATTTCCCGCTGGCCCGCGTACTCGCCGGATTGTTCGCGGTGGCCGAGCGCTTGTTCGGCGTGAAGATCGTCGAACGCAGCGGCGTGCCCGTGTGGCACGCGGATGCGCGCTTCTTCGAGATCCGCGACGGCGCCGGCAAGACGCTCGCCGGTTTCTACCTCGATGCGTGCGCACGACCGAAGAAACGCGCCGGCGCCTGGATGGACGACTGCGTCGGCCGCAAGGATTTCGGCACCGAACACACCATTCCCGTGGCCTACCTGGTGTGCAACTTCCTGCCCGCGTCGCCCGGCAAGCCGCCGCTGCTCACGCACGATGACGTCGTGACCATGTTCCACGAGTTCGGCCATGGCCTGCACCACATGCTGACTCGCGTCGGCTATCCATCGATCGCCGGCATCAACGGCGTGTCGTGGGATGCGGTCGAGTTGCCCAGCCAGTTCATGGAGAATTTCGCGTGGCGCCCCGAGGTGCTCGCCGACATGGCGCGCCACCACGAGACCGGCGAGCCGCTGCCGGCCGACAAGCAGGCCCGGTTGCTGGGCTCGCGAACCTTCCAGGCCGGGCTCGCTACCATGCGCCAGCTCGAATTCGCACTGTTCGATTTCCGGCTGCACGCCGAATACGAGCCCGCGCGCGGGCCGCGCGTCGACGAAATCCTCGCCTCGGTGCGTGCCGAGGTCGCGGTGTTCGCGGTACCCGAGTGGAACCGTTTCCCTCACAACTTCGCGCACATCTTCTCGGGTGGCTACGCCGCGGGTTACTACAGCTACAAGTGGGCCGAGGTGCTGGCGGCCGACGCGTTCTCCGCGTTCGAGGAACGCGGCGTGTTCGACCGCGCCGTGGCCCAGCGCTTCCTCGACTCGATCCTGTCGCAGGGCGGCAGCCGCAAGGCGCTCGATGCCTTCGTCGATTTTCGCGGGCGCCCACCGGACGTGAAGGCGCTGCTGCGCCAGCAAGGCCTGGACTCGTGAACGCCGGCGTGGCGATCGGGGGCCCCACCGGGGCCAGGCCATTCTCGATCGCCACCTGGAACGTGAACTCGCTGCGGGTGCGCGGCGAGCAGGTGCTCGAATGGCTGCGCACGCATTCCCCGGATGTCGTCGCACTGCAGGAAACCAAGATGCAGGACCCGGATTTCCCGCATCCGGAGTTCACGGCGGCCGGTTATCACAGCGTGTTCTCGGGGCAGAAGACCTACAACGGCGTGGCGCTGCTGTCGCGCCAGCCGATGACGGACTTCGTGCGCGACATCCCGGACTTCGACGATCCACCGCGACGCGTGCTCGCGGCCAACATCGGCGAATTCCGCGTGATCAATCTCTACATCCCGAATGGCCAGGCGCCGGGTTCCGAGAAATTTGCCTACAAGCTCAAGTGGCTCGAGGCGCTCACGCGCTGGCTGCGCGCCGAGGCGGCGCGGCATCCGGGGCTCATCGTGTTAGGTGACTTCAACATCGCGCCAGAAGACCGCGACGTCCACGATCCCGCGGCGTGGGTGGGCAGCGTGCACGTGAGCCCGGAAGAACGGGCTGCGCTCAGGAACATCATGGATATCGGGCTGCTCGACGCCTTCCGGCAGTTCGAGCAACCCGAGAAATCGTTCAGCTGGTGGGACTATCGCCAGGGCGCCTTCCGGCGCAACCACGGGCTGCGCATCGACCTGATCCTCGCGCACCAGGCGCTGAGATCCCGGCTGGTGAGTTGCCGCATCGACGCGGAGCCGCGGCGATCGGAGCGCGCCTCCGACCACACGCCGGTGGTGGCGGTTTTCAACGCCTGATCTGCCGCGCATTTGCGCGCTGTCGGATTGCTTTACATCAGTGGGCACCCGCATGCGATTGCGGATTACTGCAACCCGTGACGCAGGTCACGCTCGGCCCAAGGCCGGGTTTCGCCTGCTGGTTTTTCCAGAACCCCCTGCCTAGACTCGCCGCATCTTGTTAGTTTCCAAGGCATTGGCGCGGTCGTGATCGCCGAATCCCGTCGCAGTGACTACGACGTCACCGACACGGTGCTCGTGAGCTCGGCTCCCGACGTTCGTGCCGCGGTCGAGGAACTGTTCGCGCGCGTCTGGCCCGGCCAGAAATTTCCCGCCTTCGCGCACGTGTTCGGCGATTTCGATCGCATGTTCTCGGGCCGCATGCCGGGTTACTACGGCGTCGATACCGTCTACCACGACCAGCAGCACACGCTCGACATCACGCTGGCCACCGCGCGACTGATCGCCGGACACGAGTTGCAGGTTCCCGAAGCGCAGCGGTTCGGACCCGAGCGCGCGATGCTCGGCATCGTGGTCGCGCTGTTCCACGACGTCGGGTACCTGCGCACCACGCGCGATGCCGACGTGCCCAACGGCGCCGAGTTCACCACCGTGCACGTGTCGCGCGGCGCCGCGTTCCTGCGGGACTATCTACCCAAGATCGACCTGGCGCGCTGGGCCGACGTGGCCGCCGAGATCATCCACTACACCGGCTACGAGCGCCCCTTCAAGAACATCCACGCGCCCGACGAGCGCGACCACAAGCTGGGCCATTTCATCGGCACGGCCGATCTCATGGCGCAGATGGCCGATCGTTGCTACCTCGAGAAGTGCCGCGACCGCCTGTACGCCGAGTTCGTCCTCGCGGGCGTCGCTCTGCCGATCGGCGAGAACGGCCACGTGAAGGTGCGGTACGCCTCCGGTCTCGACCTGCTGCGCCAGACGCCGAAGTTCGTGTTCGACATGCGCGCCAAGCGGCTCGATGGCGAATTCAACCGCGCCTATCGCTACCTCGAGGTCCTGTACGGCGGCCGCAACCCGTACATGGAATCCATCGACCGCAACCTGGAATACCTGCAGCGCATCCTGCGCAGCGAGAACTGGCGCCTGTTGCGGCGCCAGCCACCCGTGTTCACCGGCGTCGAAGACTCCATGGCCACCACGCGCACGCTGATGCTGGGCGCGATCAAGAAAGTCTGGGGTTGAGCCCCGGTCAGCTGAGCCGTGGCGCCAGCTTCGCCGCGCCGGGCGGCTCATCCACATCCACCACGTAGCGCTGGAAATTCCGCGCCAGCGATTCCAGCACTTCGGCCTTGCCGTCGATCTCCGACGCCGCGATGACGTCCCGCAGCCGGTCCAGCGACAAGGCGCGTTGCGCCCCGAGCGCCACCGGCGCATAGGACAGGTGCCAGGGCTCCGGTGACACGCCGCCGCGGTCCGTGGCGTAGGGACGGAAGAAACCGAACGCGTGCATGTGCGCGTCCAGCCAGGTAGTTAGCCGCGCGAACGGCCCGCCCGCCTGGTACTCGGCCGGCACCACCTGGATCCGGTAACCGGGCGGAAGTGCCGCCAGGTCCATGACGTCGAAGTCCGTGCCCCAGTGGTGGCGGCTGGTCCCGGGCAGCGCCGACCACCACAGGATGGCGGCCACGCGCTCGGCCGGCGTCAGGGAGCCTGGATTGAGGGGCCGGCCGGCACGGTCCTGCATGGGCCTTGCCCCCCGGAACTTGCCGTTCCAGATGGCCAGCTGGCGATCGAAGTCCCGGAAGCTCGAGAACGCCACCAGGTCGATGCCGTCCGCGGCCGCGGCGGCCCGCATCGCCAGGAAAGGGGCGATCACCAGCCGATGCAGGGTGCACCGGGGGTCGGACAACTCCGCCAGATGGTCCCGGGCCCGTCCGGTCAGCTGATCCAGCGAAAATTCAGGGTCTTCCGGCATGGCCGGATGGTACCCCAGGCCCCGCGACCGTCCGATGTCCCGGACAACTTGCGGACCTAGTCGACAAAAGCGCCGCTGTCGCAGCGCCGCGAATGTCGCCCGTGCCGGATTTGCGCCTGTAATATGCGTCCAAACTAAAAAACGGGGTGCCGAAGGGCCCGTGGCAGTCGTCAGTTTCAGAAGCAAGTACATCGTCGTGGCGGTCATCGCCGCCGTCGTCGTGTCTCTGGCCGTCGGCTCGGTCCTGGTGCTCGAAAACCGGACCCAGCATGCCGCGCTGGTCAACACGGCCACGGCCGATGCGCGCGACCGGGTGCTGCGTGAGCTCACGCTGCGCTCCGGCGAACTCGCACAACGCGTGGCCGAGCGCGTCGACGACGCCGTGCTGCTGTCGAACCGCGAGGAAATCGGCGCGCAGATCGATGACTTCAAGCGCGACTCCACCCTGCTCGGCGTGGTGGTGCGCGATGCCGGTGGCAACGAGCTGTATGCCTGGCGCCGCCCCGGCGATCTCGCCGGCAGCATGGCGCGCACGGCCACGTCCCCGGTACGGGCCAGCCTGCAGACCATGCCGGGAATCGCGACGCCGCAGACCGTCGGCGAAGTAGAAGTCGAAGTCCGCTCACTCGAACCCGCACCCGATTCGCCCGCGGCGCTGTCGCGCTTCGACAAGCTCGAGGTCTCGCAGATCCAGGAGGCGTTGATCGTCGCCGGCATGCTCGGCAGCGTCGTGCTGCTGGTCGGCTTCGTGCTGGCGTGGTGGGCCGGCCGGCGCATGCACCAGCCCATCACCACGCTGATCAAGAGCGCCGATCGCATCGCGCAGGGTGATTATTCGCGTCCACTCGAGGTCGGCCGGCGCGACGAGCTCGGCGAGTTGCAGCAGGCACTGGAGCGCATGCGCCAGAAGCTGCGCCAGACCACGATCAACAAGAACTACCTGACGAACGTGCTCGGCAGCATGACCGACGCGGTGTTCGTGACCTCTCCGGACGGCGTGATCCGCATGGCCAACCACGCGGCCTGCAAGCTGCTCGCCTGGGGTGAGGACGAGCTCGTGGGCCGCGGCATCGTGTCCATCCTCGACGAGCGCGAGCGCAACGAGTTCGACATGCTGCGCGCGTCCTCGGACACGCGGGAGACCGTGGTGAAGACGCGCCACGGCCAGACCATCCCCGTGGCCATCACGGGCTCGCAGATCTCGACCGACGATCCGCAGTACCAGGGCACGATCTTCGTCGTGCGCAACGTGACCGAGCGCAAGCGCGCGGAGCGCCGCATCCGTTACCTCGCGCGCTACGACGCGTTGACCAAGGTGCCGAACCGCATGCAGTTCCAGCACCTGCTCCAGCAGGCCATTGCGCGCGCACTGCGCAACAAGACCTCGCTGGCGCTGCTGTACCTCGACATGGATCGTTTCAAGGAGATCAACGACACGTTCGGCCACTCGGCCGGCGATCGCACGCTCGAAATCCTCACCGAGCGCCTGATGCGCGCGCTGCCGCAGGAAACCGTGATCGGACGCCTGGCCGGTGACGAGTTCGCCATGTTCGTCGACGATCTCGCCGCCGATGCCGACAACCGCGGCACCGTGGCGCAGCTGGCGCGCAGCGTGCTCGCCGAAGTGGGCCGCGCATTCCAGCTGCAGGACCACGAAGTGTTCCTCACGGCCTCGATCGGCATCGCGTTCTGCCCGCGCGACGCCGAGAACGTCATCGACCTGATCCGCAACGCCGACGCGGCCATGTACCACTCCAAGCAGAACGGTGGGAATTCCTTCGCGTTCTACTCACCGGAGATGAATGCCGCCGCGGTCGAACGGCTCATGCTGAAGAGCAAGTTGCGCCGCTCCCTGGAGCGCGACGAGTTCATGATGCATTACCAGCCCAAGGTGGACCTGCGCGACGGCCGTATCGTCGGCGCCGAGGCCCTGTTGCGCTGGCGCCTGCCGGGCCACGGGGACATTCCGCCGTCGCAGTTCATTCCGCTGGCCGAGGAGACCAACCTCATCCTCGAGGTCGGCGAGTGGGTGCTGAACCGCGTTTGCCAGGACTACCGCGAGCTGCAGCAGACCGTGACTACCCCCGGCCGCATCTCGCTGAACCTCTCGCTCAAACAACTGCGACAGGCCAGCTTCATCCTTCGGTTCCGCTCGGTGTTCCGCAAACACGGTGTTTCGCCGACCTGCTTCGAGCTCGAGATCACCGAGACCACGCTGATGGCGGACTCCAAGCGCACGCTGCACCTGCTCGACGAGTTGTATGCCATGGGCCTGCATCTCTCGATCGATGACTTCGGCACGGGCTATTCCTCGCTCTCGGCGCTGCAGCAGTTCCCGATCGGCACGCTCAAGATCGACCAGTCCTTCGTGCGCGACGTCGACGACGACGAGAGCGACGCCACCATCGTGCGCACCATCATCGAGATGGGCCGCAGTCTCAAGATGAACGTGATCGCCGAAGGCGTGGAATCCACCGGCCATCTCGCATTCCTGCGCCGGCATCACTGCGGCTTCGGCCAGGGCAAGTTGTTCGGCGAGCCGGTCACGCTCGAGGAACTGCGGCTGCTGCTGGCGCGCCAGCAGGAGACGGGGCCCGCCTTTGCCGGCCTCATCGCCCAGTCCGCCAGCAACGAAAAGATCGCGAAACCGCGGCCGGCCTGACCGGCCGCGGCGCCCTCCGGGCGTGACCCGTCGCGCGCTAACTACCCGATTTCCCGGAATCGCCGCAGTTGCCCTTGCCGGACGCGGCCTTGTCGAGCTTGTCGACCAGGTCGGCGATGCGCCGCAGGTTGGCCACCCGATCGACGGCGACCAGCGAACCGCTCTGGGGATCCGCCGCGAGATGTGCCGCCTGCGGCATGAGCGGCCTCAGGATCGGCACCAGTTGCGCGGCGCAGGTCTTCTTCGGCGCGAGCAACAAGGTCACCCATTCGTTGTCGTCGGCCTTGAAGTTGGTGTCGGTGTGCACGCGGGTCGGCAACTGGCGGGCGCTGGCATCCGGCACCACGATGACCACGCCGTCCTGCACGTAGGTGACATATTGGTGGATCGCCAGGGTCGCCAGCAGCTGCTCGTAGGTGATCCGGGTGGGATCGATGCCGATCAGGCCAGGGATGGCGCGTACGCGCGGATCCAGGTTGAACTTCGTGCCCGTGCGCTTCGAAAAACCTTCGATGATTTCGGTGAGCTCCGGGTACTTGCCCGGGGCGGAAGCCGTAGCTTCGGGCGACACGGGGTCCGCAGCCGTGGCGGTGAACGGCAGCGCGACCAGCACCGTCGACATCAGCATTCTCAGGACAACCATGTGCGTCTCCCAGTGCAGGCGGAAATGCATGCGGGAATGGAACGCACCACGAAACCACCGTGGGTTAGCCGTTTCTGCAGCCTGTAGAATCGCGCCCCCATGCTGGAACGCCGCAATGCTTGAACTTCGTGATGTGCGCCTGCGCCGCGGCGCCGCCGTCCTCTTCGACAAGGCCGACCTGACCATCTTCCGCGGCGACAAGATAGGGATCGTCGGGCGCAATGGTTGCGGCAAGTCGAGCCTGCTGGCGCTGCTGCGCGGCGACCTGGGCGCCGATGCCGGCGAATACAAGGTACCCGGCAAGCTGAATTTCGTGTCGGTGTCACAGGAGCTGCCGCGGACCGAGGCCACCGTGCTCGAGTACGTACGCGGCGGCGACGGCCGCCTCATGCAGATCGAGGCCGCGCTCGAGAAAGCGCGCGCGGCTGACGACGGCATGAAGGAAGCCGAGCTGCTCGGCGACTATGACGCGGCGGGTGGCTGGACCTCGGCGGCACGCGCCGCGGAGCTTGCCGACGGTCTCGGCTTCGCGCCCGAGGACATCGAACGGCCGGTCAAGGTGCTCTCGGGTGGTTTGCAGATGCGCGCCAACATGGCACGGGCGCTCATGTCGCGTGCGGACGTGTTGATGCTCGACGAGCCCACCAACCATCTCGATCTCGACGCGGTGTTGTGGCTGGAAAGCTGGCTGCAGCGCTTCCAGGGCACCTTGCTGCTGGTCTCGCACGACCGCGAGTTCCTCGACGACATCGTCAACCGCGTGGTGAACCTCGAGAACGGCCAGCTCACCCACTGGACCGGCAACTACACCGACTTCCAGCGCCAGCACGCCGCCAGCATCCAGCAGTCGGCGGCCATGGCCGCCCGCCAGCAACGCGAGGTGGCGCGGCTGCATTCCTTCATCGACCGCTTTCGCGCCCAGGCCAGCAAGGCACGCCAGGTGCAGAGCCGCATCAAGGCGTTGTCCAAGCTCGAGACCATCGCCACCTACCAGGAACTGGAGAACTTCGAATGGGAGTTCGCGGCGGCAAACAAGCTGCCGCAACCGCTGGTCACGCTCGACACGGCATCGGCCGGTTACGGCGAGCGCATCGTGGTGGCCGGCGTGAACCGCTCGGTGAACCCGGGCGAACGCATCGGCATCCTCGGGCGAAACGGCGCCGGCAAGTCCACGCTGATGAAGCTCATCTCGGGCGCGCTGCCAGCCGCGGAGGGCGACCGGGTGGCGTCGCCCGACCTGGTGGTCGGCAATTTCGCGCAGCTCGAGGTGGACCGCCTCGATGCCCGCGACACCGCGCTGATCGCGCTGACCAACCGCATCGACCAGCTGGGCGTGCGCTCGCAATGGGACGAACAGCGGCGCCGCAACCACCTCGGCGGCTTCGGTTTCCGCGGCGACCGCGTATTCGAACCGGTGGTGCATTTCTCGGGCGGCGAACGCGCCCGCCTGGCCCTGGCCATCCTCGTGGCGGAACGCCCCAACCTGCTGCTGCTCGACGAGCCGACCAACCACCTCGACTTCGAGATGCGGCATTCGCTGATCACGGCTTTGCAGGATTTCGCGGGCGCCGTCATCGTCGTTTCGCACGACCGTGGCCTGCTGCGCAGCGTCTGCGACCAGTTCTGGCTGGTCGCGGACGGCGTGGTGCGCGACTTCGACGGCGACCTCGAGGACTACGCCGGGTGGCTCGAGAAACGGGCCGGCGCGGCCACCACTCCCGCCGCACCGAAACCCCGTGCCGAAGAACGCAAGGACCAGCGGCGCAAGGACGCCGGCGCCCGCCGCGACCTCGCGCCGAAGCGCCAGGAGATCAAGACCATCGAGACTTCGCTGGCCAAGCTGGGCCAGGAACGTACGCGGCTCGAGTCGGAGCTCGCCGGACTCGACTATGGGCGCGATCCGGCCCATGCGCGCAAGGTGACCGAACGGCATGCCGCCCTCGTCGGGGAGATCGAACAACTGGAGACACGCTGGCTCGAACTATCCGAGCGATTAGAATCGGCTGATGGCTGACGAGCCTGACGAGTCACCGATCGATACGTCTCCGCCGCCGGAGGACAAGCCGCGCAACTGGCATGTCGGCCGCCTGGCGTTTTATGGCTTTCTCGCGATCTGGCTGGTGGTCGCCCTCTGGAATCTCTACAAGCCCATGCCCAACGGCACGCGCGTGCGCGGCGAGGTGGTGGAAACGCCGCTGAACCAGCTGCATTTCCTCGCGGACGTCACCGGCGCGGACGTGTTCGGCGCCCCCATCGTCGAGCAGCA
This sequence comes from Steroidobacteraceae bacterium, assembly GCA_035279135.1. GTDB lineage: Bacteria > Pseudomonadota > Gammaproteobacteria > Steroidobacterales > Steroidobacteraceae > CADEED01. The sequence goes on from DATEII010000008.1 coordinate 17,611, forward strand.
GATTTTCGACGCCATGCTGAAGGTCATTGGCCAGGCGCAGCAGTACGTGGTGCTCGACTTCTTCCTGTTCAACGCGCAGCGCGGCGCATTGAACACGCCGCCGCGCCGGCTGCTCTCGGCCGAACTGCGCGACGCGCTGCTGGCGCGCAAGCGCGCGCGGCCCGGCCTGCAGGTGCTGGTCATCAGCGATCCCATCAACGACGTGTATGGCAGCCTGCCGTCGGGCGACCTCGCGGCGTTGCGCGACGCCGGCATGGACGTGGTCACCATGGACCTCGATTCACTGCGCGACTCGAACCCTATCTACTCGTCCCTGTGGCGACTCACGACCCGGTGGTGGTCCGGTGACGGCCGCGGCGACCCCTGGCTGCCGAACCCGCTGGATGCCGGTCCCGAACAGGTGAGCTTCGGCGCCTGGGCACGCCTGCTGAACTTCAAGGCCGACCACCGCAAGGTACTGCTGGCCGACGACGGCCACGGCGGTCTCACCGGCATCATCACCTCGGCCAATCCCCACGACGCCAGCAGCCTGCACTCGAACGTGGGCCTGCAGCTGTCGGGCGCCGCGCTGCAGCCTCTGCTCGAGAGTGAGCTCGCGCTGGCGCGCGACTCCGGCTGGCGCAGCCAGTGGGAACCTCCTCCACTCGCGCCCCCGCTGCCCATTGCCAATCCGGCCGAGGCGGCGCACGTGCAGGTGCTCACCGAGGGCGAGATCGGCACGGTCGTCGTGCGCAACATCTCCGCCACGCGCGTGGGCGACGGCATCGACGTGGCGATGTTCTATCTTTCGGAACGCAACGTCATCGACGCTTTGATTGCCGCGGCACGGCGCGGCGTCGCGGTGCGCGTGATCCTCGATCCCAACAAGGACGCCTTCGGACGCAGCAAGGACGGCATCCCGAACCGTTCGGTGGCCACCGAGCTCGCGGGCGCGTCCGACGGCGCCATCAAGCTGCGCTGGTTCCGCACGCACGGCGAGCAGTTCCATACCAAGTTCGTCTCGGTGCGCACGCAGGACGAGTACTGGTTCACGCTGGGTTCCGCAAACCTCACGCGCCGCAATCTCGAGAACTACAACCTGGAAGCGAACGTGGGCGTGGGTGTGCCGCCGAATTCGCAGCTGGTCAGCACGATCTCGGCCTGGTACGAAATGATCTGGACCAACCACGGGCCGCCGGACCTCGAGTACACCTCGGATTTCGGCACGTATGCGGATCCGTCGCAGGGAACCTACTGGCTGTACCGATTCATGGAGGCCACGGGCCTCTCGACGTTCTGACGAACTACGAGCGCGCGGGTGGTGAAGTCCGCGGCGCCTCCTCGGCCGGCTTCTCCGACGCGAGTGCCTCGGCGACGTTGCGTTCGAGCTCGCCCAGCGCCTTTCCCGTGGCGCTTTCGAAGGCCGCCACCACCGCACCGATGCGATCGTCACTGGCCACCGCGGAGCCATGCGCCGTGAAATTCGCGAGCAGCGTGCGATCGCGGTAGCGGCCGAAGGTGCAGTCGAGCACCACTTCGATGGTGGGCGCATGACCGCCACCGGTGTAATCCGCTTCGAAGCGGTTCAGGCCACAGCGCAGGTTGTAACGCGGCGCGTACGGTGCGGTGTCGTCGAGCACGCTCGAGAACAGGCTGGCGCCGCGCAGCTGGTCCACCAGCACGCTGGCGACGATGTCGGGCGCGGGCGCGGCCCAGCGCGTGGCGGCGTACACGTCGAAGCGCCGGTCCGAACGCAGCAGCACGATGCGATCGCTGTCGAGCCCGGGGCCGGAGACCGGCCGCTGCACGCGCAGCGTGCCCGCCACTTTCGTGGCCTCGGTCTGCGTCGGCCGGGGCGGCAGCCGCAACACGTAGGCCTGCTGCGCGGGGATCGCGCTCTCGAAGAAGCCGCCGCAGGCGCCCAGGGCCAGCGTCGAACACAGCAGCGCGAGCGAGCGCATCCTCATCGGGGGATCTCCACGCCTTTATAGGCAGGCTCGTACAGCAGTTGCGAGGGATCGGCCTTGAGGCTGCGCGACAACTCGCGGAATTCCTGCGCCGCTTCGCGTGCATCGCGCAACAGGCGCTCCATCTCCGGCAGGCTGTCACGCAGGAACAGGCCCACGTCCTGGCGATGCTCGCTCATGAGTGTGTCGAGATTGCCGGTGGTGGTCGCCAGGTTTTCGGAGATCTTGCGCAGCCGCTCCGAGGCCGCCGCCAGGTTCGGACCCGAGGTGTCGACCAGCGTGCGCGCGCCAGACGCGGCGGCGCGCACGTCGGCGATAGCGGCCTTGAGCTCGGCGACCACCACCGAGGCGTCTTCGAGCGTCTTCGGCAGCGAGTTCGAGGACTTCTCGATGTTCTTCATGGTCGCGGACAAGGCCGCGATGTTCTCGTTGGACAGCACCTTGGAGGCACGGTCGATCAGGTCCCCCGCCTTGCCGACCACGTCGGGCAGGCTCGCCAGGAACAGGTCGAAATTTGACTGGACCGAATCGATGACGGGGTATTGCTCGCTGGGTACTGGTTCCATGCGGCGCTTGGGATCGCCATTGGCCAGGAGGTCGATGTAGAGCAGCCCGGTCACGCCCTGCAGCGACAGAGAGGCGAGCGTGTCGTCGGAGATCGGCGTGCCCGCGTCGATGTCGGCGATCACCTGCACGCGATCCGCGGCGCGTTTGTCGATCCGGATCGTCACGACCCGGCCCACTTCGACGCCGAGGTAACGCACCGTGCTGCCGCGGTTGAGGCCCGAGACGCTGCCTTGGAAGTAGATCTCGTAGCGCTTGTAGTCGCGCGCGTCGGCGCTGCCCGCGTACCAGTAGACGAACAACGCCGCCATGGTCGTGACCAGCAGCACGAACGCGCCGACGGCGGTGTAGTTAGCTTCACGTTCCATGCGATGAGAAGCGCAGCGCGCGCTCGCCGTGGAAATAGGCCTGGATCCACGGGTGCGGATTGTTGACGATGCCTTCCAGGGTGTCGCTCGTCATCTTGCGGTCGATGATCACCCCGACACGATTGCAGGTTCTGAAGATGGTGTCGAGATCGTGCGTGATCATGACCACCGTGAGGCCTAGCTGCTGGCGCAGGTCCATGAGCAGCTCGTCGAAGGCGGCCGCGCTGATCGGGTCGAGGCCGGCGGTGGGTTCGTCCAGCATCAGGAGACCGGGGTCCAGCGCCAGGGCGCGGGCCAGGGCCGCGCGCTTGATCATGCCGCCCGACAGCTGCGCCGGATATTTCCCACCGGCGTCTTCCGGCAGGCCCACGAGCCGCACCTTGAGCCGGGCCAGCTCGTCGAGCGCGCGCGGCGACAGCGACAGGTGCTCGAGCATGGGCAACTGCACGTTCTGCAGCACCGTGAGCGCCGAGAACAGCGCGCCCTGCTGGAACGTGACGCCGTAGCCCGCCTTGACCTGCGTGAGCTGGGCCGGCGTCATGTGCGTGAGCTCGCGACCCATGAGCCGAACTTCGCCTGCTTGCGGTCGCTGCAACCCGAGGATGGTCCGCAACAACACGGACTTGCCCGAGCCCGATCCACCGACGATGCCGAACACCTCGCCGCGCTCCACGGTCATGTCGAGCCCGTCGTGCACGATCTGCGCGCCGAAGCGGTTCTTGAGCCCGCGGACTTCGATGACGGCCTCGCTCATATGTCGAGCTGCCAGAAGACGATCGCGAAGATCGCATTCGCGAAGATGACCAGGAAGATGGACTGCACCACCGCGACGGTAGTCAGGCGACCGAGCTCGCGCGACGAATCGCGTACCTGCAGGCCGCGGTAGGTGCCCGAGAGCGCGATCAGCAGGCCGAACACGGGTGCCTTGATGATGCCCACCCAGAACGTGGTCGGGGAGATCGCGTCCTGCACGCGGTCGAGGTACAGGGGCAGCGGCATGTCGAGCAGCCATTTGCAGAGCAGCGCGCCGCCCGTGAGGCCGATCCCGTCGGCAATGACCGCGAGCAGCGGCATCGCCACCACCAGGCCGATGACGCGCGGCAGGATCAGCACTTCCTGCGGCTCCACGCCGATGGCGTGCAGCGCGTCGACCTCCTCGTTGAGTTTCATGGCGCCGATCTCGGCCGCGAAGGCGCTGCCGCTGCGGCCGGCGACAATGATGGCGGTGAGCAACACCCCCAGCTCGCGCAACACGCCGACCGTGACGATGTCCACCACGAAGATCTCCGCGCCGTACTCGCGCGCCTGCTGCGCGGCGATGTACGCGATGATCAGCGTGATCAGGAAGGCGATCAGCGACACGATGGGGATGGCCGTGATGCCGGTTTCGTAAACGTGCCGCGCGATGGAAATCGGCCGGAGCCGTCGCCAGCTGGTGCACGCGCGCGCCAGTGTGACCACCGAATGCCCGATGAAATTCACGGCGGCCTTCGCCGACAGCAGGCGCCGCGTGACCTGGCGGCCCAATGCGCTGACCGGTTCGAATTCGGGCTCCGACGACGAACGCGGCGTGGGATGGGATTGGCCCGAGAGCGTGGACTCGATGAGCGCCAGCTGGCCGGGCTCCTGCCCTTCGAAACTCACCTCGAGGCCGGCGGACTGGGCTGCCTGCAACCATTCGCGCAACCGCCAGGCGCCGGCGAGATCGAGGCGTACGTCCTCGGGAACGCGCACCCGCACGGCTCTCAAACCGGCGAAGGATTGCGCGGCGAGCTCCGCGTCTATGGCCGGGAGGTCGGCGCCACGCCAGTGGCCGGCGAGCTCCGCATCCAGGATTTCGTCATCGCGGCTGACGCTGAGGTACACGCGTCAGGATTCTATAGAAAACGGCCCCATGGTCGCCGCGTTTCCGGACACGGTGCCATGGGGCCGGGTGAACCGGACGATTGCGCGTCCGGCGGGGATCGTCAGCTGTCGTCGCGATAGCGGCGCACGCGGATCACGGCCACCATGAAGGCGATCGCGACCAGCACGCCCAGCCAGGTCTCGTAGTGCGTGAACACGCGGCCCACGTGGCCCAGGAACTCGCTGAGCGCCGGACCTTCGGGGCCCTCGTCCTTCGGGAAATCCATGAGCATGAAGACACCGGCGAACCGCCTGCCCAGGAAATCCCCGAAGTTGTGTGACTGCAGGATCAGCGCCTCGATGAGCAGCACCGCCGCGGGCGGCAACACGGCCCAGAGGAAGGCGTTCTTGCGCGCCCACACCGACACCAGCAGCAGGTAACCCGCGAGCGGCAGGTACCAAACTACCACCGCGAGCACCAGCGCCAGCGAACCCACCTGGACCTTGAGCCACATCAGCGGATTCCACGCGGTGACCCACGCACCCACGACGGTGCTGTGGAATCGCAACCACATGATGCTGCCGAACAGGATCTGCGTGACTGAGCTCACCGCGAGCACGATGAGCGGCGCCAGTACCAGCGCGGTGAGCGTCTTCGACAACACGACCTCCGAGTCGGAGATCGGCAGCGACTTCCAGAACAGGATGCTGCGGTCCTTGCGCTCCTGCAGCAGGGAGTCGAGAAGATAGAAGAACACCACGATGCCCAGCACCACGAGCTGCACCAGCGTGAGGACCGAGATGGCACCCGCGTAGACGCCGTCGCGCTTGGCGACATCGGGCGTCATCAGGGCCTCGGGAGGCATGGAGGGCCCGATGTGCAGTCCGCCATGTCCATCGGCGACCGGGCTGCCGCTGAACGCGGCCGACACCAGCAGCACGCCCGAGATGACCAGCGGCGTGATCCACAACGAGCGGTTTTCCCAGACCTCGCGACGGATCAGCATCAATACCTTGTTGGGGTGGATCATGCGGCCTCCTTCGCACCGGCCACGGCCGGGCTGCCGCCCATGATGGCGACGAACAAATCCGCGACCGAGGGCGCGCGGGTCTCACCGAACCTGGCGAGCTCGGCGCCATCGCGGCCGTCGAACAACATGGCGACCCGGCCGAACACCTCGCGCTCATAGAAAGGCTTGAGCGCACGCGCGGCCTCGATGTTTCCCGGCGAGGGCACGAGCTGCGTGAAGCGCTCGCCCAGGGTTTCCATGGCGGCGTCGAGCTTCACCTGGCCGTGCTGCAGGAAGATCACGTCGGTCAGGATGTTCTCGATCTCCTCGACCTGGTGCGTGGTCACGAGAATGGTCCGCTCCTTGTCGAAGTAGTCGTTGAGCAGGTTGTCGTAGAACGAACGGCGGAACAGCAGGTCGAGTCCCAGCGTGGGCTCGTCGAGCACCAGCAGGCGCGCGTCGATGGCGAGGATCAACGCCAGGTGCAGCTGCGTGACCATGCCTTTCGACAGCTGGCGCACGCTGCGATCGAGCCGGATATCGGTTCGCGCCAGAAAATCCTCGGCGCGCTTGCGGTCGAAGCGCGGGTGGATGCCGCCGACCAGGTTCAGCGCCTGCGAGACCTTGAGCCAGCGAGGCAGCACCGCGACGTCCGCGATGAAGCACACCTCGTTCATGAGCTCGTTGCGCTCGGTGCGGGGATCCTTGCCGAGCACCTTGAGCTCGCCGTCGAAGCCGGTGAGCCCGAGGATCGACTTGATCGCGGTGGTCTTGCCGCTGCCGTTGGGGCCGATGAGCCCCACGATGCGGCCGGCCTGCACGTTCAGATCGATGCCGCGCAGGGCTGCCGTATCGCCGTAGTTCTTCGTGAGCCCGCGGGCTTCAATTATCGTTGTCATCGTCGTCGCCTGTGTTGGTGCGCGTCGGGAAAGGCTGGGAAACCGGTGCCGATTTGGCGCCGCGTTTCATGAGTTCGTCGACCGAGAGATTGAGCCGCTGGATGGTCGCGTAGACCTTGGGCCACTCCGAGTCGAGGAAGTACTGGCGTTCGTCTTTCATCAGGGCCTGTCGGGCGCCCGCGTTGACGAACATGCCGCGTCCGCGCCGTTTCTCCACGAGTTGCTCGTCCACGAGTTGCTGGTATCCCTTCAGGACGGTCAGCGGGTTCAGACGAAACTCGGCCGCCACCGCCCGGACCGAGGGCAGCGGATCACCCTCTTTGAGGACACCCTCGAGGATCATCGCCACCACCCGGTCACGAAGCTGCCGGTAGATCGGCTGGCTGTCGTCCCACTGCGGATCCATGGTTGCTCCGATTTCAGCGAATCATCGCCGCGACGGTGTCCACGACGCCGTGGGCGGCATCTCGCTGCACGCGGGCCACCGCGGTGGCATCCACGAAGGTCCAGCTGAGGACCAGCGTCAGGGCCAGGGCCGCCACCGCGCCGACAACCGCTTTGTAGTTAAAAGTGCTCATGTTCGTCTCCTTCCTTGTTTCCTGGCGCCTCGCCCGATGCGATTCGCCTTACGTGTTGGTGTTATATATAACTACAACACCAGCTCAGGCGCAAGCCCCTAACCCAAATTTTTTTGCTGGTGCGTTGCAAGTAACGAGGCGGTGAATCCGTCGGCGGGAGCGGTTATGGGGCCTAAGTTGTTGTTCGTGCTGGGAATCGTGTTGGCCCACGGGGTTGTGGCGGCAGCCTGGCTCAAGCAGGACGCGCCGCAGTCCCGCAATCCCACCACGAGCTGCGTGAACGCACCCCTGCCGATGCCGTATTTTCAGCCGCAGCGAGAGCTGCTCGCCCACGTGGTCACGATCCGGGCCGAGGAACAGGTACAGCCGTGAATGCCGCACTCATCACGATGGATGCCATCACCAGTCCCGAGAGTCCCGCGCGCTTCGCGCCCCGGAAGCTCGCGCGTAGAGTCGAACTCGTGAGCGACGACGAAGACGCGCAGCTGATGCTCGCGTACGCCAGCGGTGAGATGCGTGCTTTCGAAACGCTGTATTCGCGGCATCGCGCCGCGTTGTATCGCTATCTAGTTAGACAGGCGCGCGATGGCGAGATCGCCAACGACCTGTTCCAGGAAGTGTGGAGCCGCGTGGTGGTGAATCGCGCGCGCTACGAGCCGCGCGCGAAATTCCGCACGTTCCTGTTCACGCTCGCGCACAACTGCTTCATCGATCACTGCCGCCGCATGAAAACGCGGCCCGCGGGCATGGGCGTCGAGGACGCCGACGCAGCCGACCTGCTGCCGGCCGACCAGAATGCGCTGCCCGAGGCCGAGCTCGAGCGCAACGAGGCCTCGCAGCGTTATCGCGCGGCGCTCGCGCAACTCCCGCAGGAGCAGCGCGACGTCTATCTACTGCACGAGGAGTCCGACCTGTCGCTCGAGGAGATCGCGCGCGTCACCGGCGTCGGCGCCGAGACGGCCAAGAGCCGGCTGCGCTACGCGGTCAACAAGCTCAAGGCGGCGCTGTCCGCCGCGGAAGACCCGGCATGAGCGGCGATCCGGAATTCGAAGACTTCCTGAAACGACGCCGGCCGCTGTTCCGCGGCGACGTCGACGACGGCCTCGAGCCGCCAGCCGAGCTCGACCGCATCGTGCTGCGCCAGGCGCGCGACGCGATCGAGGACGATCGTCCCATCCGGTTCTTCGGCATGCCGCGTTGGGCGGCGCCGGTGGCCATCGCCGCCACGCTGGTGCTCGGCATCTCCATCGTGTTC
>DATEII010000009.1:0-4479 GCA_035279135.1 Steroidobacteraceae bacterium
GGCTGGAATCCGTCGGCACGCTGCATCGCCTGCTGATCGACGGCCGCCTGGTCCTCGACGCCGATGCCTCGGGGCCCACGCACGGTCGCGCTGCCTTGGTCACCGACCACGCGCAGGCCGAATTCGACAACGTCATCGTGAGCCCCACGCTGGTCAGCACGATGTATGCAACCGGCTTCGAAAAATGCCCGGGACCCTGGACCCTGTCGGAACTCGGGTTCTGGAACCTGACCGTGGACAGCACCACGGTGTACAGCCAGAGCTCGATCGCGGGCGACGCGTTCGCCAGCATCGGCGTACCCACGGGTGACCAGGTCGTGCGCGTGCGCGCGCGGCTCGACACGTTCGCGACGCCCAATGGCACCACGGAACGCTGGTTCGGCGTGATGGCACGCCGCGTCGACGACCTGAACTACTATCTACTCGCGCTGACCAATGCCAACACCGTGAGCCTGCGCCGCGTCGTCAACGGGAAGGCGAGCACGCTCGCCAGCGCGACTTTCGCGGTGCTGCCCGCCAGCTGGTACCAGCTGCGCCTGGACGCCGTGGGCGACTCGTTGCGCGGCTACGTGAACGGCGCGCTGCTGCTCGAAGCCACCGACGACGCCCTGCCCGGCGGCAACTCCGGCCTGGCCATGTACAAGACGGCCGCCGATTACGACGATTTCTCGGCCTATCAACCCTGATCCGCGTCGATAGTCATGATTGCGCGCATCCACCATCTGAACTGCATCTCGTCCTGCCCGCTCGGCGGCCGGCTCATGGATGGACGCACGCCGAGCGTGCTCGCGCGCGGGTCGTTGTGCTGCCACCGCCTGCTGATCGAGACCGGGCACTCGCTCCAACACCATTGCACTCAAAAAAGTGGTGGATGGCACTGTGAGCACACTCGCGAACGCCACATTCGCGGTGCCCCCCGGGGACCTGGTACCAGCTGTGACTCGACGCCGTCGGGAAGACGCTGCTCGGCTACATCAAACGGTGTCCTGCGGCTCGAAACCTCCGATGACTCTCTGCCCCGAGGCAACTCTGGTCCCGCCATGTTCAAGGCGGCGACGGATTTCGACGACTTCTCCGCCTGTCACCCCTGATCCAACTCCGCGAGGATCCATGAAACTCCTGGCTGCTCTCGTAACATGCGCGCTCGCCGCGCTTGCTTTCGCCACGTCCGCTACCGCGCGCCCCCTGGTCATCGAGGACACGGCCGTCATCGAAAACCCGGACCCGGTCCGCTACCGCTCGTTCGGCTTCGATGCCGCCACCAATGGCGAATGGGCCTTCGTCGGCGCCGCCGATACCATCACCGACTACGAGGTCGAGCAATACTACGTTCTGTTGTACCGGCGTGTGAACGGACAATGGACCTTGCAGCGCGAGCTCGTGCACGTCGAGAACTACGACAGCAGTTATTCCTACCCGGTCGAGCTCGCGATGGATGGCAACTTCGCCGTGGTGGGCGTGAACGGCAGCGCGTACGAGTACCACCTCGTGGGCGACACCTGGACCCAGGGCCAGCAGCTCTTGGGTGAACCGTCGTACGTCATCCGCATGAACGGCGGTCGGGCGCTCCTCAGCAACCACCGCGGCTGGGGCGCGAACGTCGCGGAGCGCGATGCCAGCGGCACCTGGACCACCACCCTGCTCCAGGGTCAGCCGCACTGCTGCGACGACGAATTCTGGGGTGGCCCGCTCGCCATCCTCGGCAACCGCGCGATCCTCGGCACGCCGTACACGTACGACGATGAACCGCAGGAGATTCCTATCTACCAGCGAACCGCCCCGAACACCTGGTCGCTGTACACCAAGCTGCAGGTGCCGGTGGGCGCACCCGGGCTGGGCGCCGAGGTCGGGCTGAGCGGCGATGCCGCCATCGTCGATGGTTTCGGCGGCGCCTACGTCTGGCGGACGTCCCTCTACGGGCAGCCCGATGGACGCATCCAGGCGATCGACAGCGCCATGGTATCCACCCGCAACAACGCCATCGAGGGCACCGCCAGCCTGGTTTTCTACCGCACCGACAGCGTCGACCTCGGCGGCGCGATCCACGTCTTCCGCGCGGACGCGCAGGGCCAGTACCGGGAGATCGCCACACTGGTGGCGCGCAACGGCGGGACGCTCGGCCAGGACCTCTCGATCGCGGGCAACACCGTCATGGTCAGCAGCTCGCAGCGTGTGCTCGTTTTCAAGTTGCCGGCCACGATCACCGCACCGACGCCCCGTTATGAGAACTTCGAGAACGGGGCCGGATCGTGGACGCCGGGCGCCGGAGCGCAGTTCGCCGTCATTGGCAATGCCGCCAACCACGTGTACCGCCAGTCGAGCCTGGTCGGCGATGCGCGCGCGTTGTTGAACAACTCGTGGACGCACCAGGCCATCGAGGCGGACATGCGGCCGCTCGAATTCAGCGGCGACGACCGCTGGTTCGGGTTGACCACGCGCTACCGGGACGCGCAGAACTTCTTCTACGTGACCCTGCGCAGCTCGGGCACCGTGCAGCTGCGCCGCGTACACAACGGCGTCGTCAGCGAACGGGCACGCGCGCCACTGACGGTCACCACCAATCGCACCTACCGCGTGCGACTGGAATCCTGGGGCCACACGCACCGCGTGTACGTCGATGGACAACTCCTGCTCGACGTGGACGTGGCCGGCGCCGTGGAGGCAGGCAGCTCCGGCATCGCCATGTACCGGACGCGTGCCGACATCGACAACGTGGTCGTGAGCCCCTCGCCGCGCGGGACTATCTACCGCAGTGATTTCGCGAGCTCGACGGCCGACGCGTGGTCGCAGACAGGCACCGGACAGTGGAGCGTGCGCAGCGGCGTCCTGGCCCAGGATTCGATCGGCGGCGATGCGCGCGCAGCGATCGGCCCGCCCACCGACGACCAGGTGATCGAGGCCCGCGTGCGGCCGATGGCCTACGCCGCGCCCAGCGGCACACAGGAGCGCTGGGTCGGCGTGTTCGCGCGATTCAAGGATCCGCAGAACTTCTACTACCTCTCCCTACGCAGTGGCAATACGGTCAGTTTGCGCAAGGTCGTCAATGGCGCCATCACCACGCTGGCGTCCGCGCCCTTCACCGTGGCGGTGAATACGCCATATCGCGTGCGGCTCGAGACCGTGGGCACGCAGTTGCGTGCGTTCGTCGGTGGCTACCTGAAACTGCAGGCCAGTGACGCGTCGATTGCCGAGGGCACGGGCGGCGTGGTCACGTTCAAGGCCGCGGCCACTTTCGACGACTACAACGCCTATCAACCGTGATCGCGCGCATCTACCATCTGAACTGCATCTCGTCCTGTCCGCTCGGCGGCCGACTGATGGATGGCCGCACGCCGGGTGTGCTGGCGCGCGGGGCACTGTGCTGCCACTGTCTTCTGGTCGAGACCGCGGCATCGCTGGTGCTGGTGGACACCGGGTTCGGCACGCGTGACGTACGCGACCCGCGCAGCCGGCTCAGCGGCTTCTTCCTCACCCTGCTGAGCCCCGACTTCCGCGAAGAGCTGACCGCCATCCGGCAGATCGAGCGCCTCGGTTTCGATCCGCACGACGTGCGCCACATCGTGCTCACCCACCTCGACTTCGATCACGCGGGCGGACTCGATGACTTCCCCTGGGCCCGCATCCACATGTTGAGACAGGAGCGCGATGACGCCGTGGCACGGCGCGGCTGGCTCGACCAGCAGCGCTACCGCCCGCAGCAGTGGTCGGACCGCTCGAAGTGGCTGGTGCACGATGGCGCCGCGGGCAATCACTGGCTCGGGTTCGACCAGGTCAGCGGCGGCAATGGGCTCCCGGAGGAGTTGCTGATGGTGCCGATGTTCGGCCACACGCTCGGGCATGCCGCGATCGCGATCCGCAAGGCAAATGGCTGGCTGCTGCAGGCCGGCGATGCGTATTTCCATCATCGCGAGATGGACACGAAGGCGCCGTGGTGTACGCCGGGCCTGCGGGCCTATCAATGGCTCATGGAGAAGGACCGGGATGCGCGCCTCGCGAACCAGGCGCGGCTGCGCGAGCTGCGTGCGGCCCATCCGGAGGTCGACATCTGCTGCGCGCACGATCCGGTGGAATTCCAGCGCCTCGCGCATCGGCCCATGTCCGAGCCGGCGCCGCGCCTGCCGCCATCGGAGCGGTACGAAATCTCCGAATCCGGTGTGCACGTGCGTCCATCGGCCGAGGATCTGACGCGCGGCTCCGACGGGAGCGGACGCCGCCCGCGGCCGCACTGAAACCTCAGTCGGGCATCACCTGGCCGCGGGTCTCGATGACCCAGCGCAACAACAGGAGCCCCACGACCGGCACGAAGCCGATCATGAACAGCGTGTCCAGGATGATCTGCGGGTCGCCCTTCGCACCCTGCGCGATCGAGCCGACCGCGAACACCCCACCCGCGGTGATCACCCGGCCGATGTTGTAGCAGAAGCCGCTGCCCGTGGAGCGCAGCCGCGTGGGGTACAGCTCGGGTAGATAGAACGGGAA
>DATEII010000010.1:0-15264 GCA_035279135.1 Steroidobacteraceae bacterium
TCGCGTAGCCGAACAGCAGCGAGCTCAGCGTGGCGACGAAGGTGGTGCCGGTGACGGCCTGGATGTGACTGGTGGTGACTTTGGCGTGTTTCATGGCTGCCTCAGGACGCAGGAACGGGCGACGTGCCCGCCTGGCGGCGCCAGAAGGCGCCCATGGATTCCACATCGAGGCCCTTGGTCTCGGGCACGTAACGGAGGACGACGAACGCGGCCAGCAGGCCGAAGGCGCCGTACACGAAGAATGCGAAGCCGCCGTGCGGGAATACCGGGAATGACGCCGACACGAGGAAGTTCGCGCCCCACTGCGCGGCAATGGCAATGGACATCGCCTGCGCCCGGATCGGCGCCGGGAAGATCTCCGACATGAGGATCCAGATGATGGGACCGAACGACATGCCGAGGCCCGCGAGGTAACAGCAGACCGCGACCAGGCCGGTCGCGCCCGCATGACCCGATTCGAACAACGAGCCGATGACCAGCATGGCGGCGCCCATGATCAGCGCGCCCGCGACCAGCAGCGGCTTGCGGCCGACGCGATCGACCACCAGCACGACGCTCATGGTTGCGAGCAGGTTCATGCCGCGTGCGACCAGCACGCCGAGGAACGCCGCATCCATGTGATAACCCATGCGCTGCAGGATCAGCGGGCCGTAATAAGAGATGGCATTGAGGCCCATGAGCTGCTGCAGCACGCTGAGCGCGACACCGATGTAGACCACGCGTGCGCCGAAGGACATGAGCGGCGCGCTCTTCACGTCCTGCGTGCCCGCGGCGAGGTCTTCGAGCATCACGCTGACCTCGTCGGGATCCGCGGAGCGCGACAGAGCGCGGCGTGCCTCCTCGAGGCGACCGTGGCGCACCAGCCAGCTCGGCGATTCCGGCACCGTGAAGCTCAGCCAGAAGAACGCCAGAGCGGGCACCGCGAGCGACACCATCATGTAACGCCAGCCGGTCTCGAGCACCCAGGTGTCGTCGCCCTGCAGCGCAATACCCCAGTTCACGAACAACACGATGGCGATGCCGCCGGCGATCGCGATCTGCTGGTAGGCACCGAGCTGGCCACGTACGGCGCTCGGCGCGAACTCGGAGACGTACATCGGCGCGATGACCGACGCGAGGCCCACGGCCACGCCGCCGATCACGCGGTAGACGATGAACGGCCAGATGGCCTCGGGGCCCAGGCCACCGAGCGGCGCGAAGCCGAACTCGGGGAATGCCGAGCCCAGTGCCGACACCAGGAACAGCACCGCGGCGATGATCATGGGCCGCTTGCGGCCCAGCATCTCGGCGGCCCGTCGCGCGCACAGCGCACCGATGATGGTGCCCAGCAACGCGGCGCACACCGTGAACCCGAGCAGCAGGTTCGCCGCCGCGGCGTGCATGCCGCGCGGCGCGATGAAGTTGTAATCGATGGCATCGACCACGCCGCAGATCACCGCCGTGCAATAGCCGAACAGCAGCGACGACAAGGTCGACACGAAGGTGGTCCCCGTGACCGCCTGGATGTGGCTGGTGGTGACCTTGGCGTTTTTCATTTCAGGCCGCGGCGGACGCAGTGGCCGGGCCGGCGATCGGCAGCCGGATGTAGAACGTGGTGCCCTGGCCGAGCTCGGTTTCGAAGTGCAGCGTGCCGCCGTGTTTGTCCACGACCACGGCCCGCGCAATGGCCAGCCCTTGCCCCGTACCCTTGCCCACTTCCTTGGTGGTGAAGAACGGATCGAAGATGCGCGAGCGCACTTCGACGGGAATGCCCTTGCCCGTGTCGGTGATCGCGATTTCCACCTGGTCGCCGAGCACGCGCGTGCCGACGCGGATCTTGCCCTTCTTGTCGGTGCCCTTGACCACGTCGCCGATCGCATGCGCCGCGTTGACGATCAGGTTCAGCACCACCTGGTTGACCTCGCCCGCATAACAGTTGACCGGCGGGATCTGTTCGAACGCGGTCTCGATCTCGGCGACGTACTTGTATTCGTTCGAGGCGATGACCAGCGTGCTCTGGATTGCCTGGTTGAGGTCGGCCTGCGACATCTCCTTTCGATCCGGGTGCGCGAATTCCTTCATCGAGCGCACGATGGCGGCGACGCGGCCGAGGCCGTCACGTGCGCGATCGAGCGCCACCGGCGCGTTCTCGAGGATGTAGTCGAGGTCGGCGTCGTCCTCGGCTTCTTCGGCTGCCTTGGCCGCCTCCGCCACGTTGGTGCCGCTCTCGGTGGCCGTGCGCAACTCCCGGTACTTGTCGACGATTTCGGAGAGATCATCCATGGCTTCGCGCACGAAGCTCACGCTGTCGGACACGAACTGCACCGGCGTGTTGATCTCGTGCGCCACGCCCGCGGCCAGGCGGCCCACGCTCTCGAGCTTCTGCGCCTGCGCGAGCTCGTTCTCGAGGCGACGCTGGTCGGTGACGTCGAGCATCATGCCGCGCAGCACCTTGTGCTGGCCGGTGTTGTCACTCTGTTCGCAGCTCGCCACCCAGCGCAGGTCGACGCGTTTCTCGTCGTGGGTGAGCACCGAGGCTTCGATCTCGAAGTTGCCGGCCTTGCTCTGGTCGATCTTGCTGCGCACGGCGCCATTGCGATCACGCGGCATCAGGCGGTCCAGGAAGCCGATCTGTTTCCACAACTCCTCGCTGAAGCCGAGGCGCTGTGGACCCTGCGGGCCGATGTATTCGAAATGGCCGTCCTCGACGTCGAGCGCGAACGGGATGGCCTGCGTGCCTTCCACCACCAGCGTGAGATCGCGCGTGCGTTCCGACACGAGCTTTTCGAGGCGGACCTTCTCGGTACGCTCCATCTGGCGCCGCTCTTCGAACATGCGCACCACTTCCGACATCATGACGCTGAACGAATGCGCCAATGCGAGCAGGATGGCGAACAGCAGCACCACGGCCGTGGTCATGGCGGGGAACTGCGCCGCGCGGAAACGCGCCGACGCGATGTTCTCGGTAGACAGGGCGAGGTACAGGCGGCCCGGCGCCCCGTAGCCCACGGGGATGTCACGCATCGTGACGATGACGCGATCATCCGTCGGTTTGAATTCTTCGCCGGGCGCCAGCGAAGTCGGGAAGTTGCCGTGCCCGGCCAGGCGGCGTCCGCCCGGCGCATACACCGCGATGCCGCGGACCGTGCGATCGCTGAGCAACGGCTCGATGGCCTCCTCGGTCGCCACGATGTCGCCCATGGCCACCGCGCCGTACAGCTGCTGCGTGAGGTTGGACACGTACATCGCGGTCTTGGCCCGCGTGCTGTTCTCGAGCGAGGTGCTGTCGAAGGTGGCGTAACCGATCACGCCCGCAATGGCGCTCAGCAACAACACCAGGGCGAGACTGCCCATGAGCTGCGCCTGCAGCGGCAGGTCCGTGGTCGCGTTCTTGTGCGCATCGTTCATGATCGCTCCGTCCAAAGGCGGACGAGCAGGCTCGATGCCCGCGCGTCCTGCCTGTTTATCGGAACGAAAATGCCTTCGCTTGAACGAAATGGCCGACCAAATCCCTAAGGCGGGGCTCCGGCCGGCGGCAAGAAATTGCCGATCGGACGCCCTGTGACGGGCGTCTCACGAGATCAGAGTTTCCGCAGCCAGATATTCCTGAACCGCACCAGGTGACCGTGATCCTGCAGCCGCAGCGGCATGTCGCCATGCGGCCGGTAGCTGGGCGCCCCGATGTAGGTAGTCCCGCCCTTGAGCACCGAGTCGTTCTGCACCAGCACGCCGTTCAACAACACGGTGAGACGTGCGGCCGAGGTCAGCGAACCATCCGCGGCGAATCGCGGCGCCGTGAAGATGATGTCGTAGGTCTGCCAGTGTTCGGCGGGCCAGGCGGCGTTCACGAGCGGCGGAAATTGTTTGTAGATGCTGCCCACCATGCCGTTCACGTAGGTCTTGTTCTCGAAATTGTCGAGCACCTGCACTTCGTAGACGTCCTGGAGGAACACGCCGCTGTTGCCGCGATCCTGGTTGACCTTGTCGGCCGGCAGGTTCGGATCCCACCACTCGATGTGCAGCTGCGCGTCACCAAACTTCTCGCGCGTCTGGATGTCGCCCGTACCGGGCGCGACCACCAGCTGGCCATCGACGATGTTCCAACGCGCGGGTTGGTCGCCGTTGGCGCTCTTCCACGCGTCGAGATTCTTGCCGTCGAACAGGATGACGGCGTCCGAGGGCGCCGCACCCGGCGAGGCACCCGGCGTCACGCGCGGCGGAACGGGGTACCAGACTTCCGTGACCTTGGGTTCCGGCGGCATGTCGTCGGCATTGGTCAGCGGGCGGATGCGGATATTGCGATAGAAGATCTCCGCACTCTCGGCCTGCAGCGCGATCCTGCCCTTGTCCACTTTGACCCATGCATTCGATGCGGCGTCCCAGCGCCTGATGTCGTACACGCGCATGTTGGTCACCCCGTTGACCACATGCGTGGCACGGTCGCCGCGCACGATCACCTCGAGGGTGTTCCAGCCCGGGTATTCGTTGACCTTGTTGTGGCGGGTACGTTCGAACTTGCCATCGTGACCCACGGTCACGGGCACGCCGCCGTTCTCGGGCAACGCATACCGCCCGGTCTTCGGGTCCACGAACGAGGACAGCTGTGACGACACCGCCCAGGAATCGCCTACGTCGCCTTCCTGGATCTGCGCCTCGGCGCTGGCGGGCCAGTCCGCCGGCCGTTCACGGTGCACGTGGTAGAGGAGCCCGGCGTCGCGGACCAGGTCGAGGCGCGGCGCGAATTTCTTCTCGCCCCACCGGTATTCGAGGCTGACCACGTAGTCGCCGTACTCGGCGTTGGTCTCGAGGTATGCATTGGGTTGTGCACTGCCGGCGATTTGCGTGGGATACGCATGGATTTCGCCGTTCCTGACGTCAAACAAGGTGCCCGCAGCGGGTGCGTCCGCGGCGGTCTTCGACGCGTAGTGCACCGACCAGCCGTTCAGGTTCTTGCCGTTGAACAGCGACTTCCAGCCGCCAGCAGCGTCAGCACCGAACACCGGCCCACCACAGACGATGGCGCATGCGGCACTGACCATGATCGACGTGAGTCTCATGAGCTCCCCCAGCTGTTATTCATCGTGCGGCGCGCATGATGCGGTTTCGCTGATGCAGCGCGCAAGCATGTCGGCCCCGTGAACATCGCGGCGGTACGGCCCGCCCTCGTTGCGCGCCTGCGGATGCGGCCGGCGTTATCGCTGTGCGCGCTTTTGTTGTTGCTGGGATTCACGTTCCAGGGTACGCGGCCGTTGTACGACTCGGATGAAGGGCGTTATTCGTCCATCGCTCTCGCCATGCTCGACAGTGGCGATTTCATCGTGCCGCGGCTCGATCCGGACCACCCGCACTACGCCAAGCCGCCGCTCACCTACTGGATGCTGGCCGCGAGCTTCCGGACGTTCGGGGTCAACACCTGGGCCGCTCGTGTACCCGGCGCGCTCGCCTATGCGGGTGTCGGCCTGCTGATCGCCTGGATGGCGCGGCGCATGCAGGTGCGCAATCCATGGCGGGCGGGAACCATCTGGGCGATCACGCTGGCCCCATTTCTCGCCTCCAATGTCGTGAGCACCGACATGCTGCTCACGTTTTTCGAAGCGCTGGCCGTGTCGGGCTTCGTAGCGGCGGAGACCGCGGGCCGGCCCGAGGACTCCGCACGCTGGCGCATCATGATGTGGTGCGCGTTGGGTCTCGCCTTCCTGACCAAGGGGCCACCGGCGCTGATCCCGCTGGTGGGCATGGCCGTTGCACTCATGTGGCTGTACGGATGGGGCGGATTGCGTCGCCTGGTATCGCTTCCCGGCATGGCGCTCGGTGCGCTGCTCGGCCTGTCCTGGTACCTGTACGTCGTCGCGCGTCAACCGGGTCTGCTCGGCTATTTCGTCGGGTACGAGGTGGTGGATCGCCTCCTCACCAACACCCAGAATCGCAATCCCGGCTTCGAAGGCATCTTCACGGCCTATCTACCCGTGCTGGTGGCCGGCACGCTGCCATGGTCGGCATTGCTGTTGACCCGGCGCGTGCGCTCCCAGAGGCCGGGTCGGCGCACGCCGCGCATGGAGCTGGGCTGGCGACTCGCCGCGTGCTGGTGCGCGACCGGCGCCGCGATTTTCCTGCTGGCGCAATCCCGGCTGCCGCTGTACCTGTTGCCGTTGTTCGTACCGTTTTCATTGTGGCTGGCCCTGCGGTTCGACACCGCCGATGACCTGCTGCGCGGCTGGGGCACCTGGCTGATTGCCTGGTTTGGGCTGCTGGTCGGCCTCAAGGCCGCCGGCGCTTTCGTGTCCTCCGATCACGATGGTCGCGCCTTCGCCGCCCAGCTCGAACAGGTGGCGGGACATCGCGCGGTCAGCGAATGGATATTCGTGGACAGCGAACCGCGTTACGAGCTGCGCATGTACACGGGCCGGATGGTGGAGATCGCCTCATCCGAACACGCCGAGCCGGCGTTCGCGCATGGCGAGGGGTTGTGCTCCGAGGTGGCCGAAACCGCAAACCCGGTGATACTCACCAAGAAACCGGAAGCGGCGCGCCTGGGGCCGGTGCTCGCAGGATGTACCCGGCCTTTCGATCAAGTCGGCAGCGTGAGCGAATACGTGGTGTTCCTGGCAAGGCATTGACCTGCGCGGCCGGACAGACCGCGCAGGTGTGCCAGTGCTTACTGTGGGTTCGGCTGTGATCGCGAATCGTTGGCGCTGTTGACTTCACTTCGTTCGATGAAGCCATCGCCGTTCTGGTCGTATTTCGAGAACTGCGCGGACACGGTTTCATTGGCCGCGGCTTCGGCCTTCGAGATCTTGCCGTCACTGTCGGCATCCAGCGACTCGAAAGTGGCACCCTGCTGCGCAGGTTGCTGGGCGGGCTGTTGTGAGGGCTGCGTGGCCGGGTCCTGCGACTGCGCGAAGGCTCCCGCGAACGGCATCAGCGCCACGGCGGCGCCGGCGATCAGTAGTCTGGTCGATTTCATGTCGTCTCCTCTCTTCGGTTGACGCTGGGAGAGAGGCAAACGACGTGCCATCGCGCGCGACGACGAACGGCCGATCCGGACGCGCGAATGCGCTGTCGCTGCGCGGGAGTTGAAAGAAGTGCCGGTGCGGTCGAGTTTTATTTCGTCTGTGGTTCGCGCATTTGTAAGCGCCGGTGTCGGCATGCGCCGGCGCCTTGTGGGACGCAGAAACCCGCGCGGCGGTACCGCGCGGGTGCGGGTGACATCACGACTGGCGCCCGTGGGCGCATCACGCAGGCGGCCGCACGCACCACGCAACGCATTGCAAAATGGTGCGCCGGCGCGCGAAATCTGCGCGCACTAACTACCTGGCCTGGAGGAATCCACGAGGGCCGGCGTGGCCGGATGCCGTCGTGTCGTCGGACGCGAATGGTGGGTTGGGTGGGGATCGAACCCACGACCACCGCCTTAAAAGGGCGCTGCTCTACCGCTGAGCTACCAACCCGGGATTCAGAGGGCGCGCAGTCTACACGATCATTTGCGATAACGCGTGGGGTCGGAAAGCCCTGCGAAAACAAAGCCTTCTCGGCGTAACCTGCAGGAATCACACAACCCGCATGCCGCGCCCGTCGCGTCCGCCTGGTAACACGACACGGTCAATCCGTAGTCCACACCCAGGCGCATGCCCTCGCGGACGATCTGCGCCTTGCTCATCTGGAGCAGCGGCGCGCGAATCGCGAGCGGGCGTCCTTCCACGCCAGCCTTCGTGGCGAGTGCGGCGAGCTTTTCGAAGGCCGCGATGAACTCGGGTCGGCAGTCGGGATAACCCGAGTAGTCGATGGCATTCACGCCGATGTGGATCTCTCGCGCACCCAAGACCTCCGCCCAGGCCATGGCCAGCGACAACATGATGGTGTTGCGCGCGGGCACGTAGGTGACGGGGATGCCGCTCGACGCCTCGACCGGCACGTCGATCGAGTGGTCCGTGAGCGCCGATCCGCCGATGTTGGCGAGGTCGACGTGCATGACACGGTGCTCGTGCGCACCGAGCGCGCGCGCCACGTTGGCCGCGGCTTCGAGCTCCACGCCGTGCCGCTGGCCGTAGGCCACTGACAATGCGTAGCACTCGAGTCCCTTCTCGCGCGCGAGCGCGAGCACGGTGGCGGAATCGAGTCCGCCGGAGAGCAGCACCACCGCGCGTCTATTTGCCCGGGACATTTCCCCAGAGCACCTTGTGGAGCTGGAGCTGGAAACGCACGGGCAGACGATCGGCGAGGATCCAGTCGGCGAGCTCGCGCGCCGGCAGCTGATCGGCGCTGGGCGAGAACAACACGCCGCAACGCAGGCCGAGCTCCGCGACCTTGCCGCGGCTCCACTCGTAGTCCGCACGGTCGCAGATCACGAACTTGACCTGCTCCTCCGGCCGCAGCAACGCGAGATCGTCGTAACGATTGCGACGCTCCTCGCGCGAGCCCGGGGTCTTCACATCCACCACGCGGATCACGCGGGCATCAACGGCCGCGAGCGGCATGGCGCCGCTGGTCTCGAGCGACACGCGATAACCCACCTCGCAAAGTTGCTGGAGCAATGGCAGGCAGTTCTTCTGCGCGAGCGGCTCGCCGCCGGTGACACACACGTGGCGCGGCGCGAATTCGGCCACGCGGCCGAGAACGCCATCGATGCTCATCCACTCGCCGCCATGGAAGGCGTACGTGGTATCGCAGTACTGGCAGCGCAGTGGACAACCGGTGAGGCGCACGAAGACGGTGGGAAAGCCCACCGTGTCCGCTTCACCTTGCAGCGAGTAGAAGATCTCCGTGATCTTGAGACGGGCTTCGACTTCCGCGCTCATTTCGCATTGGCTGGCAGGCGCTTCAAGCGCTCCGTCGCGAGTTGCGCGGCTTCCGTGCCGGGATAACGCTGCAGCACACTCTCGAGCGTGACCTTGGCATCGCCGTTGCGCCCCAGCGCCGCCTGGGTGAAGCCGATCTTCACGAGCGCGTCGGGTGCCTTGCGCGAATCCGGCCATTGCGCCGTGACGGACTGGAATGCCGTGATGGCATTCGGATAGTCGCGCGTCACGTAATAGGCCTCGCCGAGCCAGTACTGCGCATTGCTCGCCAGCGGGCTCTGCGGGTAGCTGGCCACGAAGCCCTTGAAGCCCGCGATGGCCTTCGGATAGTCGCCGCCCTTGAGCGCGCCAAACGCCGCATCGTAGGCGCCCTGCTCGCCACCCGCCGCCGGTGCGGCGGGCAAGGCACTGCCGGCAGCAGCGCCTGCCGCGGCGCCGCCCACGCCACCGAGCGTCTCGAGCGCCGCGAGGCGCTTCTCGAGATCTCCGTACAAGGCGCGCGACTGCGATTTACCGCCCTCGCTCTGGTTCTGCAGCATCTCGACTTCGCCGCGCATGCGGCTCAGGTCGGCCTGCAGCGCATCGATGCGCTGGGCCATCTGCAGCAGGCTCTGGTTGGTCAGCACGCGCTCAATGCGTTGCAGGCGCTGGTCGAGATCGTTCATGCGGATCTGCACCGGGTCTTCCTCCGGTGCCGTGGCACAACCCACGAGCGCCAGCGCGGCGACGACGACGAATCGATAGTTCATGACCCACCCCGCCTGGCGTTGCTTGCCGATCTTCACTTCAGGTACACGATCTCGACGCGGCGATTGAGCGAATACGCCTGCTCATCGCTGCCCGCGACCGCAGGCCGCTCTTCACCGTAACTCACGGTGCTCAGCTGCGCCTCGGCCACACCCGACAGCAGCAGTGCGCGTCGCACGGCCTGGCCGCGGCGCTCGCCGAGACCGATGTTGTACTCGCGCGAGCCGCGCTCGTCGGCATGGCCTTCGAGCCGCACCTTCTGCGAGGGGTTCTTCGCGAGATAGGCCGCATGCGCGGAGACCACCGCCTGCGAATCCGCGCGGATGTCGGCGCGGTCAAAGTCGAAGTACACCACGCGCTTGGAGAGCAGCTCACCCGTGGGACCGCCGGTGGCGGTGTCGTCCACCGTGGCGCCGGCATCGCCCACACCGCTGGTGTCGGACGTGTTCTGTTGCGGCGGCGGCGTCGGGGCTGCCTCGGGCTTGGTCTTGCAGGCCGCCATGAAACCCAGCGACGCGACGAGAACCGTGGTCAATACAACATTCTTCATTTGAGCTCCTTTAAGGAAGAAACGGCCCCCATACCGGTTCGCGTACTTCACCCGCGTCCGCGTTCAGGCGGAACGAGGTCTGTCCATCGATCGATATGGTCTGCAGCACGCCCTGGCCCCGCTCGCGCCCGGCGAGGATGACCATGGCGCCGTTGGGCGCATAACTCGGGGATTCGTCCTGGCTGCCTTTCGACAACACCTGCAGGGTGTTCGTGCCGAGGTCCTGGATGGCGATGCGATACGCGCCATTGTCGAGCGTCAGCACCGCGAGCTGCTTGCCGTCGGGTGACACCCGCGGACGCGCATTGTAGGTGCCCGTGAAGGTGACGCGGCGTGGCCGCTCGCCGCTGCCCAGGCCGAGCTTGTAGATCTGCGGGCTGCCGGAACGGTCGGAAGTGAAGTACACGGCGCTGCCATCGGGCGCGAACGATGCCTCGGTGTCGATGCCGGGGTCCTCGGTGAGGCGCGTGAGAGCCTGCGTGGCCAGGTCCAGTAGATAGATGTCGAGGTTGCCATTGTTGCCGGACAGCGTGAGCGCGAGCTTCTTGCCGTCCGGAGCCCAGCTCGGCGCGCCGTTGATGCCCGCGCGCGCGGACACCATGCTGCGTTTGCCCGAGCTCACTTCCTGGACGTACACGGCGGACACGCGCCGCTCGAACGACACGTACGCGATCCACTTGCCATCGGCCGACCAGGCCGGCGACATCAGCGGGCGATCGGACTGCAGCACCTTGCGCGGGTTCTCGCCGTCGGCATCCGCGATGATGAGCTGGTAGTGCAGGTTGGGCGCCTTGCCGTCCACGGACACATAGGCGATGCGCGTGGCAAAGGCGCCGCGGATGCCGGTGACCGCCTGGTAAATGGCGTCGGCCACGCGATGCGCGGTGTTGCGCAGGTTGGCGGGCTTCGCGGTCCACTGCTTGCTGAATACCGTCTGGCCGTTGAGCACGTTGATGAGATCGACGTCCGTCGTGACGTCGCCGGCCGCCGAGGTGCCGAGGCGGCCGACCACGACGTAATCGTTGCGCATCTGCTTCCAGGCCGCGGCGTCGACCTCGGATGCGCGGGTCGGCGTATTGATCATGTCGGTGCGCGGCATGCCCTTGAAGCGGCCGCTGCTCTCGAGGTCGCGCTGCACCACGGCCGCCACGTCGAGGCCGCCATCGGCGGGCACCGCGCGAGTGAACGGCACCACGGCGATCGGAATCGGATCCGTGACGCCCGAGGTGATGGTCAGCTTGAGCTGCGCGAATGCCGGACCCGCGAGGCCCGCCGCAGCGAAGATCAGAAACGCCAGTTTTTTCATGCGGTCACTCATTGCGGGGCGAATGTTAGCTCCAAATTGCGCTCGAACAGAGCCGGATCCGGGGGCGGCGGCAACGGCGATGCGCTGTAGACGGCGTTCTCCACCGATTGACGAAGCGCCGCGTCTTCGATGCTGCAGCTGTTCACGCGGACCGCCGTCACTTCGCCGCCGGGTACCTGGCTGACCGAAACGATACACGTGACGCCGGGCCGTGCCGAGCCGGGCTTGATCCAGGCACGCTCGATTTTCGCCACGATCATGGCGTACCACCGATTGGCCTGGTCACTGTTGCGTAACGCATTACCCCGCTCTTCGGCCTCGAGTTTGCGCCGGAGTTCCGCCTCAGTGGCCTGTCGCGCCTTCTCCTCCGCCGCCTTCTTCGCAGCCGCGGCTTCTTCAGCCTTCTTCTTCTCGGCCGCCTTCTTCTCGGCCGCCGCCTTTTCCGCCGCGGCCTTCTCGGCAGCCGCCTTCGCAGCGGCCTGCTTTTCCACTTCCTTTTTCTCGTTCTCGAGCCGCTCCTGCTCTTGCTTCTCGGCTTCCTGTTTTTCCTGCTCGAGCTTCTCCTGCTTCAGGCGCTCCTCTTCCTTCTTGCGCTCGATCTCGGCCGGATCCGGCTTGGGCGGGCCCTGCTCTTCGGGCTCGGGCTCCGGTTCCGGCGCTGGCTCCACCGGCTTCGGTTCGGGCGCGGGAGCCGGGGCCGCCGGAAGGTTTTTCAACGCGCGCTCATCGACCACTGTCGCGGCGATCGCGAGCGTGGTCGGCGGCGGCGGACGATGTTTCCAGCTGAACCAGCCGTAGACCGCGGCGGCGACGATGCCGGCGTGCAAGAGCACCGACAGCGCAACCGCGCGCCAGCCTCCCTTGTTTGGCGATCTCTCCCGCGGCGGCATTTATTTGCGCGGCTGTTCCGGTGGCTGCGTGATGAAGCCCACCTTGCTGGCTCCGGCACGTTGCAGGATGGTCATGGCTCCAACTACTTCCCCATAGGCGACGCGGTAGTCGCCGCGCACCAGCACGGCGGTTTCCGGTGCCCGGCGCAGCACGGCGGCCGCCTGGGCTTCGACCTTGGCCGCCGACAGGGGTTCATCCTCGGGCTTGTTGTAGTTGAGGAAGAGCCGGCCCTGCGCATCGATGCTGAGCACGATGGGCTTGGCGTCCTTCATCATCTCGGGCGGGATCGGACGCGCGCCGGCCTTGGGCAGTTCGACTTTCACGCCCTCGGCGAGCAGCGGCGCCGTGATCATGAAGATGATCAGCAGCACGAGCATCACGTCGATGTAGGGCACGACGTTGATCTCGCCCATGAGGCGTCGGCGGCGTCCACCGGTTTGTACGGATGCCATGGCGTCCCTCTAGTTAGGTGCGGCCCGCATAACGCTGCAGGATGGTGGAGAACTCTTCCATGAACGCGTCGTAGCGCAGCTCGAGGCGGCTGACCTGGTCGGCGTAGCGGTTGTAGGCGATGACCGCGGGTATCGCGGCGAACAGGCCGATGGCCGTGGCGATCAGCGCCTCGGCAATGCCGGGCGCGACCATCGCGATGGTCGCCTGCTGCACGCCGCCGAGCGCGACGAAGGCGCTCATGATGCCCCACACCGTGCCGAACAATCCCACGTACGGGCTGGTCGAACCGATGGTCGCGAGATTCGCGAGGCTTTCCTCGAGGCGCTCGATCTCCTTGAGCTGGCCCACGCGCATGGCGCGGCGCGCACCCTCGAGCAGCTGGTCCGCCGGAATGCCGCCCTGCTTGAGACGTGCGAACTCGCGGAAGCCGAACTCGAAGATGCTCGACATGCCGGTGGCACCGCCGCGGCCCTCGATCTGCCGGTACAACGCGGTGAGATCGCCGCCCTTCCAGAAGCTGTTCTCGAAGTTGTCGGCCTCATCCTGTGCCTTCGACAGCAGCGAGCGTTTGCGGAAAATGATGGTCCAGGACATGAGCGACGCCAGCGCGAGCAATCCCATGACCACCTGCACCACCGGGCTGGCGTTCACCACCAGCTTGACTATGGAGAGTTCATTTTCCATCTGGGACCTTCGCATTCGCGGAATGGATGAAATCGGGCAAGGCGCGCGGCCGGAACGACTTCGCGTCGACGCAGACCACGCGGACTTCCCCGTCGGCCACCACGGCACCGTTGCGCGTGATCACCTGCTTGAAACGGATGGAAGCGCGGCCTTCGGGCACGGGCACGCAGCTCACGGTGAGATCGTCGTCGAGGCGCGCGGGCTTTCGGTAGTTCACGTGTGCCTCGGCCACCGCGAACACGAAGCCGAACTGCTCGGCGATCTCGTGTTGCTGGTGCCCGAGGCTGCGCAGCCACTCGGTGCGCGCGCGCTCCATGAACTTGAGGTAGTTGGCGTAGTACACGACGCCGCCGCCGTCGGTGTCTTCCCAGTAGACCCGCGTGCGCCAGGTGAATTCGCTCTTCGAGGCTCCGGTCACCGCTCGGCCTCGAACAGCGGCAACGTCGCGCTGACGCGCTCCGGCACCTTGAGCCCGAAATGCAGGTAGGCATTGCGCGTGACCATGCGGCCGCGAGCGGTGCGCATCAGGAAGCCCTGCTGGATCAGGAACGGTTCGATGACGTCCTCGAGCGTGCCGCGCTCCTCGCCGATCGCGGCCGCGAGGCTTTCGATGCCCACCGGTCCACCGTCGAACTTGTCGATGATGGTGGTGAGTAGTTTGCGGTCCAGCGCGTCGAAACCCTGCGGATCCACTTCGAGCAGGTCGAGCGCGGCGCGCGCCGTGGCTTCGTCGATGCGGCCGTCGGCCTTCACTTCCGCGTAGTCGCGCACGCGCCGCAGCAGCCGGTTGGCGATGCGCGGCGTACCGCGCGAGCGCTGCGCGATCTTGCCTGCGCCACCCGCATCGATGGGCACGCCGAGGATGCCGGCCGAACGCGCCACGATGCGTTCGAGCTCGCTCACGGTGTAGAACTCCAGGCGTTGCACGATGCCGAAGCGGTCGCGCAGCGGAGAGGTGAGCAATCCCGCGCGAGTGGTCGCGCCAACCAGCGTGAACGGCTGCAGCGCAAGCTTGATGGAGCGCGCCGCCGGCCCCTCGCCGATCATGATGTCGAGCTGGAAATCCTCCATCGCCGGATACAGCACTTCCTCGACCACGGGCGAGAGACGGTGGATCTCGTCGATGAACAGCACGTCGCGCGGCTGCAGGTTGGTCAGCAGTGCCGCGAGATCGCCGGGGCGTTCGAGCACCGGGCCCGAGGTCTGCCGCAGGTTCACGCCGAGCTCGTTGGCGATGATGTTCGCGAGCGTGGTCTTGCCGAGGCCCGGCGGCCCGAAGATCAATGCATGGTCGAGCGCCTCGCCGCGCTTGACCGCGGCCTGCACGAAGATCTCCAGCTGCGCCTTGACCTGCTCCTGGCCCACGTAGTCGGTGAGCTTCTTCGGCCGGATCGCGCGATCGACCGCCTCCTCGTCCTTCGAGGCTGCGGCCTGCACGATACGGTTGTCGGTCGCGTTCATTGCGGCCGCACCGCGCCCTGCAATGCACGGCGAATCAGCTCTTCCGTGCTGGCGCCCGAACCGGCCAGTGGTTTGAGCATGGCGGTGACTTCGGCGGGCTTGTAACCCAGCGCCACCAGCGCGGTCCACGCTTCGCCTTCGGTGCTGTTGGGTGTCATCGGCACCGCACCCGTGAGGTTCATGCCCTGCGCCGCCTGTTCGAGCGCATCCAGTCGATCCTTCATTTCCATGAGCACGCGCTCGGCCGTCTTGCGACCCACACCCGGGACCTTGGTGAGCGCGGCCGTGTCCTGCAGCTTCACGAGCGTGGCGAAGCCTTCGACGCTCACGCCCGAGAGAATCGACAGCGCGATCTTGGGGCCGATCTGCGACACCTTGAGCAGGTTGCGGAACAGCGC
>DATEII010000011.1:0-26932 GCA_035279135.1 Steroidobacteraceae bacterium
CGCCCGAATTGAGCCAGCAGTTCGCGGTGCGCGACATTCCATACACGCCCGACAGCGGCACCATCGCCGTGCACTGCGGGCAGCTCATCGATGGCGTCAGCAACCTGCCGCACGGGGAATCATTGGTGCTGATCCGCGACGGCCGCATCAAGCGCATCGAGCTCGGCTCGGGGCGTGGCAGTGCCGCCGCCACCATGGTGCCGGTGCTGGACCTGAGCCAGTACACCTGCCTGCCCGGCCTCATCGACATGCATACGCATCTCACCGACCGGCCCGAGGACACCGCGGACCTGCGCGTGTACTTCACGCGCGCCGTCGACGACACCTTGCACCAGGGAGTCGAGAACGCCTGGGCCACGCTGCTGGCCGGCTTCACCAGCGTGCGCAACGTGGGCACCTACGTGCTCGGCGCGGACACCGAGCTGCGGGACTACATCAATCGTGGCTCGGCCGCGGGTCCGCGCATGTTGGTCAGTGGCCCCTATCTCACGATTCCGCATGGTGGCGGCGATCTGTACGTGCCCGGCTTCAAGGAACCCGACGACAACTCGCGCTTCCACGCCGGCGTGGCACGCGGACCGCAGGAATTCCGCGAACGCGCCGAGGTGTTGCTCGCGAGTGGCTCGGATCTGCTCAAGGTCATCGCGTCGGGCGCCGTGCTGGCCTACGGCGGAGTTCCGGGCGCACCCGAGATGACGCGCGATGAAATCGCTGCCGTGGTGCAGCTCGCGCACTCGGACGGCAAGAAAGTCGCGGCGCATGCGCACGGCGCCGAATCGATCCGCAATGCCATCGACGCGGGCGTCGACACCGTCGAACATGCGTCGTACCTCGACGACGCCGGCATCCAGGCCGCGCTCAAGCGCGGCAACGTGGCGCTCGCGATGGACGTCTACAACGGCGACTACATCGACACCGAAGGACGCAAGCAGAACTGGCCCGAGGAATTCCTGCGCAAGAATGTCGAGACCACCGAGGTGCAGCGCCAGGCGTTCACCAAGGCCGTGAAGGCCGGCGTGCCGATCGTGTTCGCGACCGACGCCGGGGTGTTCCCGCACGGGCTCAATGCGCGCCAGTTCAAGATCATGGTGAAGCGCGGCATGACGCCGATGCAGGCCATCCAGTCCGCCACTTCCGTGGCCGCGCATTACCTCGGGCGTGAAGACGAGGTCGGCGAGCTCGCCGTGGGCAAGCTCGGCGACCTGGTCGCGGTGCGCGGCGATCCGCTCATCGACATCTCGGTGCTCGAGAACGTCGACGTGGTGCTCAAGGGCGGCCTGATCTTCAAGCTGCCGCCGGCCGAGAACCGCTGAACCGCGCTAGTTGAAGTACTTCGCGAGCTCCGCGGGCATGGCGGGGATCGAGCGGATCTCGATGTCGCGATAGAACACCTCGGCGGCCTCGCTCTGGATCTGCAGCTTGCCGCCCGTCATCGGCACCCACTTCTGGCCGTCCTTGTAGCGCGCGTTCTTGAGCGCCATGACCACGAGTCCATTCACGATGTGCACGCAGTCGTCCTCGAAGCACACGAGCTCGAGACGATTCCACGCGCCGACGCGATCCTGGTCGGAACCGGCGAGTGCGTGGTTGTTAGGCGCGGCGAATTCCTGCCATGGCGCCCCTGGATTCCAGCGCGGTGCTTCCTCACCGGGCGCGCCCGGCTTGCCGGGATCGACGCGGATGTCCATGGCCGAGCTCGCCTGGGTCCAGTACTCGCCGAGCCCGTGTTCGATGACCTGGAACTCGTGCGACAACGCCCAGGACTTCCAGTAGTCGACCCCGAACGGCCCGCGGCTGTGATACAGGATGCCCGAGTCCTTCGGCTCCTCGAGCCGCGGCACCCACTTCTTCTCGCCCCAACGCGTCTCGAGCTTCAGGTGGTAGTTCGAAAAGGATTCTTTGGTCTGCAGGCAGCCGTAGATCTCGCCGGTGATGTGCAACACGGGTTTGCCGTCCTGCTCGACCACGCTGAACACGTTCTGCGACTTCGGGTTCAGACCGACGGGCTTCAGGCCCCTGGGTGCCTTCCCCCGGATGACGTCCAGGATGTCGTTGCCGTGATAGCTCAGGTACACGTCGAAGTTCGACAGCTTCGTGTCGAGCAGCCCGCGCCACGGGCCAGGCGCGGCATCGGCCGCTTGCCCATGCGGAGCGACCAGGGCGAAGGCGGCAATCAGGCAGCAGGTCAGCGAACGGGTCATCTGTTCTCCTCCGGGGCGCGGCACTCTAGCAATAGCGCGGCGGATGTGCACACTCAGCACCCCGGCTCGGAGAGGACTCGTCATGCAATTGATCTGGCTGGGCGTCGCCATCGCCGCCACCGTCGCGTACCACATCGTGATGAAGCTGACGCCCGCGAGCGCCAATCCCTATCTATCGCTGGCGGTGACCTACGCCGTCGTGACGGTGGCATTCTCGGCGGTGTACGTCGCACTGCCAGGGCCGGCGGCGCTGCGCGAAGCCTTCGGCCAGCTCAACTGGACCACGCTGGCGCTGGGCGTGGTGATCGTGTTCCTCGATCTCGGTTTCCTGCTGCTCTACCGCGGTGGCTTCGACGTGAGTCTCGGACAGATCGTCACGCAGTCCGCGGCCGCGCTGCTGCTGCTGCTCATCGGTGTGGCCTGGCTCAATGAAAAACTCACGCTGGTCAACATCGGCGGCATCCTGTTGTGCGTCGTTGGCCTCTGGCTGATCAACAAGAAGTAGCTCACTTCTTTGGCTTGAGCGGCCGGAGTTGCGTGGCCACGGTCAGTTCCCCGATCTTCCGGCCCATGTCGCGAGCCACCTCGGTGGAAAACCGGTAGTGGAAGCCGGCCCAGACTCGCGCGTTGGACACTTCGTTCACGTAGTCCTCGAGCCGTGTCCAGCGGCGCGTGACGCCGGGCGCCGTCGTGCTGGTGAGCGTCAACGTACCGATGTCCTCGCCCACGATGCCGCGGATCACCGCGGCCACCGCCGACGAGGTGATGCAATGCGCGCAGGGATATTCGGGATGCATGGGCGTCTCACCCAGCGGCAGCCAGCCGGCGTCGCGCGGCGTGGCCGGGTTGCCGGTCTGGTCGGCGTTGCGGATCGCGGTCACCGGGCGCCAGAAGTTGTAGTGGTACTTGGCGTCGAACACCGCGATGAACGCGTCTTCGCCGGCCATCGACGCCAGCGCGAACAGGCGCGCGCAATCGAGCAGGTCCATCTGCCTGGCCTGCGCCAGCTGCGCGACCAGTGGATTCCACGCGCGCGCGCCGGTGACGAACCAGAACCGGGCCACGGTAGTTTGTTCCTCGCTGCGCAGTGAGCTGTTCAGCCCGCCGACCTCGCGGATCTCGTTGAGGTCGCGCGTCCACGATGCCGAGGTGAGCGCGGGCGGTGGCCCGGGACGGAACTGGTCGGCGCTCGTCATGACCCAGGGCTTCCACGCGCCCACCGCGGCGCTCACGACGGCGGCAGTGGGCACGTACTGGCCGGGCGGTGTCACCGGGCGGTAATCGTCCGGCGCGCTGGCGCCGTCGCGCTCGCGCAGCTCGAGGATCCCCGCGGCGGCCTTGCGGCCGAGGATCAGCGCGCGCTCACGCGGCGGGCCGTCGGGCACCGCGGCCAGCGTCTGCTCCATGAGCGCATCCAGCGCCGCCTTCTGGTCGGGGTACAGCGCCACCAACACATCGTGCCCCGCCATGGCGGCTGCGACCTCGCGCGACGTGTTGCGATCGGCCACCAGGTTCAGGCGATACGGCTGGTAGCGCCGGTCGATGGCATCGAGCGCCTCGAACATGGCGACGTGCATCATGGCGAGGCCCCGCCCGTGCGCCGGTGGGCTGAGCCGGTTCTCGGTGGCGATGGCGTCGGCCCGCAAGTTCCAGTCGATGATGACGTCGGCCTGCGCCAGGCCGCAGAGCAGGAGCAGGACCAGGCCGCGAACGATGTGTTTCATGTTTCCTCCCGTCGGTGGCCGGCATTCGATCCCAGTCCGCGCAGGACGTCACGAAGAAGCCCCGAAAGTTCGCCGAAATCGCGCTATGGTCGCGCCCATCATGCGTCGCCCGTTGCTGTTGGCCGCCCTGCTGGCCGGACTCGTCGTCCTGCCGGGCATGGCGGCCACGCCCCCAGCCTCCCCCGGCCTGCGCCTGGGCATCAAGGGCTACGATCCCGTGGCGTACTTCACGCTGCAGCGTGCCACGCCGGGACAGGCGCAATTCGAATACACCTGGGACGAGCACGTATGGCACTTCGCGAGCGCCGCTCATCTCGAGATGTTCAAGGCCGACCCGGTGCGTTATGCGCCGCAGTTCGCCAACTTCTGCGCGGTGGCGCTGGCCCGTGGCGAAGTGCGCGAGGCCAATCCCGAGTACTGGCTGATCAGCGACGGCAAGTTGTACCTGTTCGGCAAGTCCTACGGGCCGGACCTGTTCCGCAAGGAGCTGGGCAAGAACATCGAGCGTGCGCGGCACAACCGCGAGTTGCTCGAGGATCAGGAACCCGGGCGATAGAGTCCGGCCTTGCCGAGGCCCGTACGCACGTGGGCCAGGTTGCGCGGATCGCGGAACTTGTTGCCGAAGGTTTCCGGATCGAACAAGGGATCATGGCGACGCACCGCCTCGGCCGCGCGTGCGGCCTCCGCCGCATGGCCCGCCTCGGCATGTGCCGCGGCCAGCATCGCGTAGGTGAAGCGCGCCTCGGCGTTGCGACGCAGGTTGAGCTCGGCCTGCTCGATGGACTCGTCGTAGCGGCCCTTCAGGTAGTAAGCCAGGCTGAGCGCGAAGCGATCGAAGGCATTGAGCTCGGGATCGAGACGTTGCGCGAGCTCGAGTGATTCGATGGCCGCATCTTCATCGCCGAGCCACACCAGGATGTTACCGCGCCCGGCGAGCGCATCGGCGTCGCTCGGGTTCATCGCGATGGCCTGGTCGATCTGCGCACGCGCCTCGTCGAACTGGTTGTAGGCGATGTAGCGGCGGCCGAGCAGGATGCGCGCGCGGGTATCGCCGGCATCGAGACGCAACGCTTCGTTGGCCTGTTCGACCACCTGCACCCAGTACTCGTCGGGCGACTCGGCCCAACCCATGGACACCGCGGCGTGGAAGGTGTCGCCAAGGGCCGAGTGCGGCGCGGCGTAGTTGGGATCGAGCTCGATGGCCCGTCGCAGCAGCGTGCGCGCTTCGACCAGGCCCGCCCGCGTGGGACGTTGCAGCGCGGGTCGCGCGCGCAGCACGCAATCGTAGGCATCGAAATTCGCGGTGGGTTTGTGCGCCACGCGCCGCTGCTCGAATTCGGTGACGCGGATGGCGAGCGCACCGGCGATCTCGCGCGTCATGCGATCCTGCAGCTGGAACACGTCGGCCGTGGCCTCGTCGAAGCGCGCGGACCACAACACGCGCCCCTGCGCGTCCACGAGCTGCGCACTGACGCGCACGCGATCGTCGCTGTAACGCACGCTGCCTTCGACCTGGTAACGCACGCCGAGCACGCGTGCGATCTCGCCGGGTTTCGCGAGTGCGCCCTTGTAACCGGCCACCGCATTCCACGACATCACGGTGAGCGCGGAGAATCGACCGAGCGAATTGATCAGGTCCTGCGTGAGACCGTCGGCGAGGTATTCGCGCGATGCCGCGTCGTTCTGGTTCTGGAACGGCAACACCGCGATGGCAGGTCGGGTGCTGGCGAACGCCTCCGGGCCGGGCTCGCGCGGGCGCATCGCGAACCACGACACGAACACGACCAGCGCGAGCAAGAGCGGTACGGCAATGCCGTATTTCCAGCGCCACCGGAAGGCGCGCTTCACCGGCTCTACGAGCGGAGCCGCGGGCCGCGGCGATTCGAAGCGGTAGCCGCGGCGCGGGACCGTGGTGATGTACTCGTGGCCCGCTTCGGCGAAGGCACGTCGCAACTCGCCGATGCTCTGCACCAGCGTGTCGTCGGTCACGATGAGATTGGGCCACACGGCCGCGAGCAGGGTTTCCTTGGAGACCAGTTCGCCCATGTGCTCGACGAGATATCGCAGCACCGCGAAGGTCTTCGGCCGCAGCGTGACCTCGCGGCCCTCGCGCAGCAGGCAGCCACGCGCGAGGTCCAGCACGTAGTCGTCGAAGACGAGACGCTGCGCCGTATTTTCCGACCCTGAGGCGCTCATGCCGCGATCTTAATCAAAGATGCGCGGGCAGGCCGGCGACTCCGCAGGCCAGGATCACCGGGAACACGCCGAGCCGCCAGTCGACGGTCGCTGCCGATTGTTACAAGAAAATGAGGAATGTCCCCATTACCGATCAAGCGGCTTCGTCGTGCGGATCTTGCGCGCGGCTCTCGACGTTCGAGATGAGCCACTTGCGGGCTTCGGCCTGCGTCCAGTTCTTGCGCGCCGCGTAGTGCTGCAGCTGGTCGAGGTCGATGGGCCCGACCGCGAAGTACTTGGCGTCCGGGTGCGCGAAGTACCAGCCGCTCACGGCGGCCGTGGGATACATCGCGAAGCTCTCGGTGATCCTGAGGTCGATGGCGCGCTCGACGTCGAGCATCTGCCACAACGTGCCCTTCTCGGTGTGATCCGGGCAGGCCGGATATCCCGGAGCCGGGCGGATGCCGCGGTATTGCTCGGCAATGAGCTGGTCGTTGGTCAGCCGTTCTTCGGGCGCGTAGCCCCAGAGCTCGCGGCGCACGCGCAGGTGCAGCGCTTCCGCCGAGGCCTCGGCCAGACGATCGGCCAGCGATTTGAGCAGGATGTCGTTGTAGTCGTCGTGCGCCTTGATAAAACGCTCGAGATGTTTCTCGATGCCGATGCCCGCGGTCACCGCGAAGGCGCCGATGTAATCCACCTTGCCCGAGTCCTTGGGCGCGATGAAATCGCTGAGCGCGTAGTGAGGCTGGCCTTCCGGCTTGCCCTTCTGCTGGCGCAGGTGATGCAGTCGATGCAGCACGCGCGAACGCGTGGTGTCGCTGTACACCTCGATCTCTTCATCGACGCTGTTGCACGGGAAGAACCCGACCACCGCGCGCGCGGTGAGCCAATGCTCGCGCAGGATCGTCGCGAGCATCTCCTGCGCGTCCTTGTACAGCGCACGCGCCGCGGCGCCGCGCTTCGGATCGTCGAGCACCTCGGGGAACTTGCCCGTGAACTCCCAGGCATTGAAGAACGGCATCCAGTCGATGTACGGCGTGAGCTGCGCGAGCGGCACGTCGCCGAAGGTCTTGGCACCGAGGAATCGCGGCACCGGCGGCGAGTAGTTGGCCCAGTCGATCTTCGGCTTGTTGGCGCGGGCCTGGGCCAGCGACAGCTGCGCCGTCTTCACCTTCTTGCCGGCGTGCGCCTCGCGGCGGCGCGCGTTCTCGGCCTTCACCTCGGCGACGAAGCCCGGCTTCATGTCCGGCGTCACCAGCTGGCGGCAGACGCCGACGGCGCGCGACGCGTCCTTGACGTACACCACCGGGCCTTCGTAGTTGGGCTCGATCTTGACGGCGGTATGCGCGGGCGACGTGGTGGCGCCGCCGATCAGCAGCGGCACCTTGAAGCCGCGGCGCTGCATCTCGGCCGCGATGTGTGTCATCTCCTCGAGCGACGGCGTGATCAGGCCCGACAGGCCGATCATGTCGGCGCTTTCGCGGATGGCCGTCTCGAGGATCTTCTCCGCGGGCACCATCACGCCGAGATCGATGATCTCGAAGTTGTTGCACTGGAGCACGACGCCGACGATGTTCTTGCCGATGTCGTGCACGTCGCCCTTGACCGTCGCGAGCACCACCTTGCCGTTCGACTGCTGCTTGCCGGTGGCCAACTTCTCGATGAATGGAATCAGGTGCGCCACGGCCTTCTTCATGACACGGGCGGATTTCACGACCTGCGGCAGGAACATCTTGCCCGAGCCGAACAGATCGCCGACCACGTTCATGCCATCCATGAGCGGACCTTCGATGACGTGCAAGGGGTGTTCGGCCGCGAGCCGCGCCTCCTCGGTGTCCTCGATGATGAACTGGTCGTTGCCCGAGACGAGCGCGTGCGACAGGCGTTCGTTCACCGGCAACTGGCGCCAGGCGAGGTCCACGGCCTTTTCCTTGCCGGGGCCGTCCTTGTACTGCGTGGCGATTTCCAGCAGCCGCTCCGAGGCATCCGCGCGGCGATTCAACACCACGTCCTCGACGCGCTCGCGCAGCTCCTTCGGAATGTCCTCGTAGATCGCGAGCTGACCGGCATTCACGATGCCGAAGTCCATGCCGGCCTGGATGGCGTGGTACAGGAACACCGAGTGCATGGCCTGGCGCACGGGCTCATTGCCGCGGAACGAGAACGACACGTTGCTCACGCCACCGGAGATGTGCGCGTGCGGGCAACGCTTGCGGATCTCGCGCGCGGCCTCGATGAACGCCACGCCGTAGCCGTTGTGCTCCTCGATGCCCGTCGCGATCGCGAAGATGTTCGGGTCGAAGATGATGTCTTCGGGCGGGAAGCCGATGCCCGTGAGCAGTTTGTAGCTGCGCTCGCAGATCGACACCTTGCGTTCGATAGTGTCGGCCTGGCCCTTCTCGTCGAAGGCCATGACGACCACGGCCGCACCGAAGTTCAGGCATTTGCGCGCATGCTCGAGGAACGCGGCCTCGCCTTCCTTGAGCGAGATGGAATTCACCACGCCCTTGCCCTGGATGCACTTGAGACCCGCCTCGATGACCGACCACTTGGATGAGTCGATCATCACGGGAACGCGCGAAATATCCGGCTCGGCGGCGATGAGATTCAGGAAGCGCACCATGGCGGCTTCCGAATCCAGCATGCCCTCGTCCATGTTGATGTCGATGACCTGCGCGCCGTCGGTGACCTGCTGGCGCGCGATGCTGAGCGCCTGCGGGTAGTCGTTGGCTTCGATGAGCTTGCGGAACTTGGCCGAGCCCGTGACGTTGGTGCGCTCGCCCACGTTCACGAAGCGGATGTCGTCGGTGAGATTGAAGGCTTCGAGACCCGACAATTTGAGTCGCGGTTCGTGCTCCTTCTTCTTGCGTACCGGCTCGCAACGCACGCGATCGGCAATCGCACGGATGTGCGCGGGCGTGGTGCCACAGCAGCCGCCGACCAGGTTCAGGTGGCCGTGATGCGCGAGATCGCCGAGTACGGCGGCCGTGTCGGCGGGCGCTTCGTCGTATTCGCCGAAGGCATTCGGCAGGCCGGCGTTCGGATACACGCCGACGTGGGTGTCCGCGAGGCGCGAAAGCTCCTCGACATAGGGACGCAGCTGTTTGACGCCGAGCGCGCAGTTCAGCGAGATCGTGATCGGTCGCGCGTGGCGCACCGACGCCCAGAAGGCTTCCACGGTCTGCCCCGAGAGCGTGCGGCCCGACGCGTCGGTGATGGTGCCCGAGATGATGATGGGCAGATCCACGCCCGCCTGGTCGAGCGTCGTGCGCACGGCGTAGATGGCTGCCTTGGCATTCAGCGTGTCGAAGATGGTTTCGATGAGGATGGCATCGGCGCCGCCCTCGA
Organism: Steroidobacteraceae bacterium; assembly: GCA_035279135.1. GTDB lineage: Bacteria > Pseudomonadota > Gammaproteobacteria > Steroidobacterales > Steroidobacteraceae > CADEED01. The sequence goes on from DATEII010000011.1 coordinate 9,449, forward strand.
TGAGCGCGCGCGTGGCTTCGCCATAGGTCGCAACCAGGTCGTCGAAGGTCACGGCACGGAAGCCGGGATCGTTGACGTCGGGCGAGATCGAGGCCGTGCGATTGGTGGGGCCGAGCGCGCCGGCCACGAACACAGGCCGTCCGAGGCGCGCGGCTTCTTCGTCGGCCACCCGGCGCGCGAGCGCCGCCGCCTCGCGGTTGAGTTCGTACACCAGCGATTCGAGGCCGTAGTCCGCCATCGCGATCGAAGTCGCGTTGAACGTATTGGTGCTGATGAGATCGGCGCCCGCGTCGATGAATTCGCGGTGGATGTCCCCGATCACTTTCGGCCGTGTGATGACCAGCAGATCGTTGCAACCCTTGAGATCGCGCGACCAGTCGGCGAACCGCTCGCCACGGTAGGCGGCCTCGTCGAGCTTGTGCTGCTGGATCATGGTGCCCATGGCGCCGTCCAGCACCACGATGCGTTCGGCAAACAAGTCGCGCAGGGACTGCGCGCGTTCGATCTGGTTCTTCGGGGTCATGTCAGGCACTCGCCACCTTGCGTTCACTGCGCGGCCGCACACCGAGCGCGTGGCAGATGGCGTAGGTCAGCTCCGAGCGGTTGAGCGTGTAGAAATGGAATTGTTCGACACCGTGGCGCTGCAGGGTGTGCACCTGCTCGATGGCCACGGCCGCGGAGATCAGCTTGCGCGTCTCGGGATTGTCCTCGAGACCATCGAAGCGGTGCTCCAGCCATTCGGGGATGGAAGCGCCACAGCGCTTGGCGAACTTCGTGATCTGCGGGAAGCGCGTGATCGGCAGAATGCCGGGCACGATCGGCGCGTCGATGCCGCGCGCCGCGCAACGATCGCGGAAGCGCAGGAACACGTCGGTGTCGTAGAAGAACTGCGTGATGGCGCGCGTGGCGCCCGCGTCGATCTTGCGCTTGAGATTGCCGAGGTCGGCCTCGAGGCTCGAGGCCTCGGGATGTTTCTCCGGATACGCGGCCACCGAGATCTCGAAGTCACCGACAGTCTTGAGACCGGCGACGAGGTCCGCGGCATACGCAAACCCGTCCGCGCGCGGTTCGTACTTCGTGACGCCGGCCGGCGGATCGCCGCGCAAAGCCACGATGTGACGGATGCCCATGTCCCAATACCGGCGCGCGATGTCGAGCACTTCGCCCTGGCTCGCGCCGATGCAGGTCAGGTGCGGCACGCAATTGAGCGAGTGTTCGGCCTGCAGACGCGACACCACGTTGTGCGTGCGTTCGCGCGTACTGCCATCCGCGCCATAGGTGACGGACACGAACCGCGGATTCAGCGGTTCGAGATAACGGATCGACTCCCAGAGCGTCTTCTCCATGGCTTCGTCGCCAGGCGGGAAGAATTCGAAAGAGACGGATACGGGGCGGCTGCGGCTCATGAATTCCTGATACCAGTCATATAGTTACGTGATGCGTAGCCTAACGCACCAGAGGGAGCGCGTTTTTGCCAAATGTTGACTATTCGGCCGCGTCTTTTAGCATCTTTGCACCAAGAAATCTGGAATCCGTGACTCATGGCAGCCGAAAAGCTCGACAAAGTAGACGCGAAGATCATGCAGATCCTGTCCCAGGACGGCCGCATCAGCTGGCGCGACCTGTCGGAGCAGATCGGACTGTCGCTCACCCCCACTCTGCGACGGATCCGGAGGCTCGAGTCCGAGGGCTATATAACCGGCTACAGCGCCCAGTTCGACGAACAGAAGCTCGGTTTTGGGATCACCATGTACGTCTGGGTCTCACTCGAGCGCCAGGTCGAAGAAACACTGAAGGTATTCGAAAGGAGAATCGCCGATGTGCCCGAGGTCATGAGTTGTTATCTCATGACCGGCGAAGCCGACTACGTGCTGCGCATCGTCGTGCCGGACCTGCCCAGCTACCAGCGCTTCATGCTCGACGTGCTGACGCGCATCCCGGGCGTGTCGCGCATCCAGTCGGGCCTCGCCATCAAGCCCGTGTTCCAGCGCGCGGCACCGCCAATACCGAAGTAGTCAGGCCGTCACGGGACCACGCCGCGGATGTCGTCGTAGTCGGCCGAGGTACGGAAACCCACCAGGCCCACCCGCCCGTTCGACGGCTGCGGATCCGTGGCTTCGAGGAGCGGCCGCCCGTTCACATACGCGCGCAGTTGCGAATTGATGCGACAGCGCGGCATTCAGCATGTTTTTGCCAGGGGTGCTGAATAAATTGCAGCAGGCCGGGCGCTTCCGGAATTCCTACGCAACGAGGCGCTAGTTTTCGAAGCGGTAGCTGAACTTCACGAAGAACTGCTCGTCGTCGCGCAGCGAGAAGCTGTCGCGCACCAGGCTGCCCGTGTCGTCGGCAATCGGGTCGTACTGGTAGCCGCCACGCGCGTACACCACGTATAGATAGGAGAGCGGCTTGAACTCGTAGCGGTAGCGCAGCTGCACGCCCAACGTCTCGACACTGAAATCGTCGACCGGCTCATCGGTCGGAATCGCCTCGCCATTCACGACGCGGTAGGCCTGGCGCAGGTCCGCACTGAGCGCAATCGCCTGGAGCTTCAACCGCAGCTCGTGGCGATTCGTCATGATCCAGTCGAAGCCCAGGTCGAAGTTGGTCTGGTGCTCGCGGTAACTGCCGATCAGGTTGTCGTGGTCCCAGATGAGCCAGTCGGGTGTGAAGTCGTGCAGCACGCCGGCGTAGATGCTGAATTCGTCGCTGACGAAGTACTTGGGTTCGACGTGCGCTGTGTAACCGATCCTGTCGTTGCCTGAGAGTCCGCCGCTGAACAGATTCAGCTCGACTTCGTAGGACCAGTGACCCATGCGCGGCCGCTGGAAATCGAAGTAGCTGTTGAAGTTCGGTGGCACCCAGAGGTTGCCGTTGCCGCGGGTCAGCAAGTCATCGTAGCCCGCACTGTTTACGTTGACCTGGCCGTACTCGTAGCCGCCATTGCGCAGGTTGCTCTCCCGGCTGATGCGGAACTGGCTGCCGAGCGAATCGCCGTGATCGTTGTAGTCGGTGCTCACGCGCCAGCGCCAGTCCTTGGATGCGTAGCGGGACTCCTTCGGCAACTCGGTGAAACGCTTGTTGACCTGGTAGTGCGCGTAGTTCGTGCTGTTGCGCGAGAGATAGCCGGCGTCATTGATCTGCAGGTCGTTGCCGAAGTGCATGGCCATGTATTGCTGGCGCCAGCCGTGATCCATCTCGTAGTCCGCCCACACCGTGGCACCCAGGTCGCGGCTGTCGCCATCCGGGTCGCGGATGTCGCTGCCGAATACGCGCGAACGCACATTCCAGCGCGCGGTCGGCCGCCAGTTGTGATCGATGCCCGCCACGGTCGCCTTGCGATCGAGATAGGGCCGATCGACATACGTCGCCATGAAGCCCAGGTTCTGCTGGCTGAAGTCGCGCACCAGGCGCGCGGCCGCGAAGGTGCGACCCACGGCCTCGGCCTCGTCCGCGCCGAACAGCGCGTACTTGGTGTCGCCGATGCTGCCGTTGAGCTTCAGCGCCGCGGTGATGTCCCCTGCGCCTTCGCCATCGTCCGCCGGTCCGCCGACGCGCCTCGTGTAGAGCAGCTGGCTGAAGTCCGAGGGGGTGGTGTATTCGAAGATCGCCTGGTTCTCGGTGAAGAACGGCCGCTTGTCGCTGATGAAGGTTTCGGTGGCGCTGAAGTTGACGACCAGGTCGTCGCTCTCCACCTGTCCGAAGTCCGGGTTGATCGTGCCCGACAGCTGGAACTGGCCGTTCGGCTTCCAGAAGATGTCGGCGCCGGCATCACTGTCGCCGTCGTTGCCGACGTTGTCGTACAGGCCCGAGACATAGGGCGTGATCGCCAGCAGCGACTGGTTGAAGTTGGTCACCTCGAGCGGCGCGAAATCCGAGAGGAACCTCGGCCGCTGGAAGCTGGCGAATGGCCAGCCGGCGCGTTCACCGGTCGAACCGACGACGCGGTCCACGTAGATGGCCACGGTGCGCTTCTCCCCGGCCGTGCGCATGGGCGCGAGGTGCCAGGGCAGCAGCACTTCGGCGGTCCATTCCTCGTCATTCGAGATGACCGCGTGCTGCCAGTTGCCGTCCCAGTCGTCGTTGAAGTTGTTTTCGTTGGTGATGATGGCGTCGGCGATGCCATCCGTGGAGCTCACGGTGAAGTCGTAACCGGTACGGTGATCGCCGTCGAAGTCGATCATCACGTTCACGCGGTCGACCTGGGCTTCGAAGTCGCGCTGCACTCGCTGCAGGGTGCGGGGTACGGAGGGCGGCTGGATGTTGCGGAAGGCCACCGCCAGGCCGTCCGGCGTGGCCAGGATCCAGGCCTCGGTGGCCAGGGTGGCGGGCTCACCGTTCAGCGGCTGCACCTTGCGAAATTCGGTGACGTGCTTCGCGTCTTTCCATTCGTCGGGATCGATGCGGCCGTCGATCTCGACCGCCGCGGCCGGCAGCGCGAACGCGGCGACTGCACATATCCACAAGAACCGGTTCAAACCCACCCCTCGGACCTCCCTCTGCAAGCTGTCATTCAGACGCGAAAAGCGCCTTTCGGGTTGCTACCGGTGGCCAAACTTCTTTGTTCCTGGCCTCTTGACATCATCTGGCGATCGGGGTCTGGCCTCCGCTCCGGTGGCAATCGGCGACGTCGCGCCAGTCGCGCAGTTTGTCGGAACCGTCTGACATCGCCTAACAAAATTGTGAGACTCCACTGATTTCCCGGTCGAAATTATCTTGCGTCAATACGCGGCGCGACCGGCGACGGTCTGTGTTCGCGGGACAACTCCCTAACAACGCAGATGGTTTTTGGTTGCATGGCCAAGAAGAGCATTGAACGATCCGAAATCGCGAAGGCGCCGACCGGGATAGCGGGACTGGATGAAATCACCTTTGGCGGGCTCCCCGCCGGCCGACCCACGCTGGTGTCGGGCGGCCCCGGCTCCGGAAAAACCTTGCTAGGCGTCAGCTTTCTCGTCAACGGAGCGCAGAGCTTCTCCGAACCCGGCGTGTTGCTGACGTTCGAGGAAAACGCCGAGGAACTGGCCTCGGACGCGCGCTCGCTGGGTTACGACCTGCAGAAGCTGGTCGAGCAGAAGAAGCTGCTCATCGACTACGTGCACGTCGACCGGAGCGAGATCGAGGAGACCGGCGAATACGACCTCGAGGGCCTGTTCGTGCGCCTCGATCACGCCATCAAGCAGATCGGTGCCAGGCGCGTGATGCTCGACACCATCGAAACCTTGTTCGGCGGACTCAAGGACGCCGGCATCCTGCGCGCCGAGTTGCGCCGCCTGTTCCGCTGGCTGCGCGACCGCCAGATCACCACGGTGGTCACCGCGGAGCGCGGCGAGCAGATGTTCACCCGCCAGGGCCTCGAGGAATACATCACCGACGCGGTGATCGCGCTCGATCATCGCGTTCACGAGCAGATCTCGACGCGCCGCATCCGCGTCGTGAAGTATCGCGGCTCCATGCACGGCACCAACGAATACCCCTTCCTCATCGATCGCGACGGCCTGCAGGTGCTGCCGGTAACGTCGCTGCTGCTGCAGCATGCGGCGCCCGATCAGCGCATTTCCTCCGGCCTGCCCGCCATCGACGACATGCTGGGCGGCCGCGGCTTCTACCGGGGCAGCACCGTGTTGCTGTCGGGTACCGCGGGTACCGGCAAAACCACGCTGGCCGCGCAATTCGTCGACGCGGCCTGCAAACGCGGCGAGAAATGCCTGTACTTCCTGTTCGAGGAATCGCCTCAACAGATGATCCGCAACATGCGCTCCGCGGGCGTCGACGTCGGCAGGTGGGTGGACAAGGGCCTGCTGCAGTTCCATGCGGACCGGCCCAATCGTCACGGCCTCGAGACGCATCTCCTGGCCATGCATCACGCCGTCGAGGTGTTCGACCCCGACGTGGTGGTGATGGATCCGATCACCAACCTGCTGGCCGTCGGCACCACCGTCGACGTGCGCTCCATGCTCACGCGCGTCATCGACTTCCTGAAGACGCGCGGCACCACGGCGTTGTTCACCAGCCTCACCTCCTCCGAGCATTCGCTGGAACACACCGAGACGCTGATTTCCTCGCTCATGGACACCTGGATCCTGGTGGCCGCCCAGCTCGAGGGACGGCGACGCGTCCGGCAGATCTACGTACTCAAGTCCCGCGGCATGCCGCATTCGGACGAGGTACGCAACTTCAGCTTCACTTCGCACGGCATCGAGATCGAGCCCGCAGAGGGCAATGCCAGCACGCCTCGACAACCCCAGAGGCGCTCTCATGTTCGACGGAGCAAGTGACATGCCCAGCGAAAAATTCGAGCTGCGACTGTATGTCGCCGGACAGACTCCGAAGGCGGTCCGCGCCTTTGCCAACCTGCGCAAGATCTGCGAAGAACACCTCGCCGGCCGTTACAGCATCGAGGTCATCGACCTGGTCGACAACCCGGCGCTCGGCCGCGGCGACCAGATCCTCGCGCTTCCCACGCTGGTGCGGCGCCTGCCGACTCCAATCAAGAAAATCATCGGCGATCTCTCCAACACCGAGCGAGTGCTCGTGGGTCTGGACCTGCGCCCGCGCAGGGCCAGTGCGTGAGTGACAAGAGTTTCAGCGAAGCCGCCGATGAGCTCGACGATCCGCACTACGTACTGCGGCTCTTCGTCACGGGCATGACTCCCAGGTCCACACGCGCCATCCGTGCGGTGCGCACGCTCTGCGAAAAACGGCTCAAGGACCGCTTCGAGCTGGAGATCGTGGACGTGTACCAGCAGCCGCAGATGATCCAGGGCGAGCAGGTGTTCGCGACCCCCACGCTGATCAAGTACGAGCCGGCGCCCATGCGCCGGATCATTGGTGACATGACAGATACCAACCGCCTGTGCGCCGGCCTCGGCCTGACTCTCGAGGCCTCGACGTGAACGTCGACGGCATGGACATCGAAGAACTGCGCCAGCGGCTGCTCGAAGCCGAGGGCAACCTGCACGCCATCTACAGCGGCGAGATCGATGCGCTGCTGCTGGCCGACGAAAAAGGCGAACGCCGCGTATTCGCGCTCAAGAGCGCCGACGCGCCCTATCGCGCGCTGGTCGAGCGAATGCAGGAAGGCGCCGCCACGCTCACCACCAGCGGCGACATCGTCTACTGCAACCAGCGCTTCGCGGACCTCGTGAAGCGGCCGCTCGAGCAGGTGTTCGGCGCCTCCATCGGCAGCTTCCTGCCGAGCGCCGAGGCCGACATCCTGCGTGCGATGCTGGAACACGGTTACGGCCGATACACCACGCGCCTGGTGCTCGAGGGCCAGGAAGGCACCGAGGTCCAGGTCACCTTGTCGCGCATCGTGCTCGACGATGTCGAGCACCGCACGCTCATCATGAGCGACATCAGCTCGCTGGCGCGCGCCCAGCGCGAGAACCGCTCCAAGGACGAGTTCCTCGCGATGCTGGCGCACGAGCTGCGCAATCCGCTCGGCGCGATCCAGGGCGCGGTGCACGCGCTCGGCATCATCGGCCACTCCGATCCGATGGCGTTACGCGCGACGGGCATCATCAAGCGCCAGGTGCTGCACATGGCGCGGCTGGTCGACGACCTGCTCGACGTGGGCCGCGCCGTCACCGGCAAGATCGTGCTCAAGCGCACCGTGGTGAACCTCGCCGACAGCGTGAAGTCGTCGGTCTCGACCATTGCGTCGGGGAACATCAACCACGGACGCGTCGATGTGGTCTCCGAACCCTGCTGGGTGAATGGCGACTCGGTCCGGCTCGAGCAGATCGTCGGCAACCTGGTCTCGAACGCACTCAAGTTCTCGCAGGGCGAACGTACCGTGAGTGTGTTCGTCGGCCGCGAGGGCGACGACGCCGTGGTGCGCGTGGCCGACTCGGGCGTCGGCATCCCGGCGGACATGCTGCCGCGCATCTTCGATCTGTTCGTGCAGGCGCATCACACCATCGACCGTTCGCGCGGCGGCCTCGGCATCGGCCTCACCCTCGTGAAACGCCTGGCCGAGATGCATGGCGGCACCGTGCACGCCGCGAGCGACGGCGAGGGACGCGGCTCGACCTTCACCGTGCGGCTGCCCGCGGCGCCCGCCCCCAAGCTCGACGGCGATGCCGCGACGCATGCGGGCAATGGCCACGAGCCGAGGCGCAGCTTCGAATCGCGGCGCGTGCTGCTGGTCGATGACAACCACGACTCGCGCGAGATGTATCGCGCCGTGTTGCGTGCCAACGGCCATCTCGTGCGCGAGGCGGCCAATGCCGAGAAGGCGCTCGCCCTGCTCGACGAGGAAGCGCCCGACGTGGCGTTCATCGACATCGGCCTGCCCGGCGGCATGGACGGCTACGAGCTCGCACGCCGCATCCGCAGCCACCCGATGGGCCGCGACGTGCGGCTCGTGGCGCTCACCGGCTACGGCTTCCCCGAGGATCGGCAGCTGTCGCGGCAGGCAGGCTTCGTTCGTCACCTGGTGAAGCCCGTGGACCCCGAGACACTGCACCTGGAGCTCGAAGGCAGCCCCAACCCGGCTAACTAGCTTGCCCGGCGATGGCCGCTCAGCGGTCACGCCGGAGTACGCCGATCGGTGTTCCTCCGTTGTCCGTCATGAAGAAGGTGTACACCGAGTTCGCCTGCAACGTCAGGCTGCCGCGCGTCAGGATCGCGGCCGCGGTCGAGGTGTTCGAGATGTCGATCTGGCGGTCGGTGCCGCCCTGCACTTCGACTTCGTCGGACACTTCGCCGGGAGGCGTGCCTTCGATCAAGGGCGAGAAGTCCATCGACAGCGTGAGTGGCGCGCCGAGCGTCGACATGCCATTCAGCAACCGCAGCTTGGTATTGCCATTGCTCGACGGCAGCCGATTGTCGTCGAGGATCAGGCTGGCCTGCGTCCCCGTCGAATAGCTCCAGGCCAGCAGCGTATAGTCGGCACCGGCCTGCAGCGTGATATCCGGCACGGCGACGGCGGCGCCATTCACCGTGAGCGTCACCGGCACCGACCCGGCGTCCAGCAAGGTGTAGCGACTGCCGATCACGCCGGCAGTGGCTGAGCCCAGCACTGTCTTGCCACCCGCGACGATGGAGGCACTCGCTCCATGGGAGACGCCCACGGCACCCCGCAGGCGCGCCTTGGTGTTCACGTACTTCTTCGGCTGGCCCTCCTGCGGTAGATAGATGGCGTTGGCCAGCGTACCGCCCTGGGTGGAGGTCAGGATCAACGCGCCGACGCCGCGCTCCGGCAGCTCGAAGCTCGCGATGTCGAGACGCACGTCGGTGTTGTCACCGCTCGCGGTCACGCGCAGCCGGTACGTGCCGCTGTCGGTGGAGAACGACGACAGCGCGGCGCCCACGCCGGACAGCACGGGTGTGGTGTCGTCGAGCTCGGTATCCGTGTCCGTGATGTACACGTCGAGTGCGCCGGCCGTGGACACATTGGCGATGCTGAGCCGCGTTTCCCCGGCATCGGCTTCTTCCTGCGTATCGTCGATGCGCAGTGCGCCGAAGGCACCCACCTCGCCGTAGGCCACGTAGGTGAACGCATCGTCCTCGACCAGCTCCTCGCTGGTGAACGATCGCAGGATGCTGCCGGAGCCGGTGCGCTTGAGCTTGATGGTGTAGCTGTCGGCTTCCACCTGCTTGTAGTCACCGACGCTCTCCAACGCCACGGCTTCGGACTGGGTGACGTCTTCGTCATCGTCATCCGCATCGACGTTGGTGATGAGGTCCAGCGTCGTGTAGCCCGTGCTGAGATTCAGCAGGCGGATCCTGGCGTCGCCATTCTTGTCATTGCCACCGCCGCCGCAGGATGCGAGTAGTGCCAGCGCGCTGCAGGCCAGGATGCGTAAAACAGGGATGTACATTCGATACTCCATTCCGGCGTCAGAACGCCTTGCCGACTGAAAACTGGAACTCCTGGGTCTCGTCACCGAACAGACGCCGCGTCTCGTCCTGGTACTTGAGTGGATAGGCATACGAGAAACGCAAGAGGCCCATGGGCGAGAGCCACTGCACGGCGATACCGGTGGACACGCGCAGCTCCGAGAGGTCGAAGCGATACTCGACCCGGTCGCCGCGCTTGTTGCGGAACTTCGTGTCGCCCAGGTAGAACGACTGGCCTGCGTCGAGGAACAGGCTGAGGCGTGCCGAGCTCGCGAACTTCCCGCCGATCGGGATGATGGCTTCGAGCTGCGCGGAGATGCCGGCGTCGCCGCCGTAAGGATTGCCGAGCGAATCGCGTGGGCCCAGCGTGCCATCCTCGAAGCCGCGCACCGAGTCGCTGCCGCCCGTGAAGATGTGCCGGTTCGGCGGCAACGCCGTGGTATCGCCCAGCGCCGTGCCCCAGCCGAGGTTGGTCGCAAACGAGAACGGGATCTTGTCGATCAGCGGGAGGGGCAATCTGAAGAACTGCTGCGACCGCCAGTTGGCCGTCGCGAATTCCACCGAGCCGCCGGGCGGCGTCACCGTGCCCGTGAAACGGTACATGCCGCCACGCGTCGGGAATAGATAGCGATCGCGGCTGTCGAAGCTCCAGCTCGCCGAGAGCTCGAGGGTGTCGAGGATGGTGCCGAGCACCGGGTCGCGGCCCACGCGCCGGAAGTAGTCGTCGCCGTTGTTGCGCACCCAGTCGCGCAGCTGCGTCGAACTGCTGAGCACCGTGGAGAGATCCTCGTGGCTGTAGGTCAGCCCGAAGTTCACGTACTGGTCCTCGGAGATCGGATAACCGATGCCAAGGCCGGTACTGTAGGTGCTGGTCGAGAATTGCGAGAAGGATGACGTGAGGCGTTCGCGCTCGATGTACGACGCGCTGATCGAACGCGACACCCCGTTGACCGTGAAGTACGGATCGGTGTGCGAAATGCTGTAGACCTGCCCGTATCTTCCGCCGTTGAATTCCATCGCCAGGCGATTGCCGCTGCCGAACAGGTTGCTGTCGATGTAGTTGCCCTGGAGCGTGAAGGCCTGGCGCTCGGAGTAGCCGATGCCGCCCGAGAGAGTCGACGAAGGTCCCTCCGTCACGTCGAACTCGACGTCGACCAGGTCGTCGCTGCCCGGCACGCGCCTGGTCTCGTATTCCGCCTTCTCGATATACGGCAGCCGCTGCAGGCGCTGTTCCGAGCGTTCGAGCGCGGCATTGGACAGCGTGCCGCCTTCGAGCTGGCGCATCTCGCGGCGCAGGACTTCGTCATTGGTCTTGCCGATGCCGTTGAAGGCGATACGCCGCACGTAGGTGCGCATGTTCGGTTCGATCTGGAAGGTCAGCGCGATCTCGTGCGTATCGGCATTGGCCGTCGGTACCGCGGCCACGTCCGCGAACGAGAACCCCGCCTCGCCGAGGCGGTTGCGCAGCGCCTCTTCGCTGGCCGCGATCAACCGCTGCGACCAGGTCTGGCCCGGACGCACGAGCACGTACTGCCGCAGGATTTCCTCGGGCACCACGAATCGTCCCGCGAGTTTCACCGCGCCGGTTTTCCAGGTCTCGCCTTCGTACACGTTGATCGTGACGAAGAGGTCATCCTTCTCGGGCGCAAGCGCCACCTGCGTCGAGGTGATTTCGAAGTCCGCGTAACCGCGGTCCATGTAGTGGGACCGCAGTTTCTCCAGGTCACCTTCCAGGGATTGCTTCGAGTATTGGTCGTCGGAGCGGTAAAACGACAGCAAGTTGGTCTTCTTGAGCTCGAGGTCGCCGAGCAGCTCCTTGTCATCGAAACGCTGGTTCCCCACCACGTTGATGCTGCGGATCCTGGACCGCTTGCCCTCGGTGATGTCTATCTTCACGTCGACGAGGTTGCCGCCGATGTCGTCGACGTCCACGTCGATCACCACGTTGTAGCGCCCATGCGCGTAGTACTGCTCGGTGAGGAACTGGCGTACGTCCTCGAGCGTCGAGCGACTGAGGATCTTGCCCTGCGCGAGTCCTACGTTGCGCAGCGACTTGTTGAGGTCCTCGGTCTTGATGTCCTTGTTGCCCTTGACCGAGAAGCTGCGGATGGACGGACTCTCCTGCACCACTACCACGAGCACGCCCTCTTCCTCGCGACGCATCTCGACGTCGCGGAAGAAGCCCATGGCGCATACGGCACGCAACGCCTCGCGCACGCGCTGTGCATCGAGGCGGTCGCCGACGTTCACCGGCAAGGTGTTGAACAGGGTGCCCTCGGTGATGCGCTGCAACCCCTCGACGCGGATGCCGGTCACCGTGAAGGCGCCGTCCTCCGAAGCAGCCGGCTCCTGCGCCCGCGCCATGCCCGCGCCGGCTAACAAGATCCACGTGAGTCGGCGCCAGGGGGCGCCGCGACCGTTCGTATTCATCGTGCGTTCCGACCGGCGGCACCGGTCGCGGGTTCGACGCCGGATGTTTCAGGATGTGACCGAATGTAATCGCTGTATCGGACGGAACTCTTTCGCCGGGTGCGTGCAATACGCAGACAGCGCATGGCAAACCATCGGCACGTACTCATCTGCGACGAGGACCGCGAGACCCGGTCCAGCCTCGCCGCCTGCCTGGAGCAACATGGTTACCGGGTTACGGCCACCGGCGGAGGCGCGCTGGCACGCGCGATGGAGCGCGCGCGCATCGATTGCGTGCTGCTGGGGCTGCAGGCCGGAGAAGAGGATTCGCTCAGGATGGTCCGCACCTTGCGCGCCTCGAGCGACGTGCCGCTGCTCGTCCTCGCGCCGCGCGGCGACGACGTGGATCGCATCGTCGCACTGGAGATGGGCGCCGACGATTACGTAGTGAAGCCTGCGAATCCCCGCGAGGTCGTGGCCCGGCTGCGAAACATCCTGCGCCGCAGCGGCCCGGCGCCGCAGGCTTCGACCACGCGCGTGCGCCTGTTCCGCTTCGGCGGCTGGCAGCTCGACATCGTGGCGCGACAGCTCAGCGATCCGGCGGGCCAGGCGGCCACGCTGCGCAATTCCGAATACCGCGTGCTCGCCTCACTACTCGCGCATGGCAACCGCGTGGTCTCGCGCCACAAGCTCATCGAGCTTGCGCGCGGTCGCGATGCGCTGCCGTTCGATCGCAGCATCGACGTGCGCATCAGCCGGTTGCGCCAGGTTCTCGGCGACGATGCACGCGAACCGCGCATCATCAAGACAGTCCACGGTGAAGGTTATGTCATCGGCGTGCCCGTCGAACGCGGTTGAACTGCACTGGAACTTTTCACGCGCGCGCTACCCAAACGCGAGGGGCAGGTGGCGTCATTACATGAAGAAAGACAGCGACGATTCCAGGCGCATGGCGCGGCTCGCGGCGGGAGACACCAGCGCGTTGCGCGAGCTCTATGAGAAACACGGCCGCGCGTTGCTGCGATTTTCTTCGGCGATGTGCCGCTCGCGGCAGGCGGCGGAAGATCTGGTGCACGACACCTTCGTCGCGCTGCTGCGCGGCCCGCACCTGTTCGATCCCGAGCAGGGAACCGCTTTCAACTACCTGTGCGGCGTGTTGCGCCACCGGATCAGCCGGCATTTCCGCCAGCAGAAACGCTGGGTTGCCCTCGTGGATGGCGAAGATTCCGCCGCCGCTCACGAGCCGGGCCCCGCAGATGAGATCGCGCGCTCGGAAGTCAGCGCCGTGTTCCGCCAGGCCATGCTCGAACTACCGCTGCAGCATCGCGAGATCATCGCGCTCTGCGATCTCGAAGAACTTCCCTATCACGCCGTTGCCTCGATTCTCCAGTGTCCGATTGGAACCGTGCGCTCGCGCCTGCATCGCGCGCGGGCACTGCTCACCATCCGCCTCGCCTCGCTCGAGCTCGTCGACCTCGAGGACGAACCGCCGCTGGTACAGCTGTCATGACCGATACCCTGCACCCGCAGCTCGACGCCCTGCTCGCGCGGTATCGCCGCGAGCTCAGGGACACCGAGCCCAGTGATTCGCTGGATGCGCGGATTGCGCGATTGGTCGCAACGGGCGAGAAAGTTTCTCCACGGCGTCCGGCCCGGATGCGTCGCGTGGCGTTCTGGGCAGCCGCGGCCGGGCTCGCGGCGGTCGCGATCGCCGCCGGCATCCTGATCGGCATGCGCCTGGAACGTGCGGCACCGGCCCACGTGGCCCAGCAGGAAGCTGCGCTGCCCGCCGACTTTTCGCTGTGGCCGGCGGATTCGGTGGCATTGCAGATCCCGGCCGAGTATTCGGCACAGGGCACGCTCGTGGCCGTGGACCCCAACGCGCGCACTACCGGCAAGCGTTACTGGATCGACGTCGTGGTATCGAACGACGGCACCGTGCGCATCGATCGCATCGTGCCGGCGGAAACCAATCACAAAAAGGGAGCGCCCGATGGCATCACGCTGCAGACGCCGTGATCTCGCGTGGCTGATGTTGATCGGGCCGGCGCTGAACGCCGCTCATGCCGAGGACATCCCGGTCTGCCCGTCGGCGGCCGCGACGAACGTGCCGGCCGGCGCCTCGAACAACGTGCGACTCGTGACCGGCGCGCCGTATTCGGCTCTCGGGACGAGTCAGACGACCGTCACGCTGCCAGATGGCAGCCGCGTGGTGCGCGAAAACGTCATCCGTCAGTGGCGCGACAGCGACGGCCGCACGCGCGCGGAGATTTCGCTATCTACCATCGGCGGCACGCCAGCGGTGGAAGTGAATACCACGGTGACCGTCATCGACGATCCGGCCGCGCGTGAACGCTACGTGCTGCAGCCCGGCGGCAGGATGGCCACGCTTCCCATCGTGCCCTGCCGACCCGCGAGCGAGCCCGACATCACTGTGGGTCCTCCACGGCCCGCGAACCTGCCGATGCGCGTCTCGCAACCCGTGAAACTCGGCGAGCGCAAGCTCGATGGCGAAACCGTCGCCGGCCGGCGCATCGAGGCCACGATACCGGCGGGCGCGATGGGCAACCCGAAGCCTATCGAGATGTCGGCCGAGCAATGGTATGGCAAGGAACTGCAGGTGGTCATCGAAGCCACCTACCGCGACCCACGCACCGGCGAGACGCGTTACAAGCTCAGCGACATCGAGCGCGTGGAGCCGGATGCGGCGTTGTTCAAGGTGCCGGACAAGTCGGGGAAAGTGGCGCCGCCGCCGCGTCCTGAAAGGTGAATGGCATCCTGCTCACACCACGTATGCGATTTGTCTCGTGTTCATTCTTTCATGAATCGTGCGCTGAGCTCGGGTGTTGCAACCATGCATGAATCCGCTTTCCCAAACCAGGAGTATCTATTTCTCGCCACCCAGTCGTACAAGAGATCGCGCAGCGGGCGTGGAACCAGCCAAAAGACGCGCAGCAGCTGCCACGCGCCCTTGAAGTGGCGGCGACGCGAAGCGCCGCGGTCGATCGTGTGTACACCTTGCCGTCGCTTATCAAAACGAAGCTCTCGACATTGGCTGGCGAGAAGCCGTGACTCACGAGGAGACGAGCACCCGCAGCGGACTGCAGCGGACTGCAGCGGCGAAAATCTGCAATAGGGTGCTGATTCGTGCCGCAAGATAAATTGGACGGAACGAGCGCAGAGGTTGCACACGCCGTCGAAGATCACGATGTCAGTCACAGATCACTCTGACGATTGCCGGGCTCCGCGCCCTCCTGTCTCGCAATCGATGCGCTTCCACATACCGCGCGCTCACATGTGGATCAAGAAGCTGCTTGCGCAGGCATCGAACTCTTTGCATTGACGTTTGCGTGCACACATACAAGCACGAACTGGAATATGACCGCCCAGACGATGACGGGCCAGCTCCTGGCCGTCAGTCCCCAGCCGGCCACCATCGCCCAGATCGACAACAGCGCGCTCAGGAAGAACACCGCCACATTGAACATCGTTTTCATGTCACCTCTCCTTTCTGACGTGGAGTGTCATCGCCTTCCGGGCGACCCCGACGGCGGGCGCTCTAGATCTTCCCCAGCGCCTGCTCCAGATCCGCAATCAGGTCATCCGCATTCTCGATGCCCACCGAAATGCGGATCAGCGAGTCCGTGATCCCCTGACGATCGCGCGTCTCCTTGGGCACCCCCGAATGCGTGGTCGACGCCGGATGCGAGATCAGTGTCTCCGTGCCGCCCAGGCTCACGGCGAGCTTCATGACCTGCAGTGCATCCAGCATGCGGAACGCCTCGGCCTCACCACCGCGGATCGAGAACGAAAAGGTGGACCCCGCGCTCTTGCACTGACGCGCGAAGACTTCCGCGCGCGGATCGCCGGGCTTGAGATGCCCGAGGTAATTCACGCTCGCGACCTTCGGATGCTGGGCGAGAAATCCGGCGACGCGCCCCGCGTTCTCCGACGCCGCCCGCATGCGCAGCGCCAGCGTCTCCATCGACCGCATGATCATCCACGACGTGTTCGGATCGAGCTGCGTACCCAAACTACTGCGCAGGCTGCGCACGGGCGTCATGAGCTGCCTGGATCCGATCACGCCGCCCGCCACGAGATCCGAATGACCGCCGACATACTTGGTCAGCGAATACATCACGAGATCCGCGCCGTGCTCGAGCGGCCGCTGGTAGACAGGCCCGAGGAATGTATTGTCGACGGCGACGGGCGGCCGATGCCCGCCCTGCTGCCCCGCGATCCAGTCCGACGCCTCGCGCCACAACCGCAGATCCACGAGCCCGTTGGTCGGATTTGCCGGCGTCTCGGTCACGAGCAGCCCGACCTTGCCGCCCCGCGCCTTCGCCTTCTCCACGGCGGCCTTTGCGCCCGCCATCACGGCCTCGCGCGAGATCGCATCGGGCACGCGCACCGCGCCGATGCCGAACTGCGGCAGCGTCTTGTCGATGAGCGTCTCGGTGCCGCCATAGAGCGGCTCGCTCATCAGCAGATAGTCGTTGGGCTTCAGGAATGCCCACAACGTGGTCGAAATCGCGGACATGCCGCTCGAGAACACCGCGGCGCTCTCACCGCCCTCCCACAAGGCAAGCCGGTCCTCGAGCACTTCGAGATTGGGGTTGTTGAAGCGCGAATACACGAGCCCTGCGGTCTTGCCCGGCGGGGGCGCCTTGCGCCCGGACGTGTAGTCGAAGAAATCCTTGCCGTCCTGGGCGCTGCGGAACACGAATGTCGAAGTCAGGAAGATCGGCGGCTTCAGGGCTCCTTCGGACAAGGCCGGATCGAAGCCATAACCCATCATCTGCGTCTCGGGCTGCAACACGCGGTTGCCGACCTTGCGCTTGTGGTAGGAATCGGCGCTCATGAGCGCTCCTTAGAAATTCAAGATTCCCGATCCTAGCTCGATCACCTCACCGCCGACGAATACTTCGTTGTCGGTGTTGACCTCGAGCTGCAGGATGGACGGCCTGCCGATGAGCTCGCCCTGCGAGATTTCGAACGCCAGCGGCGGCCGACGTCCCATCGCGAGGAACCAGCCCCCGAGGTTCGCGCATGCGGATCCGGTCGCGGGGTCTTCGAGGATCGACGGTCCGTCCGGAAAGAAAAACCGGCTCATGATCTTCTTGGCGCCGGTCGAGGCGAACACCAGCGCCTGGCCGGCGCCGTCCACGCTGCGCAGTTTCTCGAACATCTCCGGCTTGGGCCGCGCGCGGCGCACTGCGGCTTCGCTGGTCA
>DATEII010000012.1:0-34327 GCA_035279135.1 Steroidobacteraceae bacterium
CGCCGCCGCTCAGCGATTCGGCGCTGCGGTCGAGCGTGAGGTAGTCGAGGCCCACGTCGACGAGGAACCGCAGCCGGTCGCCGACTTCCTTGACGATCTTGTCCGCGACTTCGGCGCGCCAGCCGGTGACGTCTAGCGAGCCGAACATCTGCTTGGCATCACCCACCGTGAGGTGTGCGATCTCGGGCAGCGAGTGCGTGCCGACGAACACGTTGCGTGCCGTGCGATTGAGGCGCGTCCCTTTGCAATCCGGGCAGGGCTGTGAGCCCAGGTACTTCGCGAGCTCCTCGCGCACCGGCAACGAGTCGGTTTCCTTGTAGCGCCGTTCGAGGTTCGGAATGATGCCTTCGAAGCGATGCTTCTTCTTCGAGGTGCGGCCGTTACCGTGCACGTAGCGGAACTCGACCTCGTCGTTGCCGCTGCCGAACAACATGACCTGCTGCGCCTTCTTCGGCAGCTCTTCCCAGGGTGTTTCGGGATCGAACTTGTAGTGGCGCGCCATCGCGGTGATCAGCGCGAAGTAATAGGAGTTCTTGCGGTCCCAGCTCTTGATGGCGCCGCCCGCGAGCGACAGGTGTGGATAGGCCACCACGCGCGCGGGGTCGAAGAAGTCCTTGAGACCGATGCCGTCGCAGGTGGGGCAGGCACCCGCCGGGCTGTTGAACGAGAACATCTTGGGCTCGAGCGCCGCGACGCTGTAGCCGCACACCGGGCAGGCCTGGCGCGACGAGAACAACACTTCGTCTTCGGGCTTCGTGACCTTCTCGGCGTCATACGGCGCAAGCCGCGCGGTGCCCGCGGCAAGCTTGAGCGCAGTCTCCAGTGATTCGGCGAGACGCGTGGCTGCGTCCGCGCGAATGCGCAGCCTGTCCACCACGGCTTCGATGGTGTGCTTCTTCTTGGGATCGATCTTCGGCAGCGCGTCGAGCTCGTGCACGCGTCCATCGATGCGCACGCGCACGAAACCCTGGCCGCGCAGCTGCTCGAAGATTTCCGCGTGTTCGCCCTTGCGGTCGACGACCATGGGCGCCAGCAACAGCACCGCTTCGCCTTCCGGGCGCTTCACGATCTGGTCGACCATCTGGCTCACGGTCTGCGCCTCGAGCGGCACGCCGTGGTCCGGGCACCGCGCGATGCCGGCGCGCGCGAACAGCAGGCGCAGGTAGTCGTAGATCTCCGTGACCGTGCCGACCGTCGAACGGGGGTTGTGCGAGGTGGCCTTCTGCTCGATGGCGATCGCAGGCGACAGGCCCTCGATGCTGTCGACGTCGGGCTTGTCCATCATCGAGAGGAACTGGCGCGCGTAGGCCGACAGCGACTCGACGTAGCGACGCTGGCCTTCGGCGTACAAAGTGTCGAACGCGAGTGAGGATTTCCCCGACCCCGACAGCCCCGTGATCACGATGAGCTTGTCGCGCGGCAGGTCGACGTCGACATTCTTGAGGTTGTGGGTGCGGGCGCCGCGGATTTTGATCTGATGCATTTGTCGAGCGCCAAAATGGGCGCGAAAGAAGCGAAACCAAGGAGTTTAAGCGGCGAGGGTGGTCCGGGTATAACCAGTGGCCGCTCGGGCTGATACCTGTATAGCGTCGCTCCGCCACCACAGATCAAGCACTTACACTTGCTCAGACCACGCCCGATGAATGCGCCTCGCCCAGGGACGACGAGCTCATGACCACCACCCATAACGCTTCGAAGCGTGTCACCGCGCAATCGCGGCACGACCGCTGCTTCCCTCCCATCGCCGGGCGGGGCGCGCATACCCTGGTCCTCGGGTCGCTGCCGGGACAGCGCTCGCTCCAGATGCAGCAGTACTACGCCCATCCGCAGAACGCGTTCTGGAAATTGATCGCGGCCATTTTCGACGTGGACGCCACCTTGCCCTATGCGCGCCGGGTGCAGGTGCTCACGAAAAATCACATCGCATTGTGGGATGTGCTCGAAGCCGCCGAGCGGCCTGGCAGCCTCGATAGTTCGATCGTGCACGCCTCGGCGCTGGCCAACGACTTCGCGAGCTTCTTCCGCTCCCATCCGCGCATCGATCGCGTGTTCTTCAACGGCCGCAAGGCCGAGGACATGTATCGCCGCTTCGTGTTGCCCGAGTTGGGCGCGGAGTTCTCCTACATCCGCTACGAAGGACTGCCTTCGACCAGTCCCGCGCACGCGGGCATGACGTTTGCCCGGAAGTTAGGCCGGTGGCGCAGGATCAAGGCGAGCGAAGAATGAGAGGCACGCGCATCGACGCCGGGGGGTGCTAGATTGACGCCATGAGCAGCATCACTTCTCTCTATCTCGTCGCCATCGCACTGTGCGTGTTCTCCACGGGCCTCACCACGAGGCGCGTCGCGGGCAGGTCGCTGCGACACTTCACGGCGTTCCTCGTAGTGCAGTCGCTGTCGTTCCTGTGTGAGCTCTGGATCGCGCATCCAGCCACACCTTACAAGGCCGTCGGCCTTGGGTTGTTGATGTCGGGCGCGCTGCTGCTGGCGCCCTGCCTGTGGCTGGCGGTGCAGGAGGGTGTCACGGGGCAGGCACCGCGGCTGCGCGAGCTGCCGCGCGCGCACTGGGTCGCCATCGCGGCCGGAGCGCTGTTCACGTTGCCGCTGGTGTCATCGGCCCATGCCGGAACCACCTGGGCGAATGCCTCTGCGCCCGTCAGCTGGCTCTATGCGAAGTCGATCCACACCACGATGCTGCTGTGTATCGGCATCTTCGTCGCGCAGGTGCCGTGGTACCTCTCGCGATGCCGCGCCTTGCTTCTTGCGCACCTCGACGGCCGCTCACGCCATTGGGCGGCGTGGCCGTTGGCCATCGTGTTCACCACCTGGCTGCTCGCCATCGTCCGTACCGTCGACTGCGCGTTCATCAAGTGGCCGGCGACATTCTCGCTCGTGGTGGCGTTGATCAGCGTGAGCGTCACGGTGGCGGCGCTGTACCTGTTGCTGCGCGAGTTCGGCCCGCCGGCCAAACCGGCCGGCGAAAGCTACGCGCGATCCAGGCTCGGTGACGGCCTGCGGCGGCGCATCCGCCGCAAGCTGGAGGCGGCACTGGCGGACGAGGGCATATATAGAAGGAGTGACCTCTCTCTGGCCGCGCTGGCGGAATTGCTCCACGAGCGGCCGCACTACGTGTCGCAGGTCATCAGCCAGGAGTTCGCGAGCAACTTCTACGACCTGGTGAATCGCCATCGCATCGAGCATGCCAAGCGCCGCTTGCGCGAGGATCCGGACGGCAACGTGCTCGCCATCGCCATGGACTGCGGTTTCAATTCAAAGTCCGCCTTCCACGTGGCTTTCAGGCGCTGTACCGGCACTACGCCGACGCGGTTCCGGCAGGTCAACTAGCCGAAAACGTCCTTCCCGTTGGGGCAGGACGCTTTTTCCTTCCGCCGAAAACAGTGTCGGGCCTCCAATTCCAGGAGGTCGACATGGTTCATCGGGTGTGGCTGGCCGGGTTTCTCATGCTGTTGTCGTTTGCGGTCGATGCGGCGCCCGCCAGCGTCATCGAAACGAAATACCTCGACTCGAGCGTGCTCGGGGAAAACCGGATCGGGCTGAACCCGGTGCGGCGTATCAAGGTGTACTTGCCGCCGGGCTACGCGCAGTCGAAGGCGCGGTATCCCGTGATCTACCTGCTGCATTCGATCAACTGGGACAACGAACGCATGTTCGCGCCCGGGACCGCGGCGCAGCCCACGTTCGATCGCGCGATCGCGAACGGCGTGATCCGGCCGTTCATCCTGGTGGCGCCCGACTACACGACGCCCGGGCCAGGGTCCTTTTTCGTGGACTCGCCGGTGTCGGGCCGCTTCGAAGAACACACCGTGGGCGAAGTGGTGCCGTTCATCGATGCCAACTACCGCACGCTGCCCGCGGCGGCCAGCCGCGGGATCACCGGCGACCAGCTCGGTGCCTACGGCGCGATGCGCTACGCGTTTCGCCACCCGGATGTGTTCAGCGTGGTGTACGGCATGCATCCGTATGGCAGCGGCTCGGGGATCGTGCCGATGCAGTCGCGGCCGGACTGGAACCGCATCCACGCAGCGAAGAGTTACGCCGACCTCGCGGGCAACCCCTATTCGCCCGTGTTCATCGCGATGGCGCAGGCTTTTCTCCCGAACCCCGACCGGCCGCCGTTCTACTGCGATTTCCTCGTGGAGAAGAATGCGGCCGGTCAACTGCAAGTGGATGCCGAACACGTGCTGCTGCTCAAGTCACGCTTCTTCCTCGAGGAGATCGCGGGGCAGGAGCGCGCCAATCTCGCGAAGCTGCGCGGCATCAAGTTCGACTGGGGCCGTTACGATCCGAACCCCGATCACGTGTTCTCGAACGTGGTGTTCTCGCGAAAACTCGACGAGCTCGGCATCGAACACTTCGCCGACGAGTTCCGCGGCCTGCCGTGGGACAAGTACTGGGGTGAGGACGGCCGCGTCTACGACGAGGTGCTGCCATTCTTCGCGCGCCGCCTGGAGTGGTGAAATGGGGTCAGTCCCCATTTCCTAGCAAATGGGGACTGACCCCATTTACTGGTAGACGCGCACGTAGTCGACTTGCATCTCGACAGGGAAGACGGAGTCGTTCACGCCCATCTGTCCACCCCAGTCGCCGCCGACGGCAATGTTGAGGATCAGGAACTGAGGACTGTCGAACGGCCACTCGGCATTGCCGGAGCCGTCGTTCGAGTACTGGTAGTAGTTGCGATCGTCGATGCCGATGGTGATGCGGTCGCGCGTCCAGTTGAGCTGGTAGCGGTGGAATTCGTCGCAGGCGTCCGCGACGGTCTTCGTGGCGCTGCGCTGGTTGCCGCGCGTGTGGTTGTACGCACCGGTGTGCACGGTGCCGTGCACCACGCCCGGGTCGAAGCCGACGTGTTCCATGATGTCGATCTCGCCGTCGTCGGGCCAGGCCGACTGCGGCGGGTTCGACAACGTCCAGATCGCCGGCCAGGTGCCGGTGCCGCAGGGTAGTTTGGCGCGCACCTCGATGAAGCCGTAGGTCCAGCTCGCCTTGTCGCGCGTGATGAGGCGCGCCGAGGAGTACTTCTGGCCGCTCCAGTCGGGCAGGCCGACAGTAGATAGGTCCTCGCGGCGCGCGGTGATCACCAGCATGCCGTTCTCGACGCGCGAGTTCCCGGCGCGCGCATTCGAGTAGTACTGCAGCTCGTTGTTGTACCAGCCGGCGCTGTTGCGCTCGGTGTCGTAGCTCCACTTGCCGCCATCGGGGAGGCCGGCGATGTCGAATTCGTCGGACCACACGAGGTGCGCATTCGCGGGAATGCCGCCGGTTTCATCGATCGATGCAGCGCCAGGTCCCGCCGGCTGCGGAGGCGTCGGTGAGGAGACAGGGGGACTGCCGTTGCATTCACCTCCGCAAGCCGACGAGAGTGCTACGGCTGCTAGCGCTACCAACGGCGCGCAACCATCAAGACGCTGGAAAAACCGCTGAAAAACGCGCGTCGCGCGGGACAACATCGGCGACAGACGAGACATGTTTTTTGTCATGACCACTTTGCTTGCCGGAAGCGCGGAGCGCATGTTAGCGTCAAATTGTAAGCGCTTACAGTAAGCGCTTACATAAATCAGTGGGGGAACATGAAAACTATTAGAGCGTTCACACGCACGCCTGTCGCACGGGCGGTCTCCTTGATACTCGGGTCCACGGTCCTGGCACCCGCTGTCACCCAAGCTGCGAACCAGGAAGCGGACCAGCTCGACGAAATCGTGGTCACGGGTATCCGCAGCTCTCTCGAATCATCGATGAATCTCAAGCGCGACTCGCAGGGCGTGGTCGATGGAATCGTCGCCGAGGACATCGGCAAGTTTCCGGACACCAACCTCGCAGAGTCACTGCAGCGCATCACGGGTGTCTCCATCGATCGCTCGATCGGTGAGGGCTCCAAGATCACGGTGCGCGGCATCGGCCCGGATTACAACCTGGTGTTGTTGAACGGCCGCCAGATGCCGGGTGCCAGCATCGGCGATACCTTCGCCTCGAACTCGCGCTCGTTCGACTTCGCGAACCTCGCCTCGGAAGCGGTCAGCGCCGTCGAGGTCTACAAGACGAGCCGCGCGCAGACTTCGACCGGTGGCATCGGTGCCTCGGTGAACATCAAGACGACGCGCCCGCTCGACGCGCCGGGCATGAAGCTCAACCTCGGCGTGAAGGGTGTCATGGACACCTCGGCGTCGAACCTGCCTTCGAACATCGAAGGTGATTCGATCACGCCCGAGATCTCCGGCATCTTCACGACCACGGGCGAAAACGAGCGCTGGGGCGTGGCGCTGACGGCCAGCTACCAGGATCGCGCCGCGGGCTTCAACCAGGCGTCGGTGGGCAATGGCTGGCGCCCGTTCGGCGCCGAGCAGGCACCCACCTGGGGCACGATCGGCCCGCCGGGAGACCCGAACATCGAGAACCGCCCGAGCGGCGACGACATCTACTCGGTGCCGCAGAACCTCGGCTACGGCTTCAGCGGCATCGAGCGCAAGCGCACCAACGGCCAGGCCACGTTCCAGTTCCGTCCGATGGATTCGATGACGGCGACGCTGGACTACACCTACTCCGAGAACAAGATCCACACGCGCCGCAACGAGCTCTCGGTGTGGTTCAACTTCGGCGCGTCGGCCAGCGGCTGGAGCGATGGCCCGGTCGCCGGGCCGCTCTACTACACGGAGTTCTACAACACGTCGAACGACAACCCGGCCACGCCGTTCAACGTCGAAGGCGCGGCGGACCTGTCGATGGGTGGCGCGGAGTTCGCCACCAAGAACGTCAACAAGTCGGCCGGCTTCAACCTCGAATGGGACGTCACCGACAAGTTGAGCCTCGAAGTCGACTACCACGATTCGACCGCGACCTCGGGTGCCGACAGCCCGTTCGGTTCGAACGCGGTGCTCGGCGTGGCGAGCTTCAACCGCGGCACGACCACGGGTGACTTCAGCAAGGACTTCCCGGTCATCGAGGCCGTGGTGCCCGGCGGCGTACGCGCCGACATGATGCAGGTCACCGGCTCGAGCTTCCGCAACAGTTACACGAAGGCGGAAGTGGAGCAGGCGCGCCTCATGGGCAAGTTCAAGTTCAACGAGGATTCGCGCCTCGACTTCGGCATCGGCATGACCGAGGTCAACAACCGGTCGGCCTTCGCGAACGTGCAGTCGGACAACACCTGGGGCGGCATACCCGGCATCACGCCGACGCTGTACCCGGACGACGTGTGGCAACACAACACGGTGCGGGGTTTCTTCGACCAGATATCCGGCAGTGGCAACCCGGACCTGCTGAACGAGTTCTTCTCGTTCAACTTCCGCGACGTCATCAACCTGGTGCAGCCGGCGCGCGCCGCGCTCGGCGGCTCCTCGGCCACGTGCCCGCTCAACGGCAACGCTGCCGTCCAGGTGGATTGCTACACGGCGTCCAACGTCTGGGGCACGGACCGACGCACGAAGGAAGAATCGAACAACGCCTACCTGCAGTACAGCCAGGACTGGGACGGCGCCGTGCCGGTGCACATGGCCGTGGGCCTGCGCTACGAGGAGACCGACGTCACCTCGACCGCGCTGGTGCCGATCGCCACGGGTATCAACTGGACCGGCAACAACGAGTTCCCGGTGCAGTTCGGGCCGCCGGACTTCACCACGCTCGAAGGCTCGTACGACTATCTACTGCCGAGTATCGACTTCGCGTTCGACCTGACCGACAGCATCAAGATGCGCGCCAGTGTCGGCGACAGCATCGGCCGTCCGGGCTGGGGCGACATCCAGGGCGGACAGACGCTCAGCAACCTCGCGCGCATCGATGGTGGCACGGGATCGCAGGGCAATCCGAACCTCAAGCCGCTCGAGTCGCGCAACTACGACCTGTCGTTCGAGTGGTACTACGCCGAGGGCAGCTATGCATCGGTGGGCTGGTTCCGCAAGGACATCGACAACTACGTCGGCGTCAGCGTGATCGAAGCGCAGCCGTTCGGACTGCCGCATCCGGGACCGGGAGCCGGCTACTACGACGAAGCCCAGGCCAATTGCCCGCAGGCCGATCTCACCTGTATCCGCGACTACATCCTGATCAACCACGATGGGGATCCGGGCGTGGTGCGCGGCGCGGATGCGAACGGCCACGCAACCGGCGTGATCTCGGGCATCCAGGGCGATCCGATCGCGACGTTCGACATCACCGTGCCTTCCAACCAGAAGTCGGCACGCGTCGATGGCTGGGAAATCGCGATCCAGCAGATGTTCGGCGACACGGGCTTCGGCCTCGCGGCCAACGCGACGTTCGTGGATTCCAACATCGGGTACGACAACCACAGCACCCAGGACCAGTTCGCGATCGAAGGCCTGTCCGACTCGGCCAACTTCATCGCGTTCTACGAGAAGTACGGGTTCTCGGTGCGTGCGGCGTACAACTGGCGTGACGAGTTCCTGGCGGGACGCTTCGATGGCACCGGTGGTCCGAACCCCGTGTACACCGAGCCGTACGGCCAGATCGACGTGAATGCGAGTTACGACATCACGGACAACCTGTCGGTCTCCGCGGAGGCGATCAACCTCACCAACGAGACGCAGCGAGTCCATGGGCGTAACGATCACCAGGCGTTGTACGTGACCCAGACCGGGGCGCGTTACATGCTCGGAGTTCGCTACAAGTTCCAGTAGGCCCGGGTAATCTAGGCTCACTGGAAACCGGGACGAGAAGCCGCTGGCCCCTCCCAGCGGCTTCTCTTTTATACGTATGGTGAAGCGACTCGTGATCATCGGCGGCGGTTCGGCCGGTTGGCTGACCGCCGGCGTGATCGCGGCCGAGCATCGCGCGAAGGAGGGCGGCGGGCTCTCGGTCACGTTGCTCGAGTCGCCGGACGTACCTGCCATCGGCGTGGGTGAGGGCACCTGGCCCACCATGCGTGACACGTTGCGGAAGATAGGCGTCAGCGAGACGAGCTTCTTCCGCCAGTGCGACGCCTCGTTCAAGCAGGGTTCCAAGTTCGAACGCTGGGTGGACGGCCGTGAGCACGACTACTACTTCCATCCCTTCATGCTCCCGGAGGGATACCTCGAGACCAACCTGGTCGCGGGATGGGCGAGGCGCCATGCGACCACGCCGTTTGCGGACCTGGTGAGCTTCCAGCCGCACCTGTGCGCGCAGGGCAAGGCGCCCAAGCAGCCACAGACGCCCGAGTACGCGGCCGTGGCCAACTACGCGTACCACCTCGATGCCGGCAAGTTCGGCACGTTCCTGCGCGATCACTGCGTCGCCCACCTCGGCGTGCGCCACGTCGTCGATCACATGACGGGCATCGAAAGCGCAGCGAATGGCGACATCAGCGCGGTGCTCACACGCGAGCATGGCGCGCTCGCCGGCGACCTGTTCGTCGACTGCACCGGCCTGAATTCCTGGTTGTTAGGTGCGCACTACGGAGTGCCGTTCGTGTCGCAGCGGCACGTGTTGTTCAACGATACGGCGCTGGCGCTGCAGGTGCCGTACCCCGTCGAGAACGCGCCGATCGCCTCGCACACGATCTCGACGGCGCAGAGCGCCGGGTGGATCTGGGACATCGGCCTGCCGATGCGCCGCGGGGTCGGATATGTGTTCTCGAGCGACCACGTCACGGTGGAGAGTGCGGCGCGCGAGCTGCAGGCCTACGTGGCGCGTACCGGCGGCACGGGCGCCGAGCTGATGCCACGCAAGCTCGCGTTCAAGCCGGGCTACCGTCGCAAGTTCTGGCATCGCAACTGCGTGGCCATCGGTCTCTCGGCCGGGTTCATCGAGCCCCTGGAGGCTTCCGCGCTGGCGCTGGTCGAGCTGTCCGCGGCCATGCTCTCCGACGAGATGCCGGCGACGCGCGAGGCCATGGACATCGTCGCGCATCGTTTCAACGACTTCTTCACCTATCGCTGGGAACGAGTCATCGATTTCCTGAAGCTGCATTACGTCCTGTCGAAACGGCAGGACTCCGATTTCTGGCGCGACAACCGCGCGGCGGCCTCCGTGCCCGACCGGCTGGCGGAACTGCTGGCACTTTGGCGGTTCCAGTCGCCTTCGCGTTACGATTTGCACCGGGTGGAAGAAGTGTTCCCGTCGGCGAGCTACCAGTACGTGCTGTATGGAATGGGTTTCCGGCCCGAGCCGGAAGGGTTCTCACGGCGCATGGACGATGCGGACCGGGCCGACGAATTCTTCCGCGAGGCCGCGAGGCTCACCCATCGGATGCTCGGCGCACTGCCGGCCAACCGGGCCCTCATCCAGCACATTCACCAGAACGGATTGCCGCGCACATGACCCAACACGCCCTCCTGAACAACGTCCATCACAAGGATCTCCGCATCGTCACGCAGCGCGCGGCGCGTTACGGCGATGACATCATGGCCTCGCCGACGTTTCCGGCCGAGTTCCGCAACGTCCAGGCCCACTACCCGATCGTTTTCCACCGCACGGAGCAGGGCGAGTTCGTGCCGCTGGCGCTGTTCGGATTCCGGGAGAAGCAGAACCTGTTCCTCGGCGAATCGGGCTGGGACGCGCCGTACATCCCGCTCATGGTCGAGCGCGTGCCGTTCCTCATCGGGCGTGGCCCGAACAGCGAGCAGGTGATCCACGTCGATCTCGACAGTCCGCGCGTCAGCCGCACGGATGGCGAGCGCGTGTTCCTCGAGCATGGCGGCAACAGCGAGTTCCTCGACCGGATGAGCTCGATGCTGGCGACCATTCATCAGGGCCTCGCGGCGACCAATCCGTTCGTGGCGGCGCTGGTCGAAAACGAACTGCTCGAGTCGTTCGCGCTGGACATCCAGTTCCGCGACGGCACGCAGCATCGCATGACGGGCTTCCACACGATCCGCGAAGAGAAGCTCGCCAACCTCGCGCCCGAGGCACTCGGCAAGCTGCACCAGAAAGGCTACCTGCAGGCCATCTTCATGGTCATCGCCTCGCTCGCCCATTTCCGCGACCTGATCGAGCGCGCCAGCAAACTCGATGCCGCTGCCCGCTGAAAAAATCCAGGAGTTGTCGGGCGTCGACCCGCGCGCGCTGCCCGACAGCGTGCTCGACTCCACGCGCCCGCTGGTGCTGCGCGGCGTCGCGGCCCACTGGCCGCTGGTGCAGGCGGGGCTCCAGGGTACGCGCGCCGCGGCCGACTATCTACTGAAGTACTACCGCCAGGCGACTGTCGGGGCGTTCCTCGGCGCGCCCGAGATCAAGGGCCGGTTCTTCTACAACCAGGATCTCACGGGCTTCAACTATCGCGCGGTCAAGGTGAAGCTCGACACCGTGCTCGCCGAGATCCTGCGCTTCGAACACGATCCGAATCCCGGCGCGCTGTACGTGGGCTCGACCACCATCGACACCGCGCTGCCGGGTTTTCGCGCCGAGAACGACTTCGACTTCGGCGGCCGTGACCCGCTGGCCAGCATCTGGATCGGCAATCGCACCCGCATCGCCGCGCACCACGATCTGCCGGACAACGTGGCCTGCGTGGCCGTCGGCCGCCGGCGCTTCACGTTGTTCCCGCCGGAGCAGCTGCCGAACCTGTACATCGGGCCGCTGGACTTCACGCCCGCCGGGCAGGCCATCAGCCTGGTCGATTTCCACGCGCCGGATCTCGCGAAGTTCCCGCGCTTCGAGGAGGCACTGCGCCACTCGTTCGTTGCCGAGCTCGGGCCGGGCGATGCGATCTTCATCCCGAGCCTGTGGTGGCACCACATCGAATCGCTCGAGCCGCTCAACGTGCTGGTGAACTACTGGTGGCGTTCCGCGCCGGCGTGGATGGATACGCCGATGAACACGCTGTTCCTCGCGATGATGACAGTGCGCGACCTGCCGCCCGAGCAACGGGCCGCCATGAAGCTGATGTTCGACCACTACGTGTTCGAGCCCAGGCCCGAAGACTTCGCGCACATCCCGCCCGGCGCACGCCGCATGATCGGCGGGTTCGATGCCGATCGCGCGCGTGAGCTGCGCGCCTTCCTGCTGCAGAGGTTGAATCGATGATGGAACACAAGCCCGTCTGCAGGATCGTGATCGCCGGCGGCGGCACCGCTGGCTGGATGGTGGCGGCCGCGATCGCACGCACGCTGGGCAAGGTGCTGGACATCAAGCTCATCGAGTCGGACGAGATCGGAACCGTTGGCGTGGGCGAGGCGACCATCCCGCCGCTGGTGCATTTCCACCGGCTGCTGAATATCGCCGAGCAGGATTTCATGGCGGCCACGCAGGCCACGTTCAAGCTCGGCATCCTGTTCGAGAACTGGCACGACGTGGGCAAGGACTACGTCCACTCCTTCGGCACCACGGGCCAGGACCATTGGACCGCGGGGTTCCAGCATTTCTGGCTCAAGGGCCGCGAGCGCAAGCTCGCGGGCGACTACGGCGACTATTGCCTCGAGCTCAAGGCGTCGCTCGAAAGCAAGTTCGCGCACCTGCCCAACAACCGCATGAATTATGCGTACCACCTCGACGCGGGACTGTACGCGCGGTTCCTGCGCAGGTTCGCCGAGCCACTCGGCGTGCAGCGTATCGAGGGCAAGATCGTCGACGTGCCGGTGGATCCAACGACCGGCTTCATCCAGTCGGTGAAGCTGGATTCCGGCGCGGTGATCGAGGGCGACCTGTTCCTCGACTGCACCGGGTTCCGCGGCCTGCTGATCGGCAACGCGCTGCACGTGGGCTACGAGGACTGGTCGCACTGGCTGTTCTGCGACAGCGCCGTGGCCGTGCAGACCGAATCGGTCGGGCCTGCGCTGCCGTATACCCGCTCGATCGCGCACGAATCGGGCTGGCAGTGGCGCATCCCGCTGCAGCACCGCGTGGGCAACGGCATGGTGTACTGCAGCCGGTACATCAAGGACGAGGAAGCGCGCCAGAAGCTCATGGGCAACCTCGAGGGCAAGGTGCTCACCGAGCCGCGCGTCATCAAGTTCCGGCCGGGGCAGCGCCTCAAGACCTGGCACAAGAACGTGATCGCCATCGGCCTCGCCAGCGGCTTCATCGAACCACTCGAATCCACCAGCATTCACCTTATTCAGCGCGGGATCACGCGGCTCATGCAGATGTTCCCGAGCGCGGGCATCCGCCAGTCGGACATCGACGAATACAACAAGCAGACCTGGCAGGAGATCGAGTACATTCGCGACTTCATCGTGCTGCACTACCACGTCACCAACCGGCAGGATTCTCCTTTCTGGCGTGCGTGCCGTGGCATGGAAATCCCGGCGTCGCTGAAACACCGCATCGGGCTGTTCCGGGAGACGGGCCGCGTGTTCCGCGCCCAGAACGAGCTGTTCGCCGAAAATTCCTGGATCCAGGTCATGCTGGGGCAGGGCATGTACCCGGACTCGCACCACCCGGCGGCCGATCTCATGGGTGACGCCGAATTGTCCGACTTTCTCGGCGGCATCCGCAGCTACGTCGACCGCACCGTCGCGCAGCTGCCGACGCACCAGGCTTATGTCGACCAGTACTGCAAGGCTGCGCCCGCAGCGTCCGCCACGGGTTAGTTAGCCATGGCCAACATCTACGAAGTCGCGGAGCTCGCGGGGGTGTCGCTGGCCACCGTGTCGCGCGTCATCAACCCGGGCGCCAAGGTGAGCGACAAGACGCGGCAGAAGGTGCTGGCCGCGATGCGCGAGCTGGGGTATCAGCCCAATTCGATCGCGCAGTCGCTGGCCACCCGCAGCAGCAACGCCGTCGGCGTGCTGGTGTCCGAGCTGCACGGTCCGTTCTTCGGCGCGATGCTCTCGGCCATCGAGCAGACGCTCAAGGCGGCGGGCAAGTTCGTGCTCGTGGCCGCCGGCCACAGCAAGGAAGAGCAGGAGCGCGAGGCCATCCGCTTCCTCGTGAGCCGCAACTGCGACGCGCTCATCGTGCACGTCGAACGGCTGCCCGACAAATTCCTCGTGGACCATGACCACAACACCACGCCGCTGGTGGTCATGAACCGCAAGGTGCGCGGGCTCAACGACCATTGCTTCAGCCTCAACAACGAGCTGGGCGGATATCTCGCGACGAAGTCATTGCTGAAAAACAAGCACAAGCGCATCGCCTACATCTCGGGTCCGCTCGACTGGGTGGACGCCAAGCAGCGCCTCGCGGGGCACAAGCGTGCGCTCGACGAGGCAGGCGTGAAGTTCGACGAGCGCCTGCTGCACGAGGGTGACTACCACGAGACCGGTGGCCAGGACGCGTTGAACGCGCTATTCGCCAAGGACATCCCGTTCACCGCCGTGGTGTGCGCCAACGACGAGATGGCGGCCGGCGCCATGGCCGCGGCGCACGAGCGCGGGCTCGAGCTGCCGCGCGAGTTGTCGATCGTCGGCTTCGATGACGCGCCCATCTCGCGCTACGTGTATCCCAAGCTGACCACCATCCACTACCCGGTTGCCGACATGGGCACCATGGCCGCGCGCTGGGTACTCAAGCACGTGTACGACCAGGAGCAGGACGTGCAGCAGCTGTTCGAACCGAAACTGGTCGAGCGCGACTCGGTGGCCGCGCCGGGAAGATAGAAAATGGGGACATTCCTCATTTCCTTGTAACAATTCTCGAGGGACCGATGGTGTTGTTAGGCCCGCTAATTGTTACAAGGAAATGAGGAATGTCCCCATTTTCTTCCATCGGCACGATCCTGATCATCGCGCTGAGCGGCATGTTGCTGGGTTTCGACGGATCGCTGTTCACCGGCGCCGTCGTGTTCGTGAAGGATCAGTTCGCGCTCACCGACTTCGAGCTGGGCTGGACGGTGTCCTCGCACACGCTGTCCGCCACTGTTTCGATCTTCCTGGCCGGGCCGCTGGCCGATCGCATCGGCCGCCGCACGGTGCTGCGCATCGCCACCCTCATGTTCGGCGTCTCAGCCATCGTCGCGGCGGCGGCCAATGGTTACGCCATGCTGATCGTCGCGCGGCTGCTGTCCGGCCTCGGCGTGGGCGCCGTGTTCGTCGCCGCGCCCATGTACATCGCGGAGATTTCGCCGCCCGCGCTGCGCGGGCGCATGGTCACCGTCAACCAGCTGTTCCTGGTGTGCGGCATCTTCCTCGCTTCGGTGAACAATCTCGCGATCGTGCAGCTCGAGCGGCTGCCGCTCGAGTGGCTGGCCCGGTTCAACCTGGCCGAGTCCAACTGGCGCTGGATGCTGGGCATCGGCGTGGTCCCCGCGGCCATCTACCTGGTCGCACTGCTGTTCGTGCCCGAGAGTCCGCGCTGGCATGCGCTGCACGGCCGCCTCACTGCCGCGCGACGCATCCTCGTGCGCGCCCACGGCGACGAACTGGCGGAGCGCGAGCTCGCCGAAGTCAGCGCGTCGCTGGCGCACGATACGCGCACCAGTGATGCCAGCCTGCGCGAGCTGCTGGCCCCGCAGCTGCGCGGCGTGTTGTTCATCGGCATGGTGGTCGGGGTGCTGCAGCAGATCACCGGGATCAATGCGGTGCTCGGCTACGCACCGATGATCTTCGCGCGCGCGGGCAATGCCGGCATCGAGGCGCCGTTCGTTCAGACTGCGCTGATCACGCTCGTGAACGTGGTCTCTACCGTGGTCGCCTTGCTGCTCATCGATCGCGTGGGGCGGCGCCCGCTCCTGATCTTCGGTACCGCCGGGATCGCGGGTTGCCTGTTCGCCGCGGCCTGGGGATTCCACGCCTCGGAAGGCGGCTCTCACTCGGGGCTCGTGCTGCTGGGCCTGCTCGGCTTCGTGGCCTGCTTTGCCTTGTCACTGGGCCCGGTGATGTGGGTGCTGCTGTCGGAAATCTTTCCGAACCGCGTCCGTGCGCTGGCCATCTCCTGTGTCGGCCTCGTGAACTCGACCGTGTGTTTTCTCGCGCAGCTGGTGTTTCCCTGGCAGATGGAAAATCTCGGCGGCGCGCAGACTTTCCTGATCTACGCGGTGTTCGCGGTGTTGGGGGTGGCCATGCTGGTACGCATCCTGCCGGAGACCCGCGGCCGCAGCCTCGAAGAGCTCGAGGAATCCCTGGTCCGCAACACCTGAGGCGTCGGCACCGTCTGATACCGCGCGCCCGGGCCAGCCAATAACTTGCCCAGGCTGTCGATTGGGACGCCAGCCAATCGGCGGAGAGACGCATGCAGATCAGTCAGAAAATCGCCCCGTGCCTGTGGTTTGCCAGCGAGGCGGAGGAAGCCGCACGTTACTACGTCGGCATCTTCCCGGATTCGCGCATCGGCAAGATCGCACGTTACGGCAAGGAAGGCTTCGAGACACACGGCCAGAAGGAAGGCACCGTGCTCACCGTGCAGTTCGAGCTCGCCGGCCAGACCTTCACCGCGTTGAACGGCGGCCCCATCTTCAAGTTCAACGAGGCCGTGTCCTTGCAGATCTATGTCGAGGACCAGGAGGAGCTCGATCACTACTGGGACAGGCTCACGGCCGGCGGCGATCCCAAGGCGCAGGTCTGCGGCTGGCTCAAGGACAAATACGGCCTCTCGTGGCAGGTCGCGCCGAGGAAAATGGTCGACTGGTTCGGCGAGCCCAACGAAAAGAGCGAACGCGCCATGAAGGCGTTGCTCGGCATGGGCAAGCTCGACATCGCGGCGCTCGAGCGCGCCTACGAGGGTAGATAGTTCCGTGGACTGGCTCGACGCCATCCAGTGGCCAGCCATGGCGGTGACCCTGTTCGCCGCCTGGCTGGTCGCGTCCCAGAAGAAGTCCCGGCGTGAAAAAGGGTTCTGGTGGTTCGTCGCCAGCAACGTGTTGTGGGTCACCTGGGGCTGGCATGCGCACGCCTGGGCGCTGATCGCGCTGCAGGTTGGCCTGTTCGGGCTCAACGTGCGCGGCGCTCTCAAAAACGAACAGAAAAGCGAATAAGATCCCCCTGTTCCGACAAAGAAGGGGGGAACATGACCAATCGTCGCGCATTCCTGCGCGGTGCTTCCGTACTCATGGGGCACGCGTCGCTGGGACAAGTATTGACCGCATTCGCGGCCTCACCACGCAAAGCCAGCTTCTTCGATGACACCGAGATGGCCGCGCTGCGCACGCTCGTCGACGTGATCCTGCCAGCGACGGATTCGCCTGCGGCGTCGGCCGCGGACACGCATTACTTCATCGACCTCGCGATCCCGGCCTGCGCGACGCCCGCATCGCAGAAGACCTTCCGCGCGGGACTTGCGGATTTCGCCGGGTACGACAAGCTCGCGCCGGCCGAACAGGTGGCGAAGCTCAAGGCGCGCGCGGCCCGCGACATCGAAGTGGACTACGAACAGTCCTTCTTCAAGATCCTCAAGGATTACACGCTCACGGGCTACTTCCTCTCGGAGACCGGCGCCACGCAGGCGCTGGCGTACGAACGGGTGCCCGGCGGTTTCTGGGGCGACCTGCCGCTCAAACCCAACCAGAAAGCGTGGGCCATCTGATGGCTGCCACGAACACGTTCGACGCCATCGTCGTCGGGTCCGGCATGTCCGGTGGATGGGCCGCGAAAGAGCTCTGCGAAAAGGGGCTCAAGACCCTGGTGCTGGAGCGCGGCCGCAACCTGCGCCACGTCACCGACTACACCACGGCGCTCAAGGACCCCTGGCAGCTGCCGCACAACAACCGGCCCACCAATGCCGATCGCGCCGCGCAGCCGGTGCAGTCGACGATCTATCTGTACGACCAGTCCACCAAGGGCATGTTCGTCGATGACAACAAGTACCCGTACGAACAGGCGCAGCCGTTCAACTGGTATCGCGGCTACCACGTGGGTGGCCGATCACTCATGTGGTCGCGCCACGTGTTCCGCTTCAGCGATCTCGACTTCGAGGCCAACCTGAAGGAAGGCGTGGGCATCGACTGGCCGATTCGTTACGCCGACATCGCGCCGTGGTACGAGCACGTCGAGAAATTCATCGGTGCGAGCGGCGAGAATCCGGGGCTGCCGCAGCTGCCGAAGCAGATCCTGCAGCCGCCGTTCGAGATGACGGCGCTCGAGAAGCACATCAAGAGCCAGTTCTCGCAGAAGTTCACCGACCGGCATCTGATCTGCAGCTCGGTGGCCGTGTTGTCACGCGAGCACAATGGTCGCGGGCCTTGCCAGGGCCGTGACCAGTGCGCGCGCGGCTGCCCGTTCAGCGCGTATTTCTCGTCGAACGGCGTGACGCTGCCGGCCGCCGCGGCCACCGGCAACCTGAAGCTGCAACCCGACACCGTGGTGCACTCGCTGATCTACGACGAAACGAAGAACCGCGTGCTCGGCGTCCGCGCCGTCGACGTGAACACGCGCCAGACCACCGAATACTTCGCAAAGGTCGTGTTCCTCTGCGCCTCGACGCTGAACTCCACGTCCATCCTGCTGAATACGCGTGGCAGTCGTTTCCCCAACGGGCTCGGCAACGACAGCGGCGAGCTCGGCCACAATCTCATGGATCACCACAACGGTGGTGGCGCGACGGCCAGCTACTCGGGGTTCCTCGATCGGTACTATCGCGGTCGCCGTTCCACCAGCATGTACATTCCGCGCTTCCGCAACGTCACGAAGAAGGAAGACAGGTTCCTGCGCGGCTATGGCTACGAGTTCTACTCGGGCCGCGGTACCTGGACGCGCGGCCTCGGCAGCGCGGACTTCGGCGCCGATTTCAAGAACGAGATCACGCGGCCCGGCCACTGGAGCATCTACACGGAAGGGTACGGCGAGACGCTGCCCAACCACGAGAACAAGGTCTGGCTGTCGTACGACAAGCTCGATCCCTGGGGCCTGCCGCGCCAGAACATATCGATGAAGTACGGCGACAACGAACGCATCATGGCGCAGCAGATGATGGACGACGCCGTGGAGATGCTGACCGCCGCGGGCATGGAAGACGTCAAGGGATTCAATCACCCCGTGACGCCCGGCAGCGTGATCCACGAGATGGGCACCGCGCGCATGGGGCGCGATCCGAAGACCTCGGTGCTGAACGCGCACAACCAGCTGCATGCGGTGCCGAACGTGTTCGTCACGGATGGTTCGTTCATGGTGTCGTCACCGACGCAGAACCCGTCGCTCACGTACATGGCATTGACGGCGAGGGCAGCGGACTACGCGGTGGAGAAGCTGAAGCGCGGCGAGATCTAGGCGTGGCCAAACCCGTGTCGTTGCGGCACGCGTTGAGTCTGCTGTGGCTCGCGATCGGGTCACGAGGGTAGCACTCCATCGGAGGCGTCCATGTCGCGCGTAAAGCTGCTGCTGTGTCTATCTACCACGGTGGCGATCGCCGGCGCGCAGGCGCCCCCACAGCTCGTCACGGCACCGCGCATCGATTTCGACAACATCGAGATCAGGACCACGCGGCTCTCGGACGACTTCTTCACGCTCGATGGGCAGGGTGGGCGGATCAGCGTGTTGACCGGCCCGGACGGCGTGTTCATGGTCGACACGCAGTTCGCGCCGCTGACGGAGAAGATCGTTGCGGCGATCAGACAGGTCACGGACCAGCCGATCCGGTTCGTGGTCGACTCGCACGTGCATCCCGATCACACCGGGGGCAATGAAAATTTCGCGGCGCGCGGCGCACTGATCTTCAGTCGCGATCAGCTGCGCTGCCGGTTGATCCATCCTGCACCCGGACCGGATGGCAAGGCGCCGCCGTCCGCGCCCACGAAAGCGCTGCCGGTGGTCACCTATGACGGCCCGGTCACGTTGCACATCAACGGCGAGGACGTTCGGCTCATCCCGATCCGCGCGGCGCATACCGACGGCGACACGCTGGTCCGCTTTCCCAAGCACGATGCTCTGGCCGTCGGCGACTACTTCCGCTCGGTGCAGTACCCGTTCGTGGACGTCTTCAACGGCGGCACGCTCGATGGAGTGCTGGCCGCACTCGCCGAGACGATCGCGCTGGCGGGTCCGAACACCCGGATCATCCCGGGGCACGGGCCGATCGTCGATCGCAACGCGGTGATCGCGCAGCGCGAGCTGGTCGTGTCGATGCGTGACCGGATGCTGCCGTTGGTCAGGAAGGGCCTGACCCTCGACCAGGTGCTCGCGGAAAAACTCACGGCGGATACGGACGCGTCGATCCCCGATGGAAAGGAAACCTCGGAGCGGTTCGTGCGCTGGATGTACGCGGAGCTCACCCATCCGCCGCGCACAACTTGCAAGGGCGGCGTTGACCGGGACGGCTGATTTGCGGATTCCCCCGGGAATTCCCGTCCGTCGGATTGCCAGGGATGGAATGGCCTTGCCGGCGCGGGTATCTTGCCGCCATGACGACGCACGACAAGACTAATAAACGCGATCCGGTCGCCAGAATCCGTCTCGTCGAAGGTGTGCTGCGCCGCTGGGATCCGGTGGGCGTCCAGCCTGGCCGCTTCGCGCCCGCGGAGGAGTACGACAGCTACGCGCCGCAGATCGTCTGCATGGTCGAGAGCGGATGTTCGGCGGACGCGCTCGTGGCCCACCTCGAGCATCTCTCGGTGAACACCCTGGGCGTGGACTCCAACCTCCGCGCCAGCACCAAGTTCGCCGCGGAAATCCTGCGCACATTGCAGCCGTTAACGTAGCGCCGCCGACATACAGCAGCGCGTCCTGCGGGTGTAATGTCGGCACTTCCGCCGGGAGGCTGCCGTGCAACCCGCCACCGAATCCGCCAATCATCCGGACGATCTCGTCGACTACAACCTGTTCACGTCGAACCCCGCGCTCGTCGACGCACTGGAGCGCGAAGCGGCACCGACGTCGCAGGCATCCCTGCAGCAGCTGGGCGAACGGCTCGGAACACGGCACCTGTTCGAGCTCGGCGAGACCGCCAATCGCAATCCACCGGTTCTCGAGTCGTTCGACCGGTTCGGGCACCGGCGCGATGAGGTCGAGTTCCATCCCGCATGGCACGAGCTCATGCGCCTGCAGGTCGCCGAAGGCCTGCACACCTCGCCGTGGGCGCAGCCATCGCCGGACGCACACGTCACGCGCGCCGCGGCGTACATGTTGTGGGCCGAAATCGAGAATGGCACGCAGTGCCCGGCCACCATGACCTATGGCGCGGTGCCGGCGCTCGCGCGGCAGGCCGGTGACTTCGCCGAGTGGATACCCAAACTACTGTCGCGCGACTACGACGAGCACCTGTTGCCGATCGCGCAGAAGCGCGGCGCGCTCATGGGCATGGGCATGACCGAGAAGCAGGGCGGATCGGATGTGCGCGCCAACAGCACGCGCGCGGAGCCCGCAGGTACTGGCGGTCCCGGAAGCGAGTACCGCATCACGGGACACAAGTGGTTCTTCTCCGCGCCGATGTGTGATGCGTTCCTGGTGCTGGCGCAGGCGCGCGGTGGTTTGTCGTGTTTCTTCGTGCCGCGCGTCTTGCCGGATGGCACACGCAATGCGATCCATATCCAGCGTCTCAAGGACAAGCTCGGCAACCGCTCGAATGCGTCGAGCGAGGTGGAGTTCACCGACACGTATGGACGACTCGTCGGCGAGGAGGGTCGCGGAATTCCCACCATCCTCGAGATGGGCGTGTTCACGCGCCTCGACTGCGCCATCGCGACGGCCGGCATCATGCGTCAGTGTGTTTCGCAGGCCATCCACCATGCGCGCCATCGTTCCGCGTTCGGCAAGTTGCTCATCGACCAGCCGCTGATGCGCAATGTGCTGGCGGATCTCGCCGTCGAATGCGAAGCGGCCATCGCGCTGGCCGTGCGGCTGGCCCATGCATTCGATTCACAGGCCGAGTCCGAGGCCGCGCTGCGTCGGGTGCTCACGCCCGTGGCGAAGTACTGGATCTGCAAACGCGGACCCGCGGTGGGTGCCGAGGCGATGGAAGTGCTGGGCGGCAACGGCTACGTGGAGGAGGGGCCGATCGCGCGCCGTTATCGCG
This sequence comes from Steroidobacteraceae bacterium, assembly GCA_035279135.1. GTDB lineage: Bacteria > Pseudomonadota > Gammaproteobacteria > Steroidobacterales > Steroidobacteraceae > CADEED01. Next base: position 21,768 of record DATEII010000012.1, read on the forward strand.
AGCTGCCGTTGAACTCCATCTGGGAAGGCTCGGGCAACATCATGTGCCTGGACGTGTTGCGCGCGTTGTCACGTGAGCCTCGCGCGCTGGAAGCGTTGACGGCTTCATGGACTGGCAGCCGCGGGCGTGACGATCGATTCGACCGCTACGTGGATCGATTGCTGGACGACCTGCGGGTTGGGCAAATCGGTGAGCCGCAGGCGCGCTCGTTGACGGAGCGCATCGCACTCGCCACGCAGGCCGCGATCCTGTTGCAGGGCGAATCATCCGCGGTCGCCGCGGCTTTTGTCGCGTCGCGGATCACGACGGGCGCACCGGCGGCCTTCGGCGTACTGCCGGCCGCGCTGGACCATCGCGCATTGATCGGGCGTGTATTGCGCTGAGCTACGGGCCCGTGCGGCGCAGGATGAGATGCGTGGCGCGCTCTCCGGCGATGGTCTGCGAACACTCGTAACCGAGTGCGCGCAGGTTCAATCCGTCGAACAGGTTCTCGCCGCGACCTAACAACACCGGGCGCTGCGCGAGGTGCAGCTCGTCGATGAGCCTCGCCTGCAGGTACTGCCGCACGGTGGCGGTGCCACCGCCGATGCGGACGTCCTTGCCTGGTGCCGAGGCCCTGGCCCGTTCCAGCGCCTCGTGGATGCCGCCGGTGACGAAATGGAAAACAGTCGCGCCCATCTTCAACGTGGGGCGCGCGTGGTGCGTGAGCACGAACACCTGGCAGCGATACGGCGGCTCATCGCCCCACCAGCCTTTCCAGTTCTGGTCCGGCCAGGGACCGCGGATCGGCCCGAACATGTTGCGCCCCAGGATCCACGAGCCCACGTTCTCGAAGCTCTTCTCGGCCATCGAGTTGTCGACGCCGGTTTCACCATCGTTCAGCCCCGCGTGCATGCTGCGGAAGACGCGCGTCGGGAAGAACCAGCCCATGACCTCGGGAAAGTCCACGCCGAGCGGATTCTCCAGGCTCTGATCGGGACCCGCGCCGTAGCCGTCGAGGGATATGCCGAATGCGGCCACACGTACCTTGGACATCTCAACCCTCCGTGAGCGCGGCCACCGCGCTTGCCGCCAGCAAGAATGCGCCGACGCCGTAGAACTGGGTATCGGATTCGGCCACGACGTCGGGCCGATCGCTGACCTGCTGTACCCAGCCCACCTTGCCGTCGCTCGCCACCGCGCGCGTCAGCGCGGTCCAGCCCCTGTCGATGGCAGGGCGGTAGTCGGCGGCGTCCAACAACCCGTGCTTCACGCCCCACGCGAGGCCGTACACGAAGAACCCCGTGCCACTGGTCTCCGGCGGCGAGTTCTCGGCAGCCAGCAGCGACGGCGGCCAGTAACCATCGGGCTTCTGCAACGTTTTCAGTTTCACGGCCATCTCGCGGAACAGTTTCTCGAGGCGCGGGCGATGCGGGCTGTTCTTCGGCAGGAACTCGAGAATGTCGGCGATGCCCGCGAATACCCAGCCATTGCCGCGGCTCCAGAATTGCTTGCGACCCTGCGCATCGCGGCGCTCGAAGAAGCGGCTGTCGCGGAAGAACAGCTTCTCGGCCGGATCGTAGAGGAAGTCCGTGGTCGCCCAGAATTCGGCCATCGCGAATTCCGCGTAGCGCGGGTCGCCGGTCTGCTGGCTCATCTCCACCCACGCCGGCGGCGACATGAACAGCGCGTCGCACCAGCACCAGCGGCGCAGGCAGGCCGTGTCTTCGTAGTTCTTCGCCGGCACGAAGCCCAGGTGCGTGACCGCGGGCCTGGCGAGGATGACCTCGAAGGTGGCGCGCAGTGGCGCGATGGCATCGGTGCCCGCGCCATGCCGCGCGGCCCAGAGATAACTCTGGCCGATCACGTGATCGTCGGCATGATAGGTGCGCGGTCCCGGCTGCCACTGCGTGGCCCGGCCGTTCGCGAGGATGGCCTCCGCGAAACGCTTTTCGCCGGAGACGTCCGCGAGCCGCGTCATGCCCACCCAGAACGCGCCCTTCTGCCAGCTGCGGGGTTGATAGGTCTCCTCGCCGAACGACGTGATGCCGGGCGCCTGGTCCATGTGCGCGAGCTGCCAGTCGGCGGCGCGCGCGGCCAGCGCGAGCGCTTCCTGGCGTGCGGGCGAGCCCGCATCGGCGGCGATCGATGCCAAGGCGAGCGTCATGGCAAGCAGCACTTTCATCCCGACCCCAATGCATAAATGCGTGGACCGCAATACTATCCGGCCTCGCGCGGGCCGGGAGGTTGGATGCGAAGTAATGCGTGGATCGTTTTCTTGTCGCTGGCCTGCGTGGCGGTGGCCAAGGCCGCGCCAGTTCCGGAACTGGTGACCCGCGACGGACGTTCGGCCCTGATCGTGGACGGCGCGCCGTACCTGGTGCTCGGCGCCCAGGTGAACAACTCCAGCGCGTGGGCGCCGGTGCTGCCCAAGGTCTGGCCGGCGGTGCAGAAGCTCGGCGCGAACACCGTGAGTGTTCCCATCGCCTGGGAACAGATCGAGCCTGCCGAGGGCAAGTTCGACTTTTCGTTCCTCGACACGCTGCTGGCCGAGGCGCGCACGCAGCAGGTGCGCCTGGTCCTGCTCTGGTTCGCGACCTGGAAGAACAACGGTCCTAACTACGCGCCCGGATGGGTCAAGCTCGACGGCGCGCGGTTCCCGCGGCTGGTCGATGCCAAGGGCAAGGTACTGAACTCGATGTCGCCGCATTCGGCCGCCACGCTCGCCGCCGACAAACGCGCGTTCGCGGCGTTGATGCGCCACCTGCGCGAGACCGATGCGCAGCGCACGGTGATCCTCGTGCAGGTACAGAACGAACCCGGGACGTACGGTGCGGCGCGCGACTACGGGGCCGCGGCGCAGAAGTTGTTTGCGGGGCCCGTGCCCGCCGGGCTCGTGAAGGCGCGTGGTGTGAAATCCGGCAACTGGAGCCAGGTGTTCGGCAAGGATGCGGACGAGATGTTCCACGCCTGGTCGGTCGCGCATTACATCGGCGAAGTGGCGGCGGCGGGCAGGAAGGAATACGCGCTGCCCCTGTACGTGAACGCCGCGCTGCGCGATCCGTTCAACCCCGGCCCGCCCGGCGGCTACGCGAGCGGCGGGCCGACGGACAACGTGATCTCCATCTACCGGGCGGCCGCGCCGGCCATCGACATCGTCGCGCCGGACATCTACATGAAGGAATCGCCCAAGGTCGCGCGCGTCATCGAGTTGTATGCGGCGGGCGGACCGCTGCTCGTGCCGGAGATCGGCAATGACCCGGTGTTCGCGCGTTATTTCTACGACATCCTCGGTGCGCAGGGCGTTGGCATCGTGCCCTTCGGCATCGATTACACCGGGTATTCGAACTACCCGCTGGGCGCGCGCAACATCGACGCGGCCATCGAGGCTTTCGCGCGCCCCTACCGCCTGCTCGCGCCGATGGCGCGCGACTGGGCGCGCCTGAGCTTCGAGAAACGTGTCTGGGGCGCGGGCGAGCCGGACGATCATGCGCCGCGCAAGTTCGAGTTGGGACGATGGACCGCCACGCTCGCATTCAACGAATGGCAGTTCGGTCAGAAGCAGTGGTTTCCGCCGGGCACGCCGAGCCCGGACTGGGCGCCATATCCCTCGGGCGGCGCCTTGTTGGCCGAGCTCGGTCCGGATGACTATCTGCTCACGGGCCAGCGCGTGCGCGTGAACTTCGAACCCGCTGGCGGCCGCCGGGTGAACGGGCTGATCTTCGCGAGCGTCGAAGAGGGCGAGTACCGCGACGGAAAGTGGCAGCGGTCGCGTGCCTGGAACGGCGATCAGACGGACTACGGTCTCAACCTCACCGATGAGCCGGTGGTGCTTCGAGTCCGCCTCGCTACCTACTAGATCATCCAGCCGCCGTCGATGATGTGAATCTGTCCGGTCGTGAAGCCGGATTCATCGCCGGCGAGATGCAGCGCCAGCGCGGCGATCTCTTCGGGTTTGCCCAGCCGGCCCATCGGCTGGCGCGCCTCGAAATCCTTGCGCGTCTTCTCGTAGTCGCCGTACGCGTGCAGCCGTGCCTGCAGTGACGGCGTGTCGACGGTGCCGGGGCAAATGGCATTGCAGCGAATGCCTTGCGCCACGAAATCCGCGGCGACCGACTTGGTGAGGCCGATGACGGCTGCCTTGGTGGCGCCGTATGCGCAGCGATCCGGCACGCCGGTGATCGAGCCCGCGACCGACGACATGTTGATGATGGACCCGCCGCGCGCCTCGATCATGCCGGGCAGGAAGGCGCGGATCATGTGGAACATCGCATGCACATTGAGCTCGAAGGCGGCGTGCCACTTCTCCGGCTCCACGCTGAGCACCGTGCCGCCGGGCACCATGCCGGCACAGTTGAACAACACGTTCACCGGGCCGATGCGAGCCGCGAGCTCCGCGATCGCCTTTGCATTGCGCACGTCGAGCACCGCGCCTTCACATTCGGTCAACGACTCGAGCGCGATCGCGTCGATGTCGACCGCGATGACGCGGGCGCCTGCGCGCGTGAAGGCTTCGGCGCTGGCGCGCCCGATACCCGAACCTGCGGCGGTGACGATCGCGGTCTTGCCCGAGAGGCGCTTAGATTCCATAGGTGGCTCGTGCGGTTCCTGAATAGATCTGCTCGCGCCCCAGCGCGTCGAGCCGGACCAACAACATTTCGCTGGCCTGGTACCACTCCTCGTACGAGCAGACCAGTTCGCACACCGGCCAGTCGCTGCCCCACATGAGGCGGCCGGGGCCGAAGACTTCCAGCAGGTGATCGACCACGGGCGCAAGCTGCGCCGGATTGGCGCTGCCCGACTCGGTGACGAGCCCCGACAGCTTGCACACCGCGTTCGTGCCTCGCGCCACGGCCTGCATGTCGTGCCGCCACTCGGCGATGTCGCCGGTGCGGATCTGCGGTTTGGCGCCGTGGTCCACGACCAGGCGCAGCTCGGGATACAACTCGGCAAAGTCGAGCAGCACCGGCAGGTGCTTCGGCAGCAGCAGCGCGTCGAACACGAGGTCGTGATCGATCATGGCTTCGATGGCGGGCGCGAGCCCGGGTTTGAGCATCCAGGCGAGGTCGGGTATGTCCTGGATCATCGGGCGCAGGCCGACCAGCTTGGAATCGGCCGCCAGCGTCGCGATGGATTCCGCGGCCACGGGGCTCTCGAAGTCCACCCAGCCGACCACGCCTGCGATGAAGTCATGCTCGTTGGCCAGTTCCAGCAGGTACAGCGATTCGGCGATGGTCGGCGCAGCCTGCACGAGCACGGTCGAATCGATGCCCGCGCGCGCCAGCTGCGGCGCGAGATCGGCCGGTAGATAGTCGCGGTAGATGGGTTCGAGCGCCGGCCCCAGCCAGCCGTAGTCGCCCCGCTCGAGGCGCCAGAAGTGCTGGTGGCTGTCGACGCGGCTCATGACGAGGGAAGGGGCGCGCGCGGATCCACGAGCCCGCGTTCGCGCAACGCGCGCCAGAATGCGCCGGGGATCGGGTGGCCGGACATCTGCACGATGTTACGGGCCTCGGCCGCATTTGCGCATCCCGCGACCACGGTGGCGATGGCGGGATGGGCCAGCGGAAACTGCAGCGCCGCCGCCTGCAGCGGCACGCCGTGCTCGGCGCACAGCGCTTCGAGCTGGCGTACGCGATCGAGGACCGCGGCGGGCGGTGCCGCGTAGTCGTAGTGAGCCTGCGCGCCGGCGCGTGACCCGGCGGCGAGGATGCCCGAATTGAACGGTCCGCCGCAGATGATGGACACGCGCTCCTGCTCGCAGAGCGGCAGCAGTTGCTCGAGCGCCGGCTGTTCGAGCAGGGTATAGCGGCCCGCGAGCAGGATGCAGTCGAGATCGCATTGGCCGAGCAGCTCGACGCAGACATCGACTTCGTTGACGCCGAGCCCGATGGCGCGCACCGCGCCGGAGTCGCGCAGCTCGCGCAGTGCGCGATAACCGCCGTGCAGGAACTCGGTGATTCGCTGCGCGTGGGCCTCGCCGTGGGTGAGCCGCCCGATGTCGTGGCACAACAAGATGTCCACGCGTTGCACCTGCAGGCGTTCGAGGCTGTCGGCATGCGAACGCATCACCGATTCGTAGCCGTAGTCGAACACCGGCGCGAACGGACGCGGCGAGAAGTAACCTTCGCGACCCACGCCCGGGTCCTGCGGGCCAGTCGGCACGAGTCGACGTCCGACCTTGGTCGAGATCACGGGCGGCGGCTGGGCGCCCGTGAGCCCCGCGCCGACGCGCAGCTCGCTCAATCCAAAACCATAGAACGGCGCGGTGTCGAAGTAGCGCACGCCCGAATCGAAAGACTCGCGCACGGCGCCGATGGCGTCCTCGTCACTGAGCTCGCGGTACAGGTTGCCGATGCCCGCGCCGCCGAATCCGAGCACGCTGACTTCGAGACCTGTCTTTCCGAGCTCGCGGCGCGCGAGCGTCGCCGTCATGCGGCGTTCGCCAGCGCGGCGGCTGGAGCTTCGTCACGACGCGAAGCCCAGGCGAACAGGAAGACCACGGCGAAACACAGCGCCGGCACCAGCATGGCCAGGTTGATGCTGCTCGCATCCGAGACGAGACCCATGATCGGCGGAACCACCGCACCACCCACGATGGCCATGACGAGGAAAGAGGATCCCGACTTGGTGTGCGTGCCGAGGCCGCGCAGGCTCATGGTGAAGATGGTCGGGAACTGGATGGACATGAAGAAGCTCGTGGCCATCAGCGCGTACAACCCGAGATCGCCGCCCGCCAGTGCCGCCGCGGCGCACAGCGCCACGTCCACCAGCGCGAACGTCGCCAGCAGCACCGCCGGCCGGAACTTCGACATCAGCAGCGTGCCGATGAATCGCCCGGCGAAGAACAGCGTGAGCGTGATGATGAGGTTGTTGGCCGCCACCTTCTCGGCGGTGCCCGGCGTGTTGAACTGCGTGTAGCGGATCACGAAGCTCCATACGCCCACCTGTGCGCCCACATATGCGAATTGCGCCAGCACGCCCAGCCAGTAACGACGGAAGGCGAGCAGTCCGCGAAAGCCGCCCGCGCCGGCGTCCGCGTCGGCCGCGACTCGCTGCGCCAGCGGCGGGAACTTCGCGATCGCGACCAGCAGCGCCCACAGCAGCACCACGCAGGCGATGCCGAGGTACGGTAGTTTGACGGCCGCGAGCTCGCCCGCGCGCCACGCGGCCTGGGCCGCCGGTTCCATGGCACGGATCTGCTCCGCGGGCATGTGGTTCTCGGAAAGGATCAGCTCCTTGCCCATGAACACGCCGACGATGGTCCCGAGCGGATTGAAAGTCTGTGCAAAGTTCAGCCGCTGGTCGGCGCTATCGGCCGGTCCCATCGCCGCGATCATCGGATTCGCGGAGGTTTCGAGGAACGAGAGTCCGCTGGCCACGACGAACAGCGCGCCGAGGAAGAAGTGGTACTCGCCGAACTGCGCCGCCGGGTAGAACAACAACGCGCCCGTGCCGAACAGCACCAGTCCCATGACGACGGCGGCGCGATATCCGAAGCGCCGCATGAACAACGCCGCCGGGATGGCGAATACGAAGTAACCGATGAAGGTCGCGAATTGCACGAAGCTCGACGCGAAGTCACCCAGCAGGAAGGTCTTGCGGAACTGCGGGATCAGCACGTCGTTGAGGCTGTTGGACATGCCCCAGAACGCGAACAAGGCGACGACGAGTACGGTGGCGCCGATGTAACCCGGCGTGATGAAGCTCCCCCTCCGGTCATTCATGGCAGGTCCCCGTGTGCAATCTCCTCGGAAATCTGCCGCGCGGCCGCGCGGATGTGTTCCACGGCCTGGTCCATCTCCATGACCAGCGGATTGCTGTGTACGAACGGGCAGGTGAGCGCCGCGACAGCGGTCTCGCCGCGCAGGATGGGCGCCGACAGATCGACGATGCCACGCACGAAGTCCGACGCGGCCTCGTGGTGGCCGCGCGCGCGCACGGCATCGGCGCGTTCGATGAAGGAGTCCGCCGCCTCGCCCTTGAGCCGGCAACGTTTGAGCCAGCTGCGCCGCACGTCTTCGTTCTGGTAGGCGAACAACACCAGGCCCGAGGTGGCGCGCACGATCTCGCGCCGGTAACCGATGCGCACCGAGAATCCGAGGTCACCCGGGCGTTCGATGCGCGTGATCACCACGATCTGGTCTTCCGACGCGACCGCGATGTGGCAGGACTGGCCGATCTCGAATGTGAGCTTGCGCATGACGGGCAGCGCCGTCTCGACCAGTGATCGCACGGGTGCCTGTGCCATGGCGAGCGCGAACAGTTTGTTGGTGAGCACGTAACCCGTGCCGCTGTCCGACGTGGTGATGAAGCCCTTGAACTCGAGCACCTGGAGCATGCGGAACAACTCGCCCGAGGAGCGGCCGAGGCGCTGCGAAATCGCGGACAGGTTGAGCGGTGTTTTCTCGGCGGCCAGCAGCTCGATGACGTCGAGACCTTTTTCCAGCGCGGGCGCGCGATAACGGCTCGTGCGGCTGGCGGGTACCGATTTCGTGGCCATGGGTGAGGCGGGATTCTGCCCGTAACGTCCGCGATCTGAAATCGCTTGATCTTCGATTTTCATTAGAGCATTGTACTTTCATTCGGGAAAAGCGGAATTGGATTGCGGGGTCCGCGCACCGACAGGTGAAGTCCCGTGATCCGACCATGCCGGAAGGCGAGACTCGGTTACGCCCCCACGTGGCAGGGTCTCGCTTTCCGGTGCCTTCGCGGTTACATCTAGCACCCGAATCCATAACTCGTACAAAAGAGGGGTCAATGAAGATTCTCGCGAGACTCGTGTGTGTCGCGCTGCTGGTCGGCTGCGCGCAGAAAACTCCCGAAGGTTCATTCGTGCGGGAGGCCACGGGTGTCGTGGTCACGCCGGCGGCGGGCGACGCGAAGCGCGTGCGCCTCGAGGTGCGTTCCGACCGCATCGTGCGAGTCACCGCGACGTCCGACGTGAATCTCGAACTACCCGCGAGCCTCATGGTGTTGCCGTCGAACGCTGCACCGACCCAGTTCGAGGTGTGGAACAAGGACGGCTACATCACGGTGAAGACCCCGAAATTGCTGGCTTACGTGTCGCTGGCCGATGGCACGGTGGGTTTTCAAGACCGATCGAGCTCCCCGCTGCTGAAGGAGATGCCTGCTCGCGTGCTCTCCCATGGTGTGTCGCAACGCTTCAACCCGGGTAGCGATGAAGCGTTCTACGGCCTGGGCCAGCACCAGAACGCGCAGCTGAATCTCAACGGCGAAGACGTCGAGATCGCCCAGCACAACATGGACATCGGCGTTCCGTTCGTGGTGTCGAGCCGCAATTACGGCGTGCTCTGGGACAACAACTCGATCACGCGCTTCGGAAACCCGAAACCTTATGGACTGGCTTCACGCGACCTCAAGATCCGCGACGCCAGCGGGAAAGAGGGCGGCTTCACGGCACGTTACTCGATCGACGGGGCGCTCAAGCTCGAGCGCGTCGAGAAGGACATCAACTACCAGTACATCAAGGACCGCTTCAACTGGCCGAAGGAACTGCTGGTGGCGAAGGAACCGGTGGCAGGCTCGCCCCCGAACATCCTGCCGAACCAGACCGTAACCTGGGAGGGCTCGGTGGAATCGGCGCACGCCGGCCCACACAAGTTCCAGCTCTACGGCAGCAGCTATTTCAAGGTATTCGCCGACGACAAGCTGGTGCTCGACCGTTGGCGCCAGAACTGGGCCGCCTGGTACCAGAACTTCGAGTTGCCAATGCAGGCCGGCAAGCCGGTGAAGATCCGCATCGAGTGGGTGCCGAACGACGGCTACATCGCACTGTTGCACAACGACCCGTTGCCCGATGACCAGCGCCACTCGCTGACGTTCACTTCCGAAGCCGGCCGCGCCATCGACTACTACGTCGTGGCGGGCGATTCGCAGAACGAAGTCATCGCAGGGTATCGCGAGCTCACCGGCAAGGCGGTCATGCTGCCGAGGTGGGCGTACGGCTTCTGGCAGAGTCGCCAGCGCTATACCACGCAGGCGGAGTTGTTGGGCGTGGTCGCCGAGTACCGCAAACGGAAGATCCCGCTCGACAACATCGTGCTCGACTGGTTCTACTGGCCCGAGGACGCCTGGGGTTCGCACGAATTCGACAAGGCCCGCTTCCCGGATCCCAAGGGCATGGTCGACCAGGTGCACGCCCAAAATGCGCATCTCATGATCTCGGTGTGGCCGAAGTTCTATCCGACGACGGCCAACTACCAGGAGCTGGACGCGGCGGGCTTCATGTACCGCAAGAACGTCGAGGACGGATTCCTCGACTGGGTGGGCAAGGGTTACAAGAACTCGTTCTACGACCCGTATTCCAAGGCCGCGCGCGACATCTACTGGCGGCAGATGAACGAGAAGCTCGGCGTGCTCGGCATCGATGCCTGGTGGATGGATGCCACCGAGCCGGACATGCATTCCAACCTGGACATCGATTCCATCAAGCAACGCATCGGGCCGACGGCCATCGGATCGTCGACCGATTACTTCAACAGCTACGCGCTGGTGCACTCGGGCGGCGTCTACGAGGGTTCACGCGCCGCGCGTCCCGACCAACGCGTGTTCATCCTCACGCGTTCGGGCTTCGCTGGCATCCAGCGCAACGCCGCGGCCGTGTGGAGCGGCGACATCGCCTCGCGCTGGGACGATCTGTACAACCAGATCTCCGCGGGCGTGAGCATCGGGTACGCGGGCCTGCCGAACTGGACCTTCGACATCGGCGGTTTCGCCAACGAGTCGCGATACAGCACGCAGAAGCCAACGGCTGCCGACCAGGATGAATGGCGCGAGCTCAACCTGCGCTGGTTCCAGTTCGGCGCATTCGCGCCGCTGTTCCGATCGCACGGCGAGTTTCCCCTGCGCGAGATCTACAACCTCGCGCCACGGGGCAGCGAGGTCTATGACAGCCTCGTGTGGCACGACCGGTTGCGTTATCGCCTGCTGCCGTACATCTATACCGTGGCGGCGGATACCTATCACCGCGATGGCACCATCATGCGCGGGCTCAGCATGGACTTCATCGATGACCTCGCCGCCCGCGACGTCAAGGACGAGTATCTCTTCGGCAACGCTTTCCTGGTGGCGCCGGTATACAAGTACCAGGCGCGTTCGCGGCCGGTCTATCTACCCGCAGGGACCAGCTGGTACGACTTCCACACCGGCAAACGCTTCGAGGGCGGGCAGACGGTCGAGGCGGCCGCGCCGCTCGGCCGCATGCCGCTGTACGTGCGCGCAGGGTCCATCGTGCCGGTGGGGCCGGATCTGCAGTACTCGTCGGAAAAAAAACCCGGCGACATCACGCTGCTGGTCTTCCCGGGCGAGAACGGCACCTTCGAGCTCTACGAAGACGACGGCGTGAGTTATGGCTACGAGAAGGGTGAGTTCTCGCGCATTCCGATCGGCTATATCGATTCCATCGGCAGCGTGGTCGTCGGCGCACGCAGCGGCAGTTATCCCGGCATGCCGGGGCAACGCACGTTCAGGGTGCGGTTGATCAAGGACGGTGCGAAGCCAGCCGACCTCGACGCGAAACCCGACTTCACGATCCCGTACGAGGGCGAATCGGTAGCGCGCGCATTAACCGCTCCGTAGGTCCTGTGATAAAACCTTCGCCCCGGGGCGTGTTCTCTGACGATGGAGTGCACCGTGGCGAAGGTTCCGGCGGGCGTCGGCCCGCGTTTTCCGCAGGTCGTCGTGCTGGTGGGTGCGACGGGTGATCTCTCGCGGCGCAAGCTGATCCCCGGACTGCTGCATCTCGCCAGCGCGGGCTTCATTCCCGCCTGCCGCATCATCGGCGTTTCGCTCGACAATCTCGATACCGCGGGTTTCCGCAAGTTCGCGCGCGCCGCGCACGACGAGTTCTCGGCGCGCAAGGTGGACGACGCCGGCTGGAGCGCGTTCGAGAAGTGTCTCGATTACGTGCCATTGCAGGCCGGCGCCGCCGCTCTGAACGAAGCCGTGGTGCGCGCGGAAAAGTCCATCGGCGAGGAAAGCCGCCGCCTGCACTATCTCGCGGTGCCACCCAGTGCCGCGTTGTCCGCGGTGCACATGCTCGGCGACGCGGATCTCGTCAGGAATTCGCGCATCGTCATGGAAAAGCCTTTCGGCACCGATCTCGCGTCCGCGAAGGAGCTCAATGCGCGGTTGCACGAGGTGTTCAACGAGGAGCAGATCTTTCGCATCGATCACTTCCTCGGCAAGGAGCCCGCGCAGAACATCCTGGCATTCCGCTTCGGCAATGGCTTGTTCGAACCCATCTGGAATCGCAACTTCATCGACCACGTGCAGATCGACGTGCCCGAGACGCTCGGCCTGGAACAGCGTGCCGCGTTCTACGAGTCCACGGGTGCGTATCGCGACATGGTCGTCACGCATCTGTTCCAGATCCTCGCATTCATGGCGATGGAGCCGCCGACGAGCCTGGCGCCCAAGCCCATCAGCGAAGAGAAACACAAGGTTTTTCGCAGCATGCTGCCGGTGAATCCGGCGGACGTGGTGCGCGGCCAGTACAGCGGCTATCGCAGCGAGCAGGGCGTGTCGCCGGACTCCGGCACGGAAACCTTCATCGCGCTGAA
>DATEII010000013.1:0-9931 GCA_035279135.1 Steroidobacteraceae bacterium
GTTTCACCTGGTGGCCCGCGCGTGCCGCGCGCGGCGGCGAATTCATCGCGCCGGGCTCGCCGGGCGATGCCTTCCAGGTCATCGACGTGCGCGACCTCGCGGCGTTCGCGATCAAGGCGGCCGAAGAAAACACGACGGGCACCTACAACCTGGTTTCGAACCCGAACGACTTCAAGTTCGGCGAGCTCACCGACGCCTGCATCGCGGCCGCGAACAAGCAGGCCAAGCCGGCGTCTGCGCCCAAGGCGGTGTGGATTCCAGCCGATTTCCTCGAAGCGCAGCAGGTCGAGCCGTGGGGTGAAATGCCCGTCTGGCTGCCCGCGAAGGGTGACGAGGCAGCGTTCGCCGGCACCAGCAATGCCGCGGCGCTCGCCAAGGGCCTCAGGATCTCGCCGCTCAAGAAAACCGTCGATGACACCATGGCCTGGCATCTGGCACGCCCCGCCGAGGAGCGCGAGAAGCTCAAGGCCGGCATCGCGCCGGACAAGGAAGCCGCCGTGCTCGCCGCGTGGAAGGCGAAGCCGGCGAGTGGCTGACAGCCCGGCATGCAAGCGTCCGCGGCCCAGACATACTCCTTGCGAATGATCGGGGTCGCGGGCGCAATCCTGTTCGCGTTTTTCTTCGCACTGACGTGGCACACGCCACGCTGGGTCGAAGACTTCGCCGCCGGGTACATCGAAGGCCGCGTGGCCGGGAAGCTGGACACCTTCGTCGACGGGCTCGGCGCGCCCTCGGGCAACGGCGCGTTGTCGCGTTATGCGGCCGAGTTGTACCGGCAGAATGAACAGAAGATCGCCGGGTACAAGGAGCTGCTCAAGCGCGACATCCGCGAGCAACTGGCGATCTGCATTCCGCAGGTGCGTGCGTTGAGCGACGAGTGGCGAGGCAAGCTCGAATCCTGGGTTCGCGACGGCGCGACGCTCAGCATCGGCGAGCTGCAACTCGACAACTCACGCCTCGTGGCGCTGATCCAGTCCGGTTACCTCGCGGTGGTCGCGGACCTCACGCACGACATCCGCATCTTCACGGCCAGCAACGCGGTTGCCTTCCTGTTGCTGCTGCTCGTGTCGTTCCTGAAGCCCGAGCACGTGCGCGAGCTGTTCGTGCCCGGGGTGCTGCTGGCCATCAGCACGCTGGCCTGCGCCTGGCTCTACGTGTTCGAGCAGGACTGGCTGATGACCATCGTGCAGGGGAGTTATCTCGGCCTGGCGTACGCGGCCTGGCTCGGAGTCTCCTTCCTGTTCCTGTGCGACGTCTGGCTCAACCGGGCGCGCGTGACGGCGCGCGTGCTCGAGGGCCTGGCCAGCACGGCTGGGGGCGTTGATTCCGTTCTGACTAGATAGGTCCGAAGCCCTTGGCGTCGTCGGCGTCGTAGATGTCGACCTGCTGGCCCATGCGCACCATGCGTTTGTTCAGCGTCGGGAATTCGGCCACTTCGAACTCGCGGTTCTCGCCGCCCGCCAGGTAGACCAGGTCCCCGGTGCCCGTATTGCGCAGCAGGTGCGCGACCGAGGGCGTCGGGAAGCCGATGAAATCTCCGGCCGAGATCGCGAATTCCTGGCCATCGATCAAGGCAACGCCCGCGCCCTCGAGGACGTACATCCACTCCTCTTCATATCGATGCGAGTGGTAGACGAAGGACTCCCTGCCCGCCGGCACGCGGATGAAATTCACGCCGGTGCGCTTGAGACCGACGCTGCGGCCGAGCTGGGTGCCGCGCATCAGCGAGGCCGGATTCCAAGGATGGGAGAATTCCTGCGCATGCGCCGCAATGTCGGCGGCGCGCACGATGTTGAGGCTGGGCTTTTCCATGCCCATACCTTACGCGATCAGCGCGTCTTGTCGATTCCAGCCTGCGCGTACGAGCGCGCCATGCCGCCGCGGCAGCCGTCGAAGATGTCGCTCGACGCGCGATAGGCCGAGGTCTCGACGTCCATGAGTCCGAGCACCGAGTGGAACAGGTTGTCGTGCGAGAAGGCTTCGTGGGACTTGCCGCGAACGCAGGCGGCATCGACGTCACCCGAGCTCGTCATCTGGGTCGAGAGCCACACCAGCATCGGCACGTGTGTCTGGTATTCCGGCGCGATGGCATACGGAATGCCGTGCAGGTAGAGGCCATGCTCGCCCAGCGACTCGCCGTGGTCGGAAACATAGATCATCGCGCTTTCGAGCCGTCGCGGGTCGCCGTTCAACGTGCGGATCACGCTGGCCAGCACGTGGTCGGTGTACAGGATGGCGTTGTCATAGGCATTCACGACCTGCTCGCGGCTGCAGTCGCGCAGCTCGGCGGTGGCGCAATCCGGCAGGAAACGGCGGAACTCGGCCGGGTAACGCCGGAAGTAGGCCGGGCCGTGATTGCCCATCATGTGCAGCACGAACACCGTGTTGGTCTTCACCTGCGGCAGTTCTTCGGCCAGGCGCTGCGCGAGGATCTCGTCGCGGCATTCATCGCCGGTGCAAAGCTTCTCATAGTCGATGCCGTGGCCCTTGCAGACACCCTTGCAGCCCGACTGGTTGTCGAGCCATTTGACCGTGTAGCCCGCGCGCACCAGCACGTCGAGCAGGCCTTCGGAATTGCGGATGCGGCGCTCGTCGTAGTTTGCACGGCCGTACGGCGAGAACATGCACGGTACCGAGATCTCGGTGGACGTGCCGCACGAGGTCACGTCGCTGAACGCCGTGACGCCCGCATTCGCGAGCTCGGGATTGGTCTCGCGCGCATAACCGAGCAGCGAGAAGTTGGCGGCACGCGCCGTCTCGCCCACCACCAGCACCAGCACGCGCGGCGGCTTCTCGTAGGCGACGCGCACGAAATGCGCGTCGGTGCCCACGGGTTCGCGCGCGACGTGCGCGTCTTCGACGCCGTGCGCCGATTGCACCGCGAGGCCATAGATGAAATTGCCGGGCGTGACCAGGTAACGCGCTTCGCGTTCGTTGCGCAGGAAGGAGGTCAGGTCACGCGAGATCACGAAGAACGCCAGCGTGGCGACCACGCAGGCCGCGAGCACCGCGCCGCCTCGCACCAGCAGCGCCCGCAGCGGCGCCACGGGACGCAGCTTCACCAGCCAGATGAATGCCACGGGCAGTGCCGACCAGCCGAGCACCCAGGCGAACATGTCGACGTTCAGCAGCTCACGCGCCTCGTGTGTGTCGGTGCGCAGCACGTTCTGGATCATCGTCGGATCGAGCATCACCGCGTAGGTGCGCATGTACCAGGCCGCCGCGGCGCTCGTGATGACCACGGCCGTGAGGAGTGGCCTCACTATCCAGCGGAAGGCCAGCGGCACCAGCAGCACGAAATGCAGCGCCACCAGCGCCGCGAAGCAACACAGCAGGAAGATCCAGTTCGAAGGCTGCGACCAGTCGCGACCTTCGCCGACGGCGCTCCACCAGGCGAAGTTGGCCGTGGCCACGATCCAGGCCACGACGGCCAGCACCAGCGTCTCGACGCGCAGCAGGGGACGCAGGTAATTAGGCACAGCGGGCATCAGAAGCTCTTCCGGGTCTCGACGAGGAATTGAGGAGAATGAGAGTCGCCATCGAGCGGATACGCGACATCGATGTGCAGCACGTTGCCCAGCGCCGAGCGGCTGTTGCCGAGGCGCAGGCCGAAGCCGATGTCTCGCAGCAGGCCCTGCGAGGGCGAACCGAGCGGATCCCGTCCCCACGTGGAACCCATGTCGTAGAACACGGCGGCTCCCACGTTGAACAGCTGGAACGGATACCAGTTGGTGAAGAAACGTTGCTCGGCGGTGAACAGCCAGCGGCCCTCGCCGGCCTGGTAGCGCAGTGGATAGCCGCGCAGCCCGCTGTCGCCACCCAGCAGGATCTGCTGGTCGACATCGAGGTTGTGGCCCAGCTCGGCCGAGAGGTCCAGGAACAACACGCGGCGCGGCGACTGGCGGAAGTAGTAACGCGCGCCGAGCGCCGACTTCGCGCCCCGCAACGCCCCATCTTCTATCCGGCCCGCGGTGTCGAAATCGAAGAACATCGATTGCCGCTCGCCGAAGGCGACGCCCTTGGTCGCACCGCCGGACAACATGTAGGCGTCGCGGTCGGAACCGAACGCGGAGCTCGCGTAGCCAAGCTGCGCCCGGGCACGCCAGCCCAGCGAATAATCCTCGGTCTTCTCGATCTGGTCGCGGTTGCGCTCGGTGCGGAATTCGTCCTGCACCCACTCGATCGAGAACCACGGGTACACGAGGTGGCGGTCCTGCGGCAGCAACCGCGTGGCATCCGCCCCGGGCACGTCTTCGAAAGCGACGTCGTCGTAGCTCAGGCCCACCGAGTAACGGCGCGCCCAGCCGTTCACGAGGCCATCGGACCATCCCCAGTAGATGGACGCGAGCTTCTCGTGCGTCTGGAACTCGTCGATGACTTCGCCGAGGTCGTAGCGCGAATCGGTGCGCTCGTCGTCCGACAGCGCCACGCCGGCGGCCCAGCGCGTGTCGAGTGCATAGAACGGGTGGGCCAGGCCGAACTCCGCGAGGCGACCATCGCTGTTGTCCGAATAACGCGTGGCGAGGTCCCACCACGAGGAGCCCACGTTCCGATCGCGGTAGTAGATAGTCTTCGAGTCGCGGTCGACACCACTCGTGAAACCCACGCCGAGCTGCGTGCCCATGCCGAGGAAGTTAAGGTCCTCGACCTCGACGCCGCCGGTGTTCTTGCCGCCCTTGCGGCCGAACGAGAAGCCGGGGTTCAGCGTCCACACGTCCTGAGTGGTGACTTCGACGTCGACCAGGCCGTCGTGGTACGCGACCGGGCGGATCACCGCATCGCGCAGGTAGCGCGTGTCGCGCAGGATGCGCGCCGACTCCTGCAGCAGGCTGGCGCGGTAGTGATCGCCGCTCTTGAACAGCAGCTGGTCCGCGATCGTCGCCTCGCGCGTGGCGATGTGCAGGCGGTTCGCGGTACGCGACAGCGTGGTGTTCTCGTCCTGGTGCTCGACGTCGAACAGCGGGCGCTCGTCGATGCTGATGTAGCCGATGCGCGCGTCGCTGCGCTCGAGCTCGCCGTCCGAGGGCAGACCGGCGGGGCGCGGCGGCTGCGTCTGCGACACGCGGGCCCCCGCGCTCGGCAACAGCCGGGCGTTCGAGGGCTGGGTCGCGAGACACGCGATCCCCAGGGAAAGGAGCAGTGTTTTCACGGGCTTGCGACGGGGGGCCACCACCATGCGCGGTTAGACGTTACCGCGCGCCCCACCCCGTCGCAGTCAGTCCCGACTTCGCCAGCGGTAGGAAAAGCCCAGGTTCACGATGGTGGGCAGCCAATGGTCGACATCGGTCGTGAAGGCGCCATCCGGCGTGGTCTGTAGCACGGCGCAACAATCGTTCGACCGGTCGGTGGCATTGGTGAGCTCGAGCACCAGCGAGAAGTCGCCGTACTTCTGTGGCCACACATAACTGCCGCGCACGTCGAGCGTGTAGAAGTCGCCCCAGCGGGCGGAATTTCTTTCACCGAGCGTGAGCGGATCGAGGAGCAGCGGCGTTCTCGGCCAGCCGCGGTGCCAGGCGCCGAATACCGACGCGTTCCAGCGCGACGCCTGCCAGGACGCACCCAGCGTCAGGGCGAGCGACTGGTCCCAGCTGCGCACCACGTCGCCGGCGGGCGAGTCGTCGGCAACGCGTGCCCAGCTCATCGTGCCCCAGCCGGAGAGGCGATCCGAGAACTCGTGGTGTGCGCTGAGCTCGAGCCCGGTGGCTTCGGATTCTTCGGGCGCGATGCGGATGCGATCCGGCTGCAGGTCCGGCGTCAGCGACAGCGGATCCAGCTGGCTGTCGAAGTACGGCGAGATCGTGGTCCATCGCTTGGAGTACGCCTCCATGCCCCAGCGTGTCGCCGCGCTCGGTTCCCAGGTGATGCCGACGATGCTGTGGATCGAGACCTGCGCGGCATCGGCCGTCTGCTGTCCTTCCTCGACGCGCCACTCCTCGACGTGTTGGGCCTGCGAGAACCGGCCGACGGAGGTGTACACGCGCAGCTGGTCGTTCACGTCATAACGCAGGTTGACTCGCGGACTGATCTGCGTGTGGTCGCCGCCCAGGTTGTAGTGTTCGCCGTCGAGGCGCAAACCGAGCTCGGCTTCGAAGGATTTCCAGCGGCGCCTTTCGGCCGCGTGCAGCGCGTAGGTGAACACCCGCGGGTTGCCGATGAAAGCGAGATCGTTGTTCGTCGGCCGGCCGAAGGCGGCGGCCACCGCCGGGCTGTAGTCAGCCGTGCGCTGGTAGTCGAACTCGGCGTCCGACACGGCGAACTCGGCACCGAAGGTGTCGGTGACGGCGTCGCGCCGGTCCCAGGTCCACACGTTCGTGAGCTCCACTCGCTCGAACTCGCTGGTGCTCTCGAGGTTGCCGGTGGCGACGCCGGGCTGGTCGAGCACGCCATCGCGATGGCGCTCGGAGCCGGTCAACACCGCGGTGGCGCGCGTGCGCAGCCTCGGGCCGAACTCATGGTCGCGCGCCAGCCAGACATACTCGTCGCGGTAGCGGGCCCTGGCGCTTTCCGCGTCGCCCTCCGGGCCGAGCTCGATGCGGTCTTCGAGCAACAGCCAGCCCGCGGTCCACGTGCCGTGGTCGGTGCGGTATCGCAGGTGCCCGAGCGAATCGCTGAACTCCGGCGTACCGAAGCCTTCTTCGACGGGCTCCAGCAGATCGAGCGTACTGTCCCGGATCGCGAACACCCATTCCAGCGGCCAGCGTTCGCTGCTGCCGATGCTCGATGCGCCGGCCGAGATGAAACTGGCACCCACGCGGTTTTCGTAACCCACGTCGCGCGTCGGCGGCGTGATGTCGATGACGCCGCCGGAGCGCGTGCCGTAACGTACCGGGAATCCACCGCTGAACACCTCGATGCGCTCGATCGCGGCCGGATCGA
Organism: Steroidobacteraceae bacterium; assembly: GCA_035279135.1. GTDB lineage: Bacteria > Pseudomonadota > Gammaproteobacteria > Steroidobacterales > Steroidobacteraceae > CADEED01. The sequence continues at coordinate 6,877 of DATEII010000013.1, forward strand.
TGGCGCTGATCAGGCTCTGGTAGTTCTTGAGGTGGAAGGGATCGAGCAGCGTAATGCCGTCGTAGCGCACCAGCACGTCGTTCTCGAGCGAGCCGCGGATGTACGGCCGCCCCGACACATTGCTGGCAAGTCCCGGCAGCGACTTGAGCGCGCGCAACGAGTCATCGTGGCTGCCGGGCACCACGTCGATGTCGCTGGACGAGAGCTCGCGCGGCGCAGCCACTTCGCGCCCTTCGATCGAGTAGCGGCTCGCGTACACCGAGATCTCCTGCAGCGGCGCGTCGGCCGCCGGAACGGTGGCGGGCGGAGCCGCGGCCTTGCGCACCACGACGTATTTCTGCGGCGCCAGCGGCTGCAGCTCGAGGCCGTTCGCGGCCAATGCGTCCTTCGCGAGCTCGAGCGGCGAACGGCCCGCGCGTGGCGGCGGCGCGGCGAGATCGGGCGGCACCAGGTCGGAGCTGTAGATGACGTCGATGCCCTGCGACGCGAGCGCGCGCAGCAGGCTATCTACCGTGGCTGGTTCGGCGGCTCGCAGCGTGGCGCACAGCGCAAGCCAGGCGATGAAGCAGAGGCTAGGTACTCGTCGGGGGATCACCCGCGAAGCTTACCCGGATCGCACCAGCCGGTAGGTCGAAACGCAGCGAGGTCGACGCCATGACGGCCTTGAGCGCCTGCATCGGCGTGAGGCCGTGCACGCTGCCGTGCATGCGGATCGTATCGATCTGGTGCTGCGTCGTAGCGTCGGCGATCACCAGCCGGCGCCCGGTTTCGCGCGAGAACCAGTCGAGGAATTCGCCGAGCGGCCGGTTGTCGATGTCGATCTCCGGCGCCATGGTTTCGGTCCACGACCAATGCTCGCCGGTCCTCGCGATCGCACCGCGCGTCACGTTCATGTGGCGGTCGATGAGCACCTCGGTGCCCGCCGGCAGCGTGGAATCACCGCCGGCCGCATGCCATTGCACCTGTCCTTCGCGCACGCGCAGACGAGTCGTGCCGTTGACCACCGCGATCGCGAACTGCGTGCCGAGGTGACGGAACTCGCCGGCGCCCGTGACGGCGACGAAGCTGGCATCCGCATGCGCACCAGGAGGGATGTCCACATACATCTCGCCATGCTCCAGCCGTACCGAGTTCGCCGACAGCACTTCGAACCTGGAATTGGGCGCGACCCGCACGTTGCCGCCGCCATGGAGCTCGAGCAGGGAACCGCCGCGCACTTCGAAATCGCCGCCGCTGCGCAACTCGCTGCCGACGCCGAGCGCCGCGTCGCGCCACAAGGCGCGCACCTCCACGACACCCTCGCCGTCGGCACGCGCCAGCTGCGCCATCGGTTCGCCCGCGGTGTTGCCGGCACCACGCACCCAGAACTGCCACGCGGCTCCGAGCGCCAGCAACGCGACCGCGGCAGCGGCCGCGCGCGGCATCCACAGGCGCCGTGACGTTCCGCCGGTCTGCGTGCGCCACTCCGCCTCGGTGGCGCGGCGGATGCGCGCCAGCGCCTCGGGTGAGAGCGCGGGCACCCGCAGGTTGCTGCGCAGGATTTCTTCATCGTCGAGGTGGCTCATGTCGCGTCCCCGACCGCGGCATCACCCTGCCATTCGGTGCGAAAAGCCTGGCGCGCACGCACCAGCTGCGACTCGGCGGCACTTTCCGAAACCTGCAACACGCGTGCGATCTCCGGGACCGTGAGCTCGTCCCCGAAACGGAGCTCGAGTATGCGCGCGTAGTGAGGCGGCAGACGATTGATGGCGCGCCGCACGGCGCCGCGCTCCGAATCGGTGGCGCATTCATCGAGCGGATCGCGGAAATCGGTCAGCTGCACGACCTTGGCGAGCGCCTTGTCCTCCTGGTCGAGGCTCTGGGTCACGGGCTGGCGCGCGGCCTTGCGGCGCGCATCGGCGAGCAGGTTGCGGCAGATCTGGCACAGCCACGTGAACAGCGTCGAGCCGCCACGAAAACTGCCCAGGCTGCGCATGGCGTTGATCATGGTCATCTGCACCACGTCTTCGATCGCGGCCGGGTCGAGCGCACTGCGCCGCGCCGCGAACGCCCCGAGGCGGGCCGCGTACATCTCGAAAAATTGGTCGAAAGCTCGTTGATCGCCACGGCGCATCCGGTCGATGAGTTCCTGCTCGTCCAGCACGCGGCTACCTCAATTGCTGCAGCGGCTCATGCCGCTGGGGGAGCCGGTGTGCGGACTTAGACGTCATCGACAGGGGGAGTCCGTTGCGCATCGCGAAGGATTCTGAGCCGGCTCGCCGTCTAAAGCCACGTTCCCAAGCCACCGAAGCCGGTACATGACAGAACTCGTCCCGACTACCCGACCCCTGCTCGCCACCCCCGGCTCCCTCGCAAACAAGGACGATTTCTGGAACCAGCACGCCTGGATCCCGCTGATCCTGTTCGTGCCGCTGTTCACGGTGATCGAGTGGACCGGCCTCGACCGCACCCTGGCGCACGCGCTCTTCTACGATGGTCGGGCACACCGGTGGTTGGGCGGCGAAGGCGCGGGTGGCTGGTGGGCCCATGGCGTGATCCACAACGGCGGGCGCTGGCTCGCGCGCACCGTGGCCGGCACCGCGGTCGCACTCTGGCTGGCTTCGTTCTTCTCCGCGCCCATGCGGCACTGGCGTCGCTCCTCGGGTTTCGTGTTCCTGGCGATGGCCGCATCGGTGCTGGTCGTCGGCGCTCTCAAACTCGTGACCGACGTCGACTGCCCCTGGGACCTGACCGAATTCGGCGGCGACCGGCCTTATATCGGATTGTTCTCGGCGCGGCCGCACGGCCTGCCCGCGGCGCAATGTTTTCCCGGTGCGCATTCCTCGTCGGGCTTCGCGCTGGTTTGCTTCTACTTCCTGTTCCGCGACCGGTCGCCGCGCCTCGCCGCGATGGCGTTGCTCGGCGCGCTGCTCGTATGGGCGGTGTTCGCGCTCGGCCAGGAGGCGCGCGGGGCGCACTTCCTGTCGCATGATCTCGCCAGCCTCGCGGTCGTCTGGTTCGTGCAGCTCGGGATCTACGTCAAACTACTGCACCAGCCGCACCAGGGAGAAGGCGG
>DATEII010000014.1:0-6663 GCA_035279135.1 Steroidobacteraceae bacterium
CACGATGTGCTGGCCGATCATGACCTGCACCCAGCTCGTGAGTGCGAACATCTCGTCGGCCTGCCGGTAGAAGCGGCCGCTGTCGCGGAACAGCCGGATCTTCTCGTCGAGCTCGGCGGGGATGGACATGTGCGCGCAATACTTCCAGAACTCGCTGTCCCGCCGCTGCGTGGCGCAGTAGTGCAGGATCAGGAAATCGCGGATGCGTTCGATCTCGAAGGCGGCTTCGGCGTTGTAGCGGTCCTGCAGCGTCCTGTTCATGTGTCGATCCGGCAGCATGTCGATGAGGCGCGCGATGCCGGACTGGATCAGGTAGATGCTGGTCGATTCCAGCGGCTCGAGGAAGCCGCTCGCGAGTCCAAGTGCGACCACGTTGCGGTTCCACATCCTGCGACGCCGGCCCGTCGTGAATTTCAGCACGCGCGGCTCGCCGAGCGCGCGGCTGTCGAGGTTCGCGAGCAGCGTGGCCGCGGCCTCCTCATCGCCAACGTGTGTGCTCGAATATACGTGGCCGTTGCCGGTGCGGTGTTGCAGCGGAATGCGCCACTGCCAGCCGGACGTGCGGGCCGTGGAACGTGTGTACGGCGTGGCGGCCGACACCTTCTGGCTCGGCACCGCCACCGCGCGATCGCAGGGCAGCCAGTGGGTCCAGTTGTCGTAGCCGGTTTTGAGCGCCTGTTCGATGAGCAGGCCGCGGAAGCCGGAGCAATCGATGAACAGGTCCCCCGAGACCTTCGTGCCGGATTTCAGCGTCACCGATTCGACGAAGCCGTCGGCGCCGCGCAACGTGACGTCGACGATCTCGCCCTCGACACGCCGCACGCCGCGCGCCTCGGCGTAGCGCCGCAGGTATTGCGCGTAGAGGCCGGCGTCGAAGTGATAGGCGTAGGCCACCTGCGCGAGCGGCGAATTCTTCGGCACGTCGGTGGCGCCCGAAATGAATTTGCCGACCGGCGCGGCGGCCGTGTTCAACGAGTACTGGCCGATGTCCTGGGCCTTGCCGGCCAGGTTGAGCCGGCTCCAGTACTGGTGGAACGGCAATCCGCGGTATTCATGGCCGATGGTGCCGAACCCGTGGATGTAACTCGTGCCCACGCTGCCCCAGTCGACGAACTGGATGCCGAGCTTGAACGTGCCGCGCACGGCACGCACGAACTCGATCTCGTCGATCTGCAGCGAAGTGTTGAAGGCGCGCAAGTGCGGCACCGTGGCTTCGCCCACCCCCACGGTGCCGATGTCCTCGGACTCGATGAGCTGGATGGACACCGGGAGCTCGAGCGTGCGCGCGAGCGCGGCCGCCGCCATCCAGCCCGCGGTGCCGCCGCCGACGATGACGATGCTTCCGAGACGCGCCTCGCTGTTCACGCGACCAATTGTGTCACCGATCGTCCGCGCTAACAGCTCCGCCTCCCGGTTCCTAGAACCTGATCCCGAACGACCCGCGCACCGTACGAGGGTAACCGGTGATATTGCCGATCGGGTTCAGGCCGCCACCGGTGATCAGGCCGTTCGCGCCGGTGACATCGGTGTAGTCCACCAGGTTCTCCTCGTTGGTCACATTGAGGATGTCGAATCGCAGGTAGAACGAGGCCACGTCCGTCACGTTGAAGTCCTTGGTGATCTGCAGGTCCAGCGCCTGGTAACCATCGTCATTCGCCGCATAGGAAGCGACCGTGCATGGCGCCCCGGTGGGGAAGGTCGCGGTGCCGGTGTAGCAGGACGCGATGGTATGGGGAATGGGCGTGGACCAGGTGAGTTTGCCCGCGAACGTGAGTCCCCACGGGCCGGCATAAGAACCCGTGGCAACGAAGCGGTGTTTGGCAGCGGCGTTCGACAACACCCAGGGATACTCGTTGATCGACGACTGGTCGAAGGCATAGTGCTCGTTGATGTCGCGGTTGCCTTCTGCGTCGGTGAACGTGTACGAGAACGTCGCGCCCCAGCGCGAGTCACGATCGAACGGTTTTTCGGCCGAGAGCAGCACCTGTTTGCTCTTCGTTTCGATACCGGTGTCGCCGATCAACAGGGCGCCCGCGAGTCCCGGCGGCGAGTTGCCCCAGGGCTGCGATCGGTTCTGCCAGAAGTCGCCGTTGGGATACCGGTTGCCGAGCGTGAACACGAAGCCGTCCTTGCTCTCGATGTACGTGAGCGTGACGCTGGTGTTCCAGTCACCGAGTCGATTGCGCATGCCCAGACTGAACTGGTCGGAGTAGGGCACATCGAGATCATTGTTGACCAGGTCGACCTCGCCGGCCGTGCCGGTCAGCAGCGCGGGCAGCGCCGTGGGGTCGCTCAGGTATCTCGGATCCCAGGCGATACAAGAGGCACTCGGCGTGCACGGATGATCCGGCGTATTGAAGCGCATCTCCGTGGTCGCCAGCGCGAACTTGGTCTGCTCGAGCTGCAGGTAGTCGTACAACGTGCGGTCGTAGGCGCGGCCCGCGCCGCCAAAAATCACGTGGCGCTGGTCGGCCCCGATGTCATACGAGAAACCGAGCCGCGGTTGGAATGCCTTGCTGTACGGGTCGCGGTTGTTGCCGGTGCTGATGTAGTCGTTGATGTCGTAAGCGACGTTCGGGTCGGAAGAAAGTCCGAGTGACTGCGCATACGTGACACCCGGTGCGATTTCGGTGTTCAACGCGTCCAGCAGGAACTGCGGGGTCTCGAAGTCGAGGTACGACTCGTTCCACTCGATGTCCCATCGCAGTCCCAGATTGAGTGTGAGATGGTCGTTCACCACCCAGTCGTCCTGCGCGAACACACCGAGCTGCTTGTCGCTGGACGTGACCTTGGAGTTGTAGCCCGAGAGCGGCAGCGCAAACGCCGACTTCCACGGCACCGCCGCGGTGCCCGCGGCAGTCACGTCGTAGTAGAACGCCGGTAAGCCCGGGATCGAGTCCTGCGCCGTGAGGTCCACATCCTTGTACTTCACGCCCATCTTCACGGTGTGATCGCCCCCGAACCAGTTGATGTCGGTGAGCGTGAAGATGTCGGCGACGGCCCAGCCCTTCTGGCCCTTGTTCTGCCCGGCGCGCGGATCCGCGCCGTTGATGGAGATGATGTTGCGGTCCTGGCCATCGTTGAATGTGTAGACCAGGCCATTCACGTCGGGATTGATGATGTGCGGCGTGTAGAACGCGTCTTCGTAGGTGAGCTGGACTTCATTGAGCCAGCCTTCGCCATTGCGCTTCCACGACAGCTCGTAACGCTTGTCGTTGTTGTCGGCGTCCACCGCGGCGGATGCCGCGATGCCCGTGCCGACCTGTTCGCCGGAGCTGGTCTCGTCGCGGATCTTGGCGGTGAGGTCGAAGCGATCACGGTCGGTCGGTTCCCAGTCGAACTTCACGAAGAAAAGGTCTTCCTCGAATCCGATGTTGGCCGGCCCGAGCTGGCTCGAGGCTTCCGGCGGCAGCTGCGCCAGGATGTCGGGCGGCGTGGTCGTGGCCGGGATCACGGTGACCGGCGTGTCGTAGCGCTTGGCCTCGTAGGTCAGGAAGAAGTGCAGTCGGTCCTGGATGATCGGACCGCCGAATGAGACGCCGTACTCCTTGGTCTCGGACGGCGTCTTGCGATCGGCATCGATTTCGGCCGGGGTGCGTGCACGCCAGTTGTCGGCCGAGTAGGTGCCGAAGGCCTGGCCCTCGAAGTTGTTGGTGCCGGAGCGCGTGATCGCCGTGATCGCCGCGCTCGAGATCTGGTCGTATTCCGCCTTGTAGTTGGACGTGATGACCTTGTATTCGCCGATGGCCAGCTGCGGAAATGGATTGCCCTGGGTGTCGCCGGCCTGGCCGCTCACGCCGGAGCGCACGTAGCCCTTCTGGCCGACGCCGTCGATGTAGAGGTTCACGCCGTTCTGATTCTGCGCGCCGCCACGAATCGAGGTCTTTCCCTTGGCGTCCACCTGGAACACCACGCCGGGCACGGTGTCCGCAAACTCGAGGAAATTGCGCGTCATCTGCGGCACGGTCTCGATCTGGTGCGTCGAGACCACGTTGCCCACTTCGGACGTGCGCACCTCGGCGAGTCGTCGACCCGTGACCACGACTTCTTCGGTCGCCTCGGTCGTGGGGGCTGCGACTTCGGCGACCGCTTCGCCCGTGAGGTCCAGCGTCGACGTGGTGGCGACGCTCAACGTCACCGTCTGCTGAACGCCGCCGGCTTCGACCTGGTAGGTGCCCGGCGGCAAACCGGCAATCGTGTAGTAACCGTCGGCCGAGGTGTGCGCACGGCGCGTGAGTCCGGTGGCGACGTTGCGTGCCGTCACGTCGGTATCCGCGGGCGCCTTCCCGCGCAGCGTTGCGTCGGCGGATTGTGCCTGCACGACGACCGGGGCCAGCACGGCCGCGATCGCGGCGCCGAGAATCGAACGCGGAAAATGGTTCATGGAGAATCCCTCTCGCAGCTGTTGCTGGCGAGTCACGCTGCGCGCACCGCGGTGCCCTGCATTCGCCCACGGATGCGGCGTGCAAGCGACGACACGCCTTCCATGGAACGGATTCTTGCACCGCGCGGCGCGGGGAATCTCGTGCGTTACGTGCGAGTGATGTAGGACTGCGGGCCGGCGTGTGTGCGGATTCGTCTCACGCCGCTCGCAAGTTGTTAGTTTGACGGCGTGGACGCGGCTGCTGCGGCGCGTTGCGCCGTGGCGACTTCGAACGTGCCCGTGAGTCCGCCGCGCGCGCTGGTGCCGAGCGTGATCTCCATGGTGCCAGGCTCGAGCACCCAGTGATCCTGCGGGTCCAGTGTCGCGAGCGCGCGCACCGGCAGCGTGAACTCGATGACGCGCGATTCGTGCGCCGCCAGGCGCACGCGCCGATACGCGATGAGCTGCTTGCCCGCCACGGCACTGGCGACGCGCGGGCGCGCGTAGAGCTGCGGCACTTCATCGCCCTCGCGATCAGACGTGTTGGTGAGGCGCGCACGCACCGTGAAGTTGCCATCGGCACCGACTCGTGGCGGCAGCTCGAGTCCCTCGAGCGTGAACTTGCTGTACGACAGGCCGAAGCCGAAATCGAACAGCGGCTCATCGGGTTCGTCGAGCCAATGCGCCTTGTAGTCGCCGCGCTCGGGAATGTTGGGACGGCCATTGGGTGGATCGTAGTGATGGATCGGAATCTGCCCGACATTGCGTGGCCAGGTGACCGGTTCCTTGCCGCCGGGGTTGTAGTCGCCGAACAGCACGTCGGCAAGCGCGTGACCGCCTTCGATGCCGGGGAAGAACGCGTGCACCAGCGCGCCCGAATCCTTCACCAGCTCCGGCACCGCGAGCGCGCGGCCCGTGAGCAGCACGACGACGAGGGGCTTGCCCGTGGCCGCGAGTGCATCGACGAGCGCCTGCTGTGCGCCCGGCAGATCCAGGTGTGCGCGGTTGTTGGCCTCGCCACTCTGTCGCTCGCGTTCACCCAGCACCGCGATGATGAGCTCGCTGTCGCGCGCCTTGGCAACGGCAGCGGATATGCGCGCATCGTCAGCGCCCGCGGCATTGCCGCGCTCGTCGAGTGCGACACCTTCGGCGAAGTCGATGGTCGTGCCGTTCTTCGCGGTCGCGGCGCGCTCACGCAGTGCGTCGAGTACCGACACCGCATCCTTCGCCTCGCCCCGCGCATGCCAGGGTCCGAGCAGGTCGGCGGGCGCGTCGGCGAGCGGACCCGTGACGAAGATGCGGCGGCTCTTGAGCGGCAGCAGCTGCGCGTCGTTCTTCAGCAGCACGATGGACTTGCGTGCCACTTCGCGCGCGGCCGCGCGGTTTTCCTTCGACACGCGCACGCGCTTTTCCAGGTCTTCGGGGACGTAAGGCTTCTCGAACAGGCCGAGCTTGCGCTTGAAGGCGAGGGCACGCAGCACCTCGCGATCGAGCAGCTCGACGCCGACGCGGCCGCCCGCGATCGCCTTCTCGAGCTGCGCGTAGTACACGCCGTCTTCCATGTCGACGGTCATGGTGCCGTCGCGCAGCGCCTTGACCGCGGCGTCGAGATCGTCGGCTACCGTGCCGTGATTACGCATCTCGGTGATCGCGGCGTAGTCGGAGACCAGCACGCCATCGAAGCCGAGCTCGCCACGCAACACGTCTTGCAGCCAGCGCTTGTTGGCCGACATCGGCACGCCGCCGGGACCTGTGTTGAACGCCGGCATCACCGACGGCGCGCCGGCCTTCACGCCCGCGATGTAAGGCGGCAGGTGGTACTGACGCAGCGTGCGCTCGGTCAGGTCGACATAGGCGTAGTCCTTGCCACCCTGCGAACCGCCGTAGCCGATGTAATGCTTGAGGCAACTCGCGACGCCGAAGTCCTTGGGGGCCGGCGAGCCGGGCAGGTCGGCGAGCGAGCGATGAAAACCTTCGATGGTCGCGACCGCATAGTCGCTCGACACCAGTGGCGATTCACCGAAGGTCTCGACCACGCGGCCCCAGCGCGGATCCGCGGGGTGATCCACCATCGGCGCGAACGTCCAGCGCTGTCCATGCGAATAACCCTCGATGCCGCTCACGTGCGCCGTGGTGCGGGCGTCCTCGGCATCGAACGTGGCCGCGAGTCCGAGCGGCACGGGGAAGGTGGTCCAGTACCCGTGGATGATGTCGGTGGCGAACACCACCGGGATGCCGAGCCTGGATTCCTTGAGCGCGATGCGCTGGATGCGATTGATGTCCTTGGCCGAGAACTCGAA
>DATEII010000015.1:0-18507 GCA_035279135.1 Steroidobacteraceae bacterium
CACCTGCGTGGCGCGCGGTGGCGGCCGGATCCTCGAGCTGCAGGACGCGGTCGGGCCGGGAAGCTTCGGACTCGAGTAACCAAGGATCACAGTGGCCGTTTTCGGCAGCGGCGGAAGCCGCTCATTCGGCGGACGCGGCCCATCCTTCGGATTCCGTTTCTTCTGCTACGCACTGCTGTGCGTCGTGCTCATGTTCTACGACCGCAAGGGCGGCTGGCTGGACACGGCGCGTTACGGCCTGCAGGCGGCCGTCTATCCACTGCAGCTCGCGGTCAATTCCCCGTCCGCGGCCTGGCGCTGGATGAAGGAGAGCTTCACCACGCGTGAAGCCCTGCAGAAGGAAGTCGACCAGCTGCGCAACGAGCTGCGCGACCAGCGGCTCATGACGCTGCGCCAGGCGGCGCTCGAGAGCGAGAACGCCACGCTGCGCGGCCTTTCCACCGCCCTGCCCGAGGTCATCGAGAAGCGCCTCATCGGCGAGGTGATCAACGTCGAGGTGTCGACCCTGCGCCAGCGTCTGCTGGTCAACCGCGGCGGCAATTCCGGCGTGCACAAGGCGCAGCCCGTGATCACCGGCGAAGGTGTGCTCGGCCAGGTGTTCCGCATCGGGCCGTTCAGCTCCGAGATCATCCTGATCACCGATTCCGAGCACGCGCTGCCCGTGCAGGTACTGCGCTCCGGCGTACGCAGCATCGCGCTCGGCACCGGGCGCGCCACCGCGCTCGAGCTGCCCTACGTACCGCAGAACTACGACGTGAAGGTCGGCGACGTGCTGGTCACCTCCGGCCTCGACGGTGTGTTCCCGTTCGGCCTGCCGGTGGCCCGCATCACCAAGGTCGAGCGCGATCCCACGCAGCCGCTGGCGCAGATCTACGCGGCGCCGCTGGCGCGCATCGAGGCGGATCGCGAAGTGCTGTTCATCTGGGCGCGGCCCGGACACCCGGCGGCACCCGCCTCGACCGAAGCCCTGGTGGTCGAAGAACCCAAGCCCGCGGCGCCCGCGAAGCCGGTACGCAAACCCGAGCCCCAGCCCACGCCAGCGCCAGCACCGCGGGAAACCGCGCCCGCCGCGACACCCGGTGCCGAGACCACGCCCGCTCCCGCCGGGCGCGAGACCGCGCCGCCCGCCGAGGTACCCACCCCATGAACCTCGCCCGCCGCGAACCCCGCTGGTCCGTCGCTCTGAGCGTGCTGCTCGCACTCGTTCTGCAGGCGCTGCCGCTGCCCACCTGGCTCGAGGCCGTACGCCCGTCGTTCGTGGGCATCGTGGTCATCTACTGGGCGATCTACGCGCCGCATGCCGGCGGCATCTTCGCGCCCTGGCTGGCGGGCCTCGGGCTCGACGTGTTCAAGGGCGACGTGCTCGGCCAGAACGCGCTGGCCATCGTGCTCGTGGCCTATATCACGATGAGCCTGCACCAGCGGCTGCGAAACCAGACCCTGATCCAGCAATCCCTGTTCGTGTACTTCATGCTGACGCTCAACGAAGCGGTGGTATGGATCATCGAAGGCTGGACGCAACATTCGATCTCGAGTCCCTGGCGCTGGATCCAGCCCATGATCGGCGCCATGTTGTGGCCTTTCGTGGCCATGATGGTCGGCCGCACGCACGTACGCACCTAGTCAGGTTGCCGAGGACATGGGAACCGTCCGCATCAAGGACCACTGGGCCGAGCAGCGGCTTTTCGAACGCCGTGCGCTGGCCGCCGCCATCATCGTCATCGGGCTCACGCTGCTGCTGATCGGCCGCCTGGTCGTGCTGCAGGTGATGCGCTACGACTATTACGCCGAGCTCTCGCTGGGCAACCGCGTGCGCGTCGAGCCTTTGCCCGCGCAACGCGGCCTCATTCTTGACCGCAACGGAGCGGTGCTCGCCGAGAACCGGCCCGCGTTCCAGCTCGAGCTCGTGCGCGAGCGCGTACCCGACGTCGACGCCACCCTGCGCGGGCTCGTGCAGATCGGCGTGCTCGAGGAAGACGACCTGTCCGATACCACTCGCCTCGTGCGCTCGCGCCGCAGCTTCGAGAGCGTTCCGATCCGCCTCCGCCTCACCGAAGAGGAGATCGCGCGCTTCGCCGTTCACCGCTTCGAATTCCCGGGCGTCGACATCGCGACGCGCCTCACGCGGTTCTATCCGCACGGCGAGCACGCGGTGCACGCACTCGGCTACGTCGCGGCGATCAGTGAAGCCGACGTGAAGAAGCTCGAGAAGGAGGACCTGCTGTCGAAATACGCCGGCACGTCGCTGATCGGCAAGCTCGGCATCGAGGCGTCGTACGAAGAGGATCTGCACGGCACTGACGGCTCACGACAGATCCTCGTGAATGCCGCGGGCCGCTCGGTCGATCGCCAGGGCACGCTCAAGGCGGACCTGTCGGTCATCAAGCCGGCGGCCGGCCGCGACGTGATCACGGCCATCGACCTGCCCACGCAATTGGTCGCGGAAGAAGGACTCATCGGCCGGCGCGGCGCCGTCGTCGCGATCGACCCCGGCAACGGCGACGTGATCGCGCTCGTGTCGACGCCGGGCTTCGACCCCAACCCATTCACGCGCGGCCTCACGCGCGCGGAGTACGGCGCACTGCGCGACAACATCGACGTGCCGCTGCTCAATCGCGCGTTGCGCGGGCAGTATCCGTCGGGCTCCACCATCAAGCCGGGGCTTGCGCTCGCGGGGCTCGTGTACCACGAGGTCGAACCCAACGCGACGAAGTTCTGCCCGGGCGTCTGGCGCCTGCCCGGCAGCAGCCTCGCCTTCCGCGAAGGGCGAACCGGCCGTCATGGCGCGATGGACCTTCGCCATGCCATCGCCAAGTCCTGCGACGTGTACTTCTACGGTCTCGCCAGTGACATCGGCGTGGATCACATCGCCGAGTTCCTCGCGCCGCTCGGCTTCGGCAGCCTCACCGGGATCGACATCGGCGGCGAGAAGCCGGGCCTGTTGCCATCGAAGGAATGGAAGCGCAGGGCGTTCAAGCGTCCCGCGGATCAGGTCTGGTTCCCCGGCGAAACGGTGAACTTCGGAATCGGCCAGGGCTACTTCCTCGTCACGCCGCTGCAGCTCGCACACTACACGTCGATCATCGCGAACCGAGGTACGTCCTATAAGCCGCGCCTCGTGACTGGCGTGCGCGATCCGGCCACGGGTGAAGTGAAGCACTTCCCCGCCGTGAAGAACGAAGAGATCAAGACCGTCAGCGCCGAGCAGTGGCAGATCGTCACGGAAGGCATGGCCGGCACGCTGCGCTACGGCACCGCCGCGGCGTTCGCCGGCAAGAACATGACCTACACGATTGCCGGCAAGACCGGCACCGCGCAGGTGTTCACGGTCGCGCGCAACCAGAGCCTCGACAATCAGAAGACCGTGTCCGATCGCTTGCGCGACCACTCGTGGTTCATCGCGTTCGCGCCGGCCGAGCATCCGCGCATCGCCGTCGCGGTGATCGTGGAGAACGGCGGCTTCGGCTCCTCGCTCGCCTCGCCGATCGCGCGCCAGGTGATGGACACGTACCTGCTCGATGCCAACGGCCAGCTCAAAGTGCCATTGCCACCGGGCACGGTGCCGCTGACACCAGGCCCGGGCTACGGACCGATCATTGCGGGCAAGGGCGCAGCCCCGGCCGCCAAGGCTCCTCCGAAAGAGGACGAACCGGCCACCGAGGCGGTGGACTGACGTCATGAATTACCCGGAAGTCATGGTGCCGCCCGCCGCGTCAGGAGACGAGTGATGGGAATCTACGAACCGATTGAAACCGGCTCGCGCAGTCAGCGCACCTTCACGTTCGCCGCGCGCCTGTTGGGCGCCCTGAAGCTCGATGGCCCGCTGCTGATCGGCCTGGGACTCATCACGCTCTACGGCTTCGTCATCCTCTACAGCGCCTCGGGCCAGAGCTGGAACCGCGTCGCCGACGCGGCGATCCGCGCGTCGCTCGGCGGATTCGCGATGTGCGCGCTCGCGCAGGTGAAACCCGCCTTCCTGCGCCGCCTCGCCTTCCCGCTCTGGATCTTCGGCGTGGTGCTGCTCGTGGTCGTGGACATCACCGGCCACATCGGCAAGGGCGCGCAGCGCTGGCTCGACCTCGGGTTCATCCGCTTCCAGCCCTCGGAGATCATGAAACTCGCGGTGCCCATGACCTGCGCGTGGTGGCTGCACGAACGCCCGTTGCCGCCGAGCCTGGGATCGCTGCTGATGCTCAGCGTCATCATCATGATCCCCACGGCCCTGACCATCCTGCAGCCCGACCTCGGCACCGGCGGCCTGATCCTCATCGGCGGAATGATGGTCGTGATCATGGCTGGCCTGCAGTTCCGCATCATCTTCGGCCTTGCCGGCATCGGCGCGCTCGCGGCCTGGCTCGCCTGGCAGTACGTGCTCTACGACTACCAGAAGCAGCGCGTCTTCACCCTGCTCGATCCCGAATCCGACAAGCTCGGTGCGGGCTACCACATCATCCAGTCGCAGATCGCGATCGGCTCGGGCGGCGTGTTCGGCAAGGGACTGCTCAACGGCTCGCAGGGGCAACTCGAGTTCCTGCCCGAGCGCACCACCGACTTCATCTACGCGATGGTCGGTGAAGAGCTGGGATTGCTCGGCGCGAGCATCCTGCTGCTGCTGTACCTGTTCGTGGTCGGCCGCGCGCTTTATCTCGCGGTCGAGACGCAGGACACGTTCGCGAGATTGCTGGCGGGTAGCATCGCGCTCACGTTCTTCGTGTACGTGTTCATCAACGCGGGCATGGTGAGCGGATTGCTCCCGGTCGTCGGCGTACCGCTACCGCTCGTCAGCTACGGGGGTACATCGATGGTGACCCTGCTGGCCGGCTTCGGTATCCTCATGTCCCTCTATTCGCATCGGAAGCTCGTTGCATCGTGATGCGCCGCATCGCTGATACATGGATCGTCTCGCTGATGTTGGTGTCCGGTTCCGCGCTCGCGGACGGGTCGTTCACCGGGCGTGACCGTTTCGATCTCGATCGTCCCGAGATCCGCCAGTTCGTCGAGAGCACCGCGGCCGACCAGAAGATGCAGCCGCTCGACATCTATCGCCTGCTCGCCAAGGCCGAGCCGCAGCCCCGCATCATCGAGCTGATCAGCAAGCCGGCCGAGAAGGTCGCGCCCTGGTGGCAATACCGCGACCGTTTCCTCACCGAGCAGCGCATCAATGAAGGTGCGCAGTTCATGCAGGAGCACCGCAAGCGCCTCGACAAGGCGCACAAGGACACCGGCGTCGCGCCCGAATACGTGGTGGCCATCATCGGCGTGGAGACGTTCTACGGGCGCATCACCGGCAAATACCGCGTGCTCGATGCGCTCGCGACGCTGGCATTCGACTATTCGCCGCGCGCCGAATTCTTCAAGGGCGAGCTGGCGCAGTTCATCGCGCTGTCGCGCGAGGAACAGGTGGACCCGCTCACCGCCATGGGCTCGTATGCCGGCGCCATGGGCGCCAGCCAGTTCATGCCCTCGAGCTACCGCCGCTACGCGGTCGACGGCAGCGGCGACGCCCAGCGCGACCTGTTCGCCGACTGGGACGACATCATCGCGAGCGTCGCTAACTATTTCGCCAGGAACGGCTGGGTGGCCAACGGCCCGGTGCTGGCGGATGCGGTGTTGCAGCCTGACGCGCCCGTGGTGGCCGATCCGGGCAACCTGCAGCTGAACGAGACCGTCGCCGGCCTCAAGGCCAAGGGTGTGGACTTCGATCCCGCTTCGCAGGACGCGAATGCCAAGGTGCTGCTGGTCCCCGCCGAGACGCAGCTCGGTCCTTCGTACCGGGTGGGCTTCAAGAACTTCGAAGTCATCACGCGCTACAACCGCAGCGTGCGATACGCGATGGCCGTGCACGACCTCGCGCAGACCATCGCGGTGCGTGTCGCGGCCAGCGACGCCACGCGTGCCGAGAACCCGACGCATCTCGCCTCGAGCAAGGGCGAGGAAGAAGACAGCAGCACGCGCTGAGTGAGGTACAGTGCGCGGGACATGCGCACCACCCTCGTGATCCTGGTCAGCGTGGCCCTCGCAGGCTGCAGCCTCACGCGCCATCCCGAGAAGAGCCGACCGGGCCGGAACACGGAGGCGATTCCCTCCGGTTCCAACGTGCCCTCGCCGCCGCCCGACGTGCTCGCCATTCCAGACGCCGTGCCCCGCGCCGAGCCTCGCGGCACGCGCGGCAATCCGCCGTTCTACGAAGTGTTCGGCAAGCGCTACTACGTGATGGCCTCGAGCGATGGCTGGGTGGAGCGCGGCACGGCCTCGTGGTACGGACCGGGATTCCACGCGGCGTCGACCTCGCTGGGAGAGCCCTACGACATGTACGGCATGACGGCCGCGCACAAGACGCTGCCCATCCCCTGTTACGCGGAGGTCACGAACCTGCGCAACGGGCGCAAGGTGGTGGTGCGCATCAATGACCGCGGGCCGTTCGTCGGCGATCGCATCATCGACCTGTCCTATACCGCTGCGGCCAAGCTCGACATGCTGATGGCGGGCACGGCACCCGTGGAGATCCGCGTCATTTCGCCGGGCGGCGGGCCGGGATCCGCCGTACCGCCCTCGGTGCCCGCGTCGCCGCCGCCGCCGGTCATGCCGACCTCGCCCGTGATGCCACCACCCGCCGCTCCGGCCGTGACCGTCGTGAATGCGCCGGCCACGCGCGCACCCGACGCCATGTTCATCCAGGCCGGCGTGTTCTCCGACCACGAGAACGCACGCCGCCGCGTCGAGTCGCTGCTCGCCGCCGGCATGGAGCTTGCCAGCCTCGACGAGATGCCCCGCAACGACCGCACGCTGCATCGCGTGCGCGTTGGTCCGTTCGCCAGCGTCGAGGAGTTCGACCTCGCGCTGAAGCGGCTGCACGAGCTCGGCATCAAGGACGCGCGCCTGCTCACCGAATAATGGGGACATTCCCCATTTCTTCGTAATATTTGCGACGAACTCGCAGCGCGGAAGGCGCGCGATTGTTACAGCGAAATGAGGAATGTCCCCATTTTTCCTCTTACAATCGCCGCCCTGACAGTCCCTCCCCCGGAGTTTCCCGAGATGCCGCGTTCCCGGCTCATGCCGCTTTTGCTGCTGGTTTTCGCTTCCTCCGCGTTCGCCGCGGTGCCCATTCCCAAGCCTCCCGCCATCGATGCGCGCGCCTACGTGCTCATGGATTACATGAGCGGCCGCGTGCTCGCGGGCGAGAAGGCCGACGCGCAGATGGAGCCAGCCAGCATCACCAAGCTCATGACCGGCTACCTGGTGTTCCGGGCGATCAAGGAAAAACGCCTCGGCCTGCAGGACCCCGTGACCATCAGCGAACACGCGTGGCGCTCGGAAGGCTCGCGCACCTTCGCGCAGGTGGGCACGCAGATCCCGGTGGACGTGCTCATCAAGGGCATGATCGTGCAGTCGGGCAACGACGCCACCATCGCGCTCGCCGAGAAGATAGGCGGCACCGAGGACGGCTTCGTGCAGATGATGAACTCCTACGCGCAGGAGCTCGGCCTCAAGAACTCGCATTTCGACAACAGCTGGGGCGGGCCGGGCCCGACTCACTACATGAGCGCGCACGACATCGCGACGCTGTCCGCGCACCTGATCCGCGATTTCCCCGAGGAGTACAAGCTGTACTCGATCCGCGAGTTCGTCTGGAACGGCATCAAGCAGCAGAACCGCAACGGCCTGCTGGCGCGCGATCCTTCCGTCGACGGCATCAAGACCGGCCACACCGAGACCGCGGGCTACTGCCTCGCGAGCTCGGCCAGACGCGGTGACCAGCGGCTCATCGCCGTGGTGCTCGGCACGCAGGGTTTCAAGCAGCGCGAAGACGCGAGCGCCGCGTTGCTCAACTACGGCTTCACGTTCTACGAGACGTACAAGGCCAAGGGCGCGGGCGACGTGGTCCTCAAGCCCGAAGTCTTCAAGGGCGAGGAAGACCTCGTGACGCTGGTACCGGCGCGCGACGTGTTCGTGACCATCGGTCGCGGCGCCGGGCCGCAGCTCAAGACCGCCGCCACGGTCAAAGAACCGGTGATCGCGCCCATCAAGGCCGGCCAGGCGCTCGGTGAACTCACTGTCACGGATGGCAACACCGTGGTCGCGCGCGTGCCGCTCGTGGCGAAGGAAGCGGTGCCCGAGGGCGGATGGTGGACGCGCATGGTGGACGGCATCTCGCTCTGGATGAGGTAGCCGGTGGGAGAACCGCTGCCGATCTGCTTCCTGAACGGCGAGTTCCTGCCGCTGCGCGAAGCGCGCATCTCGCCGCTCGATCGCGGATTCCTGTACTCGGATGGCTGTTATGAAGTCACGCCGGTATACGGTGGGCGACCGTTCCGATTCGAGCAGCACCATGACCGCCTCACGCGCAGCCTTCGCGAGATCCGCATGGAAGATCCGCTGGCGCGCGAAGCCTGGCGCGATCTGTACCGCGAGCTGATCGCACGCAACGATCACCCGGGTGATCTCTACATCTACGTGCAGGTCACGCGCGGCGCCGAGCATGGTCGCAACCACGCGCCACTGCCGGACGTGCCGCGCACCGTGTTCGCGTTTGCCTCGCCGTGGCCCGAAGGCCGCGCCGGTTGGCGCGAGAACGGCCTGCCCGCGGTGACGGCGCGGGACACACGCTGGGCGCGTTGTGACATCAAGTCGGTGTCGTTGCTCGCGAACGTGCTGCTGCGCCAGCTCGCCGTCGATGCCAACGCGAGCGAGACACTCCTCATTCGCGATGGCCAGCTCACGGACGCCAGCGCGTCGAGCGTGCACGTCGTGATCGGCGGCGAACTGCGCACGCCGCCCAACTCGTGGAAACTGCTGCCGGGCACGACCCGGTCGGTCATCGAGGAAGTTGCCGGGCAGGCCGGCGTGACATGGCGCACGACCGCGGTCAGTGAAGCGGAGCTGCGCGCCGCCGATGAAATCCTGCTCGGCGCCGCGACGCGCGAAGTCCAGCCGGTTTCCCTACTCGATGGCAAGCCCGTGGGCACTGGCAAACCCGGACCGGTGTGGCGCAAGCTCTACGACGCCTACCAGGCCTACAAGCGCGAGCTCGCGGGGACAGCGTGGTGAAGGACATTTCCGGCGATGGCGAAGAGCTGCTGAAGTTTCCGGTCGACTATCCGATCAAGGTGGTCGGCCGCCGCAGCGCCGAACTGCGCGCCAACATCGATGCCATCGTGCGCGAGCACGTGCCGGATCTCGAGGAGAGCCAGATCTCCGAGCGCGAGAGCAACCAGCAGCACTTCCTGTCGATCACCTACACCATCAACGCCAAGAGCCGCGAGCAGATCGTCGCGCTCGCGACTGCTTTGCAGGCGAGCAAAGACGTGATCATGCTGATCTAGCCGGCGCCTGGTGGCCCGTCCACCCGGGTTGGGAAATCCCCGAACCGTTTGAGGGTGGCGACCAGCACGACGAATCCCGCGCACGCGCCCAGGCTGGCGCCGAGCTCGTCCAGGTCACGCGGGAACACCAGCACGAATCCCTTGCCCTTGATGAGCGCCGAGAAGCTCGACACGCAGAACGGCATGATGAACAGCCGCAGCACCGTCCAGCGATCGGGTGGTGGTTTGCCGGGCTCGCGCACGGAAAGATAGAGCGCGAGGCCGATGATGCCGCTGATGCCGAGCGCATTGAGCCAGATCGATGGCGCCGGGTCGAAGTGATGCAGCACCGTGACCAGGTACCAGAGCAGGAAGCACCACAGGGCGATCTTGCCGCCGGAGAGCCTGGCGAGGTACCTCACTGAAGGATGGCGCCCGCGACGGCCTCGGAAGTCTGGTGCACGGCGTCGACCAGCGCCTCGGTGTCGGCGGCATCACCCTGGAACTTGCCGGGCAGCTTGCGCTGCGGTGAATACACCACGCGCACGCTCACGGGTTTGCCGCCGAAGGTGCCGGTGAACTCGGAGATCAGCGGGAAATACACCGAGGTGATTTCCTTGGCCTGGTACCAGCCGCCCGCGGATTCCTTCTGCGAGCACTTGCTGCCGGCCTTCTTCTTGTCGTCGGCGGTGGGCACCGAGTAGCCCTGCACACCGATACCCCGCAGCATGCCGCCGTCCTTGTGCACCTGCTTGTTGTAGTAGATGGACCAGTTGAGCACGGTCAACGTCTTGCCGGAGGTACCGACCAGCGGCTCGAGATCGGCCTTGAGCATGTTCACCTTGAGCGGGTCGGAGGCGACATCGGGAACGCGGTACACGTCCTCGTTGCACTTGCCGCTGAGCTGCACGAGCACACTGCCCTCGGTTTCCTCCGCGGGCCGCAGGTCGATGACGACCAGCGGCTTCTCCTCTTCCTGTGACATCACAGGCTGTGACATCACAGGCAGCATGGCCGCAACCAGGGACAACAGGCCGGGGATTCGTGTTGCGCGGTTCAAGGGACCTCCCGTGGCGAATTGGACGGCGCGCACGGCGCCCGGTTCAATTTTCGCAGGACTTCTTGCCGAGCCCCGCGAGCTCGCGCTGCAGGAACGGCACGAAGGCGCGGCCGGTTTCTTCGACCGTGGCATCCGGCTGTCCCTGTGCCGCGAGCTGCGTCATCTGCAGGCCCGCATAACCGCAGGGATTGATGCGCTGGAACGGCTCGAGGTCCATGTTCACATTGAAGGCCAGGCCGTGATAACTGGCACCGCGACGGATGCGCAGCCCGACGCTCGCGATCTTGCGGCCCGCAACGTACACGCCCGGCGCATTCTTGCGGCACTCGGCCTCGATGCCGAGCGTGGCGCAGTACGCGATCACGGCGCGCTCCAGCGCGGTCACCAGGTCACGCACACCGAGGCCGGCGCGGCGGATGTCGATGAGTGGATAGACGACGAGCTGGCCGGGACCGTGGTAGGTCACCTGCCCGCCGCGATCGATCTGCACCACCGGGATGTCGCCGGCCGCGAGCACGTGGCCCGGATCGCCGTTCAGCCCCTGCGTGAACACCGGCGGATGCTCGAGCAGCCAGATCTCGTCGGGCGTGTTCGCGTCGCGCGTGTCGGTGACGCGCTGCATTTCGCGCCAGGTGGGTTCGTACTCGACCTTGCCTAACCACCGAACGAGAGGTGATGCCGGGCGCGGACTATCTTCAACAGCGGCGGCGGGGGCCGGCGTTCCAGTCGAGCCTGCGTTCACCAACCCCGCGTTGTTCCCGGCGAGCGCCTGCTCGGCGCGGTAGCTCGAACGCACGAGCGGGCCGGACACGCATTCGCGGAAACCCCGGGCCAGCGCCCATTGGCGGTACTTGTCGAACTCCGCCGGTGTCACGAAGCGCTGCACCGGCAGGTGGTGCATGGTGGGACGCAGGTACTGGCCCAGCGTCAGCAGGTCCACGTTCGCCGCACGCAGATCGTCCATGCATTGCGCGATCTCTTCGTCGGTCTCGCCGAGGCCGAGCATGAGGCTGGTCTTGGTCAAAACCGCCGGTTTGTATTTCTTGGCGTGCGCGAGCACGTCGATGGTCTGCTGGTAACCGGCGCGCGGGTCGCGCACCGGGTGCGTGAGCCGCTTCACCGTCTCGACGTTCTGCGCGAACACGTCGAGGCCCGAATCCATGACGGTCTCGACGTCCTTCATGACGCCCTGGAAATCCGGTGTCAGGGCTTCGACCGCCACCTGCGGCGTGCGCCGCTTGATCGCGCGGATCGCGTCGGCGTAGTGCTGCGCGCCGCCATCGGGCAGGTCGTCCCGGTTCACCGAGGTCAGCACGATGTACTTGAGCTTCATGAGCTCGACGCTGCGCGCGGTGTTCTCGGGCTCCTCGGCATCGAGCCAGCCGCGCGGATTGCCCGTGTCCACGGAGCAGAAACGGCAGGCGCGCGTGCACACCGCGCCCATCAACATGATGGTGGCCGTGCCGGCATTCCAGCACTCGCCGATGTTCGGGCACTTGGCCTCTTCACAGACCGTGGCGAGCCGATGCTCGCGCACGATGCCCTTCACGGCGCTGAAGCCGGCACCCGCGGCCAGCGGCGCGGTGATCCAGCGCGGCTTGCCGACGCGCGCCGACGGCGACTCCGCACTACGCGGCTTCTGGCCATCCTTGATGGCCGTGAAACCTTGCGGTGTCACGTACTTCTCGCCGCTGCGCGGCGCGCGGGTTTCGGTAATGACGGGGATGTTCTTGAGGGTGGTCACGGCGGCGGAATTCTACTCCTGCGGCTCGGCAGGCACGTCTGCCTCCGGGGGCAGCCCTCCCGCGGCAGCCGGCGGGCCGCCCAACCCGGGGATTCCCTGCGCCTTGCCATTCACGGTGAGCTCGCCTCGCTTGAATTCGATGTGGCTCACGAGCCTGTCACCGTCGCGTTTCGCATAACCCGCGTCGATGGCGGCGCCCGCACTGGTGGCGCCGCTGGGGATCTTCTCGATGAGCTTCTGGGCCACTTCGATAGTGATGTCGGCTTCGATTTTTCCAATGAGCGCCATGAAACCCATCTCGAGATCCTGGGGCGTGGCGCCTTTGAGCCGCAGCGCACCCTTGAGGTAGCCGTCGCCGTCGGGGGTGGCGACCCCGATGCGATCGATGATCAGCTCCGGGTCGTACTTGAGGAGCTCCGCACCCTGTTGCCGCAGCGGCGCGAGCATGGCGGCATCCAGATCGGCCGCCGTCGAGATCGGCTTCGCGTACATCTGCTTGAAGCTGGCGCAGATCTGCGCCAGCGTCTTGACGTGCAGGCGCCGCAGCGTGAAGTCGTAGTGCACCTCGTCGAGGTCGAGCTTCATCTCCTCGAGCTCCTTGCTCTTCACCTGGCCCGAGCCGAACTTGCCGCTCACGTCGAGGAAATCGTGGTCGACGCTCGTGTCGACCAGGTAATGGACACCGTCGATGCGCATCTCCGACTTGTCCGGACCCACCACGCGCACCGTGTCGACGCGCAGCCGCAGGTCGGTGTCGTACAGGTCGCCGAGGATGCGTTCGTTGCGCGAGACCAGCGACACGTCGTCGATCAGCACGCTGCCGCCTTCCGTGGGCAGGATCTCGAGCTGTGGCCAGCTGCCATCCAGGTCCACGTCGTCGAGATCGCCGGAGTAGCTCACGTCGAGCTTGTAGTCGTCGTACTTGAGCGAGCCCTTGCCGTCCTTCGCCTGGATGGTACGGCCATCACCGTACAGTCGCGTGGTACCGCCGCCGAAGAAACCGACCCGCGTGCTGATGCGCACCGGATCTTCGCTGCCGAAGATGTCGACTATCTTCTGGCGCGTCCCGGCATCGAGCTCGAGGCGCGTGTTGATCCGTGCGATGCCGAGGCTCGCGGGCCACAACACCGGGCCGTGCAGGATTTCGTTGCGCACCTTGAAGCGGATGGGCTCGACCGGCGCGGCGGGCGCCGCTGGCTTTGCGGCGGAAGGCGCCACGGGGTCCGGGTCAGCCACTTCGGCATCATTGGAGTTCGCGGCAGCGGGGTGCATCGCGGCCACCCAGGGCGCGAACATCTCGAACGTCACTTCCTGCTCCGAGCGGAACCAGCCGCGCGACCACTTGCGCTCGACGATCGTGAGATACGGCGCCTGCGCGACCATGCGATCGAGGCCGGCATTCACGCGCTGCTCGGCGAGCTGGCCGATTCCCCAGGGCGCAACCACCAGCACCAGGATCAACACCAGTGCGGCGATCGTGATCTTCTTCATCCAGCCTCCCTCATCAACTCGACGTCGAGCGCCTGCAGCCGCTCCACCGTCCCGATGTCATACCAACGACCCGCGTGCAGCTCGCCCGTGAGCTGGCGCGCGGCGATTGCCTTGCGCATCAACGGCAGCAGCGGAAACTTTCCGGGCATGCAGCCGGCAAACAACTCCGGGCGATAGATGCCGATGCCCGAATAAGTATGGCGCGGCCCCTCGGCCTCCGTGACCTGCGCTTGCTCGAGCACGAAATCACCGCGCGGATGCTGCGGCGGATTGCGGACCAGCACGATGTGCGCGAGGGAGTCCCCGGGTGGGTCGCGACGCAAGGCCGCGAAATCGATGTCCGTCCACACGTCGCCATTCACCAGCAGGAACGGGGCGGATCCTAGCAGCGGCAAGGCACGAAAGATGCCGCCCCCGGTTTCCAGGGCCTCGGGACGTTCGTGGCTGTACGTTATGGCAAGACCAAAACGCGCGCCGTCGCCAAGCGCGGCTTCGATCATGTCGCCGAGCCAGGCCGTGTTGATCACCACGTCGCGGAAACCCGCGGCCGCGAGCCGTTCGAGGTGGTACTCGATGAGCCGCTTGCCACCGACGGGCAGCAGGGGTTTGGGCGCCGCATCGGTCAGCGGCCGCATCCGTTCGCCGCGACCCGCGGCGAGCACCATGGCCTTCACTTGGGGCGACGTCGCGTGGAGCGGTTCGTCCGCCGCGTGCGGGCGCGGACGCGCGTCCTGGGTTTCGCCTGCCGCTTCGGCGTGCGGCGAACCTTGCGCGCGACCGGTTTGCGTTTCGCGACGACACGCACCTGGACCTTCTTCCTGGCCTTTCGACTGGCTTTGACCTTGACCCTGCGCTTGGCGCGGACTTTGGCTTTGGCCTCGAGCCTGCGCCGGCTCGTTGCCTTTGGTTTGGCCTTTCGTTTCGCCTTGCGCTTCGGGCGCGCTTTCGGCCGGCTGGCGGCGATCGCCTTCTGAGCCGCGCGCTGCATTTCGCGCGCGTTGGCGGCCTCCAGCAGCGGCGCCACGCGCCACGCGAGCCAGCGCTCGAATTCCACCAGCTCCGGATAACGGCGGCAGGCATCGCGCACGTATTCGAACACCAGCGGCAGGTCGCCGAGGTATCCCGACTTGCCGTCGCGGTACCAGAGCCGGCAGAAGATGCCGAGCACCTTGATGTGCCGCTGCACGCCGATCATGTCGAACCAGCGCATGAACTGGTATTCGCTGTCGCCGACGTTGGCGCCGAGGTTGCCGAGCACGCGCCGGTAGCCCTTGACCCAGCGCTCGACGCGCTCGCGCGACCAGCTGATGTAGCAATCCTTGAGTAGTGAGACCAGGTCGTAGCCGATCGGGCCGCGCAGTGCATCCTGGAAGTCGATGACTCCGGGCCCGCCCTTCTCAAGGACCATGAGGTTGCGCGAATGGAAGTCCCGGTGCACGAACACCTGCGGCTGCAGCAGGGCCTCGTTGATCAGGATTTCGTTCGTGACCGTGAGCAGCGCCCGCTCTTCGGGCGTGAGCTCGAGGCCGAAGTGCCGGCCCAGGAACCATTCCGGCATGAGATTGAGCTCGCGTTCGAGCGGCTCGCGGTCGTAAGGCGCCAGTTGCCCGGCTGCGCGCAGACCGCGCACCTGGATGTTGGCGAGCGTGGCCAGTGCGTCGCCGTACAACTTGTCGACGCCGCGACCGGTCTTGAGCACCGTGAGGTACTGGGTGTTGCCCAAGTCCTCCATGACCACGAATCCGCGTCGCGTGTCCGAGGCGTGCACGTGCGGCACGTGAGCGCCGGCCTGTTCGAGCAGCGAGGTCACCTTGAGATAGGGCGCGATGTCTTCCTTGCCGGGAGGCGCGTCCATGACGATCAGGGTGTCGGCTTTCGGCGCCCAGGCGGCGGTGTCCACGTCGCCACGGGACACCCGGAAGTAGCGTCGGAAGCTCGCGTCGGCGGAAGCCACGCTGATGCGACCGATGCGCCAGCCCAGGTCGCGTGTCAGCCAAGTACGAATGAGAGTGAGGCGCGGGTCGTTATCGAGCATTTACATAAGTATAGTGCGCCTCGATGCCAGAGACCTCGATCAGGGTCGCGATTCGCGGCCTCGGACTATCACTGCTGCTCGTGCTCGATGCAGCACATGCCGACGAGCCTCCCTGCCCTTCGTCAGCGCCCGCCGC
The DNA here is from genome assembly GCA_035279135.1 of Steroidobacteraceae bacterium. Classification (GTDB taxonomy): domain Bacteria; phylum Pseudomonadota; class Gammaproteobacteria; order Steroidobacterales; family Steroidobacteraceae; genus CADEED01. Next base: position 15,772 of record DATEII010000015.1, read on the forward strand.
CACCGAACCCGCGCGCGCGGCCACCCCCCCGGATCCCAACGCTCCGATCACCATCGAGAGCGACGACAACGACTTCGAGTTCGACGTCGATGGCAATGCCCGCCTGTGCGGCAACGTCGAGATGAAGCAGGGCGACCGCACGATCCGCGCCGACTGCCTCGAATACAACTCGAAGACGCAGGACGCCAGGCTCAAGGGCGGCATCGAATACAGCGACCCGATGCTCACCGTGCGCGGCAACAGCGGCACCTACTCGCCGACGCTGGGCGCCGACTTCCAGGGCACCCAGTTCGAACTGCCGGAGCGTGGCGCGCGCGGCTCGGCGAAGAACCTGAAGGCCGACGCCAACGGCAAGCTCACGCTCGAGGGCGTGAACTTCACCACCTGCCCCGCCGACCAGGTCGACTGGCAGCTCAACTCGGACGAGATCGAGCTCGACACCCGCGCGCGCACCGGCACCGGCCGCGGCACCAAGATCGAGTTCAAGGGCGTGCCCATCGTCTACCTGCCGTGGATGACGTTTCCGCTCGGCGACCAGCGCAAGAGCGGCTTCCTGTTCCCGAACGTGGGCGCCTCGTCGCGCAACGGCGCCGTGGTCGAGGTGCCTTACTACTGGAACATCCGGCCGAACCTCGATTTCACGGCCGAGCCGGTCTACTACTCCAAGCGCGGCCTGGACCTCGCCGGTGAAGTCCGCTATCTCACCGCGCGGCAGCGCGGCGAGCTCGAGTTCAACTATCTACCGAACGACAGCCTCGCCGACCAGACCCGCTCGCGCCTGAAGCTGGAACACGTGGCCGAGCTGCCCGGCGAATGGCGCGTGCGCATCGACGCCACCGACGTCAGCGACACGAACTACTTCGAGGACTTCGCGCGGGGCCCGGAAGGCACCAGCGTGCCGTTCGCCGAACGCCTCGCGGAGCTCACCTATCGCGACGAGCACTTCAACATCCGCGGCCAGGTCCAGGACTTCCAGGTCATCGACGAGGAGCTCGCGGCCGAGGACCGCCCGTACACGCGTGCGCCGCGACTGCTGGCTTCGGGTGACTGGGACAAGGGACTGGGCACCATCGATTACGGTTTCGACGCCGAGCTCGTGGATTTCGAGCGCAACACCGGCGTCACCGGCTGGCGCCTCGACGTCGCGCCGCGCGCCGGGCTCGATGTCTCGGCGCCCGGCTATTTCATTCGTCCCTCGGTGGGTTATCGATACACCGCTTATTCGCTGCGGGACCAGGCGCCGGGCACGAATGACTCGCCGACCCGCTCGCTGCCCTACGCGACGTTCGACGCGGGCCTGGTGTTCGAACGCAGCTCCGGTTCCCACGGCCAGCGGCGTCTCACGCTCGAGCCGCGCGCGCTCTATCTATACACGCCGTTCCGCGACCAGAGCGACCTGCCGCTGTTCGACACCGGCCTGCCGGACCTGAATCTCGTGCAGCTGTACCGGACCAACCGCTACGTGGGCGCCGATCGCGTCAACGATGCCAACCAGGTGGCCTTCGGCCTCACCTCGCGCCTGCTGAGCTCCGAGAGCGGCGCGCAATACCTCGCGGCCAGCGTCGGCCAGGCTTTCTACTTCGAGAAGCCGCGCGTGGTGTTGCCGGGCGAGCCGCCCGCCACGCGCGACACCTCGGACTTCATCGCCCAGGTCTCACTGACCGCGTACAAGAACTGGAACCTGGAAGCCGGGTTCCAGTACAACCCCGAGGACCAGGTCAACGAGCGCCAGCAATACCGGCTGCAGTACCGCCCCGACGGCGAGCGCGTGGTGAACCTCGCGTATCGCGCGCTGCGCGATCGCATCGAGCAGGTGGACACCTCCATCGCCTGGCCGATCGGGAAGCGCTGGAACGTGTACGGCCGCTACGTCTACAGCCTGCTCGACTCCAAGACGCTCGATCAATTCGCCGGCTTCGAATACAAGGCCTGCTGCTACAAGCTTCGAGCGATCGCGCGACGCTCGGTGTCGAACCGCAACGGCAACAGCGAGACGGAGTTTCTGCTGACGCTGGAACTGAACGGACTGGCCGGTGTCGGAACGGCTGACGACGCTTTCCTGGAACACGCAATTCGAGGATACTCCCGGGAAACTCCGCTCCCTGGAAAAACAACTCCATGATCCGTAAAGCTTTTTCGCGAGGATTCGCGATCCTCGCCGCCACCTTGCTGGCGCAGGCCGCCATCGCCCAGACGCGCGAGACATCGAGCTCCGGCGTCCTGCTGGATCGCATCGCCGCCACCGTCAACGAAGGCGTGGTGCTGCAGAGCGAGCTCGACGAACAGATGATCATCATCACCGAGCGCCTCAAGGAGCAGAAGCTCGAGCTGCCGCCGCAGAACGTCCTGCGCAAGCAGGTGCTCGATCGCCTGGTCCTCCAGGAACTGCAGATGCAGCGCGCCGATCGCGCCGGCATCAAGGTGCCCGACGAGACTCTGAACAATGCGTTGAACGACGTCGCCACGCAGAACCACATCAAGCTCACCGACCTGCCCGATGCACTCGCCGCGCAGGGCATCGACTATGCCGGTTACCGCGACTCGCTGCGCAAGGAGCTCGCGATGCAGATCCTGCGTCAACGCGACGTGATCGGCCGCATCAACGTGAGCCCGCGCGAAATCGAGCAGTTCCTCGAACGGCAGAAGAAGATGCCGTCGGAGAACCAGCAGTACGACGTCTCGCACATCCTGATCGCCGTGCCGCAGGCGGCCACGCCCGAAGAGCTCGACGAAGCG
>DATEII010000016.1:0-21603 GCA_035279135.1 Steroidobacteraceae bacterium
AGCGTCGGCTGGCTCACGAAGCTGCGCTCGGCGGCACGGCCGAAGTGGCGGGTATCCGCCACGGCCACGAGGTAGCGCAAGTCCTTGAGCTTGAGGTCGGCCATAGATGTCTTCTATCGAGTTTATACAATCAATCGATTAGCCGAAATACGGGTTGCCCGGGAGAATGCGCCCCAACCCAAGGCAACCATTGATTCACCAAGGAGTAAGCATGCTCGGTATTGGACAGAAGTTTCCGCAGTATTCCCTGACCGGCGTGGTCTCGAACGACCAGGCCAAGGCCTTCCAGGACTTCGACGCAAACACCCAGAAGGGCAAGTGGCGCGTGGTGTTCTTCTGGCCGAAGGACTTCACTTTCGTGTGCCCGACCGAGATTGCCGCGTTCGGCAAGCTCGACAAGGAATTCAAGGCGCGTGACGCGCAGGTGCTCGGCGTGTCGACCGACAGCGAGTACGTGCACCTGGCCTGGCGCAGCACCAAGGACGAGCTCAAGAACCTGCCGTTCCCGATGCTCTCGGACATCAAGCGCGAGCTGACCACCGAGCTCGGCATCCTCGACAAGGACGCGGGTGTCGCGCAGCGCGCCACGTATATCGTCGACCCGGAAGGCGTGATCCGCTTCGTGTACGTCACCGACCTGTCGGTCGGCCGTAACCCGGAAGAAGTGCTGCGTGTGCTCGACGCGCTGCAGACCGACGAGCTCTGCCCCTGCAACTGGAAGAAGGGCGAAGACACTCTCAAGGCTGCTTGAGAAACCGTTGATAGGTTGAGGCGGCCCGCAAGGGCCGCCGATCCCAAGGAGAAATTGATGAACATCGAACAGATCAGGGACTCGCTGCCCGATTACGCGCGTGACCTCAAACTGAATCTTGGCTCCGTGCTCACCGCCAGCGGTGCGCCCGGGCTCAACGAGAAGCAGATCTGGTCGATCGCGCTGGCTTCGGCCATCGCCGCCCGCAATACCGCGTTCGCACGCGACATCGAGGCGCAGGCCAAGGCGCATCTCGCGGACGTCGAAGTCGAAGGCGCCAAGGCGGCCGCGGCCATCATGGCCATGAACAATATCTACTACCGTTTCCTGCACCTGGTGGAGGACAACGAGTACCAGAGCATGCCGGCGCGCCTGCGCATGAACGTGATCGCAAACCACGGCATCGACAAGCTCGACTTCGAGCTGATCTCGCTGGCCGTGTCCGCGGTGAACGGCTGTGGCCTGTGTGTGACCTCGCACGAGAAGAAGCTGCGTGCGCACGAAGTGTCACGCGAATCGATCCAGAGCGCGGTGCGTATCGCCGCGACCATCCATGCCGTCGCCGTGACCATGGAGTTCGAACAGAGTCAGCCGGTGCCGGCTGGCTCGACGGAACTTGCCGCCTGAGGCAAGTGATCGGCCATCTTCCCTCCCTGTTGGCCGATAATGAGGCGCCTGGTCTACCCAGGCGCCTTTTTTTATGCCAGATCGAATCCTTTCCGCGGGTGTCGTCGTGGTGCGCGAAACCGCGGAGGGTTGGCGCATCCTGCTGCTGCGCGTCTACAACTACTGGGATTGCCCCAAGGGCGTGGTCGAGGCGGGTGAGGATCCACTGGCGACCGCGCGCCGCGAAGTGCGCGAGGAAACCGGCATCGCGGACCTGGAGTTCCGCTGGGGCCAGGAGTTCGCCGAGACTCCGCCGTACTCGAAGAACAAAGTAGCGCGGTACTATCTGGCCGCGACGAACACCGAAGCGGTCAAACTACCCATCAGCCCGGAACTTGGCGCGCCCGAACACCACGAGTTCCGCTGGCTTTCGTTCGATGCCGCCGCCGCGCATGCCGTGCCGCGTGTCCAGGCGGTGCTGGCATGGGCCGCGGCGCGGCTCAATCGAACACATGGACCATGTTGAACGTCGCGTCGACCAGGATCGGCGTCAAGGCGCAGCCACCTGGCCAGAGTCGTTCGTGCCCGCTCGTTCAAACTACCCGTCCGCGGTTGCCGCCCCGCAGGAAATCCTCGATATTCAGCGCCAGCTCGTCCACCGCGCGCTGGCGCGCCTCGAACGCCGCCCACGCGATGTGCGGCGTGACGATGAGATTCGGAATGTCCGGCGCGAACAGCGGGCTGCCGCTGACCGGCGGTTCCTGTGGCAACACGTCGATGGCCGCGCCGCCGAGATCACCGCCTCGCAGCGCGGCCACGAGCGCATCGAGGTCCACCAACGCGCCACGGGCGGTGTTGATGAGCAGCGCATCCGGCTTCATCAGCGCGAGCTCGTGTTTGCCGATGAGCCCGGTCGTCGCGGGCGTGAGCGGGCAATGCAACGTGAGCACGTCGGCATTGCGCAGCAGTTCGTCGAGCGTCACGCGCACCGGTCCTATGGAGGTGCTGGTGTCGGCATCGCGCGCAGTGCTGGCACCCGGGCGCTGCGCCACGAGGATGCGCATGCCGAGCGCATCGCGCGCGGCCTTCGCGACGGCCTTGCCGAGCGTGCCGAACCCGATGACGCCGAGAACCTTGCCATGGAGCTCGCGGATCGGCGCGCCGGGAACGGAGAACTGTTCGCAGGCGGCCCAGGTGCCATCGATCGCGGCCTGGCCGTACTCGCGCAGCCGGTGCGTGAGCAGCAGCATGACGCCGAGCACGTGCTGCACCACCGATACCGTGCAGTACTCGCGGATGTTGCAGACCGCGATGCCGAGCTCGCGCGCCGCTTCGAGATCCACGTTGTTGGTGCCGGTGGCGGTGAGCCCGATGAAGCGCAGCCCGGGCACGGCACGCATGCGCGCACGCGTGATCTGCAGCTTGTTGGTGAGGATGAATTCGCAACCGGCGATGCGCTCGTCCACCTCGGCGTCGGTGGACGTGGCGTGCAGGGTGATGCCGGGCAGCACCCGCTCCAGCGAGCCGGTGTCGAGATCGTCGTGACTGACCGTTCCGAAATCGAGGAATACGGATCTCAAACTATCTAGTGCTCCACTCGCGAGGCTGGCGCCGGGAGCGCGCCGGCCGGAGCCGCGAGTGTGCCACCAGAATGGGCCGCAGGTGAAATGGCCGGCGGTATCAGCTTGTACATGACCGGCGTCACCAGCCGGGCCAGCAACGTCGAGGTGATGAGGCCACCGATGATCACCCAGGACATCGGCGAGTACAGCCCGATGTTCTGCAGTGCCAGCGGCAGCAGTCCGCCGATGGCCGTGGCCGAGGTCAGCAGGATGGGCAGGAAGCGGATCTCGCCGGCCTGTTCGATGGCCTCGTCGAGCGGCACGCCCTGCTCACGCAGCTGGTTGGTGAAATCGACCAGCAGGATGGAGTTCTTGATCTCGATGCCCACCAGCGCGACGAAGCCGATCGAGGCCACGAACGAGATGTCATTGCCCGACAGCAGCAGCATCAGCAGGCCACCGAACACGCCGAGCGGCACCACGGTCAGCACGATGAGGGTGGATTTGAAGTTGCCGAACTCCAGCACGAGGATCGCGAAGATGCCGAAGATGGCCACGATGATGGCGATGCCGATGCCGCCGAACGCCTTCTGCGAGGCCTCTTTCTCGCCGCCGAGCGAGTAGTGGTAGCCGCGAGGCCACTGCATGGCATCGAGCTGCTTCGTGATCTGCTTGGTCAGCTGCGCGACGTTGTAGCCCTTGGCCGCGTCGGCATCGATGGTCGTGGCGCGTTCGCGATTGAAGCGCTGGATCAGCGTCGGAGCGCGTTCGAATTCCACGGTGGCCAGCTGCGACAGCGGCAGCGTCGCGCCCGACAGCGTCGGCACGCGCACCTGTTCGAGCGCGGCGAATTCGGCCTGCTGCGAAATCGGCGTACGCACGACGATGGGGTACTGCTCGCCCGTCGTGTCCTTGTAGGTTCCGACGGGTATGCCGGCGATCGACAACCGCACGGCGCGATCCAGTTCCGCCGTCGGCACGCCCAACTGCTGCGCCTTGCGCGAGTCGATGTGCAGCCGCAGGTTGGTGCGCGCCACGTTGAGAGGGTTCTTGACGTCACGCGTGCCGGGGGTGGCTTTCACCATTTCCTCGACCTTGTGGCTCAGCGATTCGATGGTCGCGAGATCATTGCCGATCACGCGGATCGAAATCGGCGCGGAGATCGGCGGCCCGTTGGCGAATTCGTGCACGTATATATGTGCGCCCGGGTAGCGCGACAGCCGCTCACGCAACGCCTGCAGCTTCTGCGGGGTTTCGTCCGTGTCGTATTCGTGCAGCTGGACGAACACCTCGGCGTAGTTGGCGGCGTCGTTGCGCTGGATGTGGTTGTAGTAGATCTGCGGGTTGCCGTGGCCCAGGTTCGAGAACCAGCCGCGCACTTCGGGGAGGCGGCGCAGCTCGTCCTCGACGAAGTGCAGCGCGCGATCGGTCTCGGCGAGCGACGTACCGTTGGGCGATTCCACCTGGATCAGGAACTGCGGCGTATCCGCCTTGGGGAACAGGCTCGAGCCGATGACGGGAACCAGCGCCGCGGACAGCAACAACGATCCGCCGATGGCCACGATCACCGTGAGCCTCGGGCGCGCCAGGCACCAGTGCAGCGCCGGGCGATAGTAGTTGTGGATCACGCTCATCACGCGCTTCAGGAACGCGTTCTCGTGCGACTGCGTTTTCTCATCCAGCACACGACTGGCGATGAACGGGATGATGAAGAGTGCCAGCAGCAGCGAGCCGATGATCGTGGTCACCACGGACATCGGCAACACGCGGATGAACTTGCCGGGTGTGCCCGGCAGCGCGAGCAATGGCAGGAACGCGAAGATCAGCGTCGCCGTACAGCCGAGGATGGCCACGAAGATCTGGCGCGTCCCCGCGAGCGCGGCCTGCACGCGCGACTGGCCCATGCGCATGTGGCGCGCGATGTTCTCCACCACGACGATGGAGTCGTCCACCAGCAGGCCGAGCGCGACCACGAAGCCCGCGATCGACAGCTGGTTCAGCGAATAGCCGAGGAAGTACAGGCAGGCCAGGCCGAACGACAGCGACAGCGGGATCGAGATCATGACGATGCCGGCGGCGCGCAGGCCGAGCGGCAGCAGCGTGAGCAACACCAGCGCGATCGCGATGCCAAAGTCGGTGTACAGGCGATTGAGGCGGTGGCGCACGTTCTCCGACTGGTCGAAGCCCACCTCGAGGCTCACGCGTTTCGGCAGGTTCGCGGCATAGTTCTGTGCCGCGGCCATCACGCGCTCGCGCACCTCGAGGATGTTGTAGCCATCCTTCTGGTTCGCCGTGACGAAGACTGCGCGTTTGCCCTTGTAGCGCCCGGTGTAGTTGTACGCCGCCGTGTTCCAGCTCACGTCCGCCACGTCGCGGATGCGCACGATGCGGCCTTCGACCGAGGCGATGACGGTGTCGCGAACCTGGTCGAGCGAGGAATAACTACCGGAGGTCTTGAGACTGAAGCTGCGCGTGCCGAGATCGATGAAGCCCGCGGGAATGTTGGCGTTCTCGCTCTGCACCGCGGCAATCACCTGCGCCGGGGCGAGATTGAGCTCGGCCATGCGCTTGAGATCCACCGCCACGCGCAGCTCGCGCGAGGGATAGGCCCACGTTTCGGACGTGCGCACACCGTCGACGGTCTTCAGCGTGTCCTTGAGCTCGCGCGCATAGTCCTCGAGCTCGCGGTAGGGCGCGTCGTCGGAGACCAGCGCGACCTGGATGGTGTTCACGAGCCCGGGCGAGAAGCGCCGGATGATGATCTGTGTTTCCGGCGGGAAGTCCGGTCGCAGCGCATTGATTTCGCGCGTGACCTCGTCGTATTTCTTGTCGGCGTCGACGAAGGTCTCGAACTCGATGGCGGTGAAGGACACGCCATCGCGGATCGAGGTCTCCATCTTCATGACGTCGTCGAGCGCCGCGAGCCGGTCCTCGATGGGCTTGGACACCAGCCGTTCGAGATCCTTGGGATCCGCGCCCGGGTAGATGGCGGCGATCGTGTACCCCGGGATCTTGAAATAGGGGTCTTCCTCGCGCGGCACCTTGTTGAACGCGAAGAAGCCCAGCGCCACGAGGCACAGGAACGCCACCAGCGTGAACTGGTAGCGGCGGATCGGAAATTCGAGCAATCCCATGGCGCGCTCCCCGGCCGCTCGACGACTAACTTTCCGCCTTGGGCGCAGGCGTGTTGGTCGCCTGCTGGGTGGCGTCGCGTTGCACTTCGACGGCCTCGCCATTCTCGAGATACAACGCGCCATCGGTGATCACCGACTCGCCCGCGCTGAGGCCGCTCTCGAGCGCGATGGCGTCGGCGGTGATGAAAGCCACGCGCACGTCGCGCTTCTGGGCCTTGCCGCCATCGAACACGAAGACGCTGGCGCGATCGCCTTCACCCTCGACCAGCGCGGCCATGGGCACGTAGGTCAGTCGCGGAGCGGAAGTCTCGGGCGTGAGGCGCAGGCGCGCCACGAGGCCGCTGACCAGGCGCGGCGGAGCGGCGTCGAAGCGCACCTCGATCGGGAACATGCCGGACTTCGGATCCGCGGCGCTCGCCACTTCGATTACCGTGCCCGTCATGGCCTGCCCGGGGAATGCATCCATGCGGATCTCGCCCTTGTCGCCGAGCTTCACATTGACGATTTCGCGGTCGGCGAGGGCTGCCCGCACCACGTAGCCGCGCGCGCTTTCGCCGAATACCAGCACCGGCGTGCCCGCGGGCACGAGCTCGCGTTCCTCGACCAGCTTGCGCAACACCACGCCATCGCGCGGCGCCGTGATCACCGAGTAACCCATGTTGAACTGCGCGGACTTGTACGCGGCCGATGCCACCGCCGCCTGCGTGCGCAGATCCTGCAGCTGCTCGAGGCTGATGACCTGGTCGGCATAGAGGTTCTCGCCGCGCTTGAGGTCACGCGCCGCCTTCTCCGCCATCTGGCGCGCCTGCTCGACCTGCGCATCGACTTCGGTCAGCTCGATCTCGGCCAGGCGCTGACCGCGTTTCACCGCGTCACCTTCCTGCACGTGGATGCGCCGCACGACGCCGCCCATCTTGAACGACAGCCGCATCTCGTCCTTGTTGACCACGATGCCGTTGGTGTCGATCGGCGGCACCGCCGGGCCCTGGCTGGCATGCGCGACGCGCACCGGCGTGGGTCTCGGTGCTTCGGGCGCGTCGGTCTTGCCGCAACCCGTGAACAGCGCCGCCAGCGCGACGACGGCGACGATCAGTCCGCCGGTAAAGGAACAGGTCGTCCTGATGCGATTCATAAGGAGGTATCCAGGGGCAGTGCGCCCGCGGCAGTGGCGTAGTCGAGCTCGGCCTGGCGCGCGAGCACTTCGAAACGCGTGACGTTGAGATTGAGTTCGGCGCCCGTGAGGCTCGAGCGCGCATCGATGAATTCCACCTGGCTGATCACGCCTTCGTCGCGCTTGCGGCTGGCGATGCGGAACGCGGCACGCGCCGCTTCGGAGCGCGCCTCGGCGGTGGCCAGCGAATCGGCGCTGGTATTCAGGCGATCGAGGGATTGCTGGACCTCGAGCTGCACCTGCTGCATGAGCTCGTCGAACTGCGTCTGCGTACGGCGTGCGACCGCGTCGGCCTGGCGCACCGCGGCGCGGCGGGCGCCCCCGTCGAACAGCGTCCAGTTGAGCAGCAGCGAAATGGTCGCGTAATTGCTGCCGCGACCGAACTGGTATTCCTCGCCCTGGATGCCACCATCGGCGCCGAGCGACAACGTCGGCCAGAAATCCGCCTTCGCGACTTTCGTCTGTGCTTCGCTGGCGCGCGTGAGATGTGCGAGCTCGGCGAGCTCGGGACGATTGTCGATCGCCGCTTGGCGCAACTCCCCGAGCGCCCGCGTGGTGGCGTTGACGCCCGCGCCGACTTCCGCGTTCTCGAGTTGCGATTCCAGCGGCCGGTTCAACAGGAAGTTCAGGTAACTCTGCGCCTGCGAGGCGAGGTTCCGGGCGTCACGCGACTGCTGCGTGACCTGCAGCAGCTCGGCGCGCGCGCGCAGCACCTGGTCCTGCGTGATCTTGCCGTTGCGGAACAGCGAATCGTTGACGCGCAGGTTTTCGTTCAACAGCGTGACGCTGGCGTCGACGATGCCCTGGTTGCGGATCGCCATGAGCCAGCGCAGGTATCCCACGGTGATGTCGCGCTTGAGCTGGCGCGCGAGCGCCTGCCGCGAATATTCGGAAGCGCCCAACAACTCGCGTTGCGCGCGTACCGCCGCCGGGATGGCCGGCGCGATGATCGGCACGCGCAGCGTGAGGCGCGTGTCCTGCTCGGTCTCGCGCAGGAAGGCGATGGTCTCGTTCTGCACCGTCGGGAATCGCGGCGCCTGGCCCTGCGCGATCAGCAGCTCGTTGAGCGTCTGGTAAGCGGGATTGAGCGCATCGCCGAGCGGCAGATCGATCGTGCGGCCACCCTCGGAGCGCGAGTAACGCGCCGCGAAGCCGACTTCCGGGAAGTAACGCGCGCGCGCCGCGTCGAGCGCGGCCTCGGCGCGTTCCACCTCGAGCGACTGCGCCTTGAGACTGAGATTGGAGGTCAGACCCTCGCGTACGTACTCGTCGATGACCGCCGCCAGCGGCCGCCCTGCAGGCGCTTCCTGGGCCCCAGCAGGTCCCGCGAAATGGCTCACGACGAGAACGAGAACCCCCGAAATCGTTCTCAGGTGTCGAGTCGCTGGACGCATGTCTAATCGAGGGCGCAAACGGTCCATGTTGTTGTTTCGTGGGGTCAGGCCTTGAGGTCCCGCGTGATCATGCTGATCGCGTGGTCGATGAGAGACTTGGGCGCCACGCCATGGTGGGCGAGCGCGTGGGACTTGGTGGTCGTGAGCTGGATGATTCCGTGCATGAATCCCCACAGCGTCACGCTCATGAGCATCGGCGATCCGATGTCGGCGCGAATGCTGCCGTCCTTCACGCCAGTCTCGATGGACTGCACGAGCACGGCCTGCAGTTTGTCGCCACCGATCATGCAGGCCTGCTCCGACGGAGAGCACTGCGCGGGGTCCGGCGTCTCGAGCTCGCAACGCGCGAGGGCGTCGAAAAGCACGGGAAATTCCTGTGCGAACGCAACGTACGCACGGCCCATGGCGCTCACCTGCTCGAGCCCGGTGCGATTGCGCTCGGCGGCCTCGAGGAAACGCGTGTGCAACATGGCCATGGCGCGCTCGGCGAGGCCGAACATCAGGTCCGAGCGATCCTGGAAGTACACGTACAACAATGCGCGTGACAGGCGAGCGCGGCGGGCGACGTCGTCCATGGTCAACGCGTCCAGGCCCACTTCACGTCCGGCCGCCTCGGCGGCGTCCACGATCTCGGCGCGGCGGCGTTCCTTTTCCTCGAGTCGGCGTTCGGCGATATAGCTCATGGCGGGCGAGCCTAGGCCCTAAGGTGACGCACTGTCAATCATTAGAAATGTGTGCAATGCAAAACCAGACGCAAATGCGAACTCATCGCATTTACTTTGGCGCCTCGTGGCACGCATACTGCCCCCGTGAAATCAGATGCCTCCCTGCCGGTCGAAGGAACCGGCCGACAGTTCGCACTTGCCCAGTTGCGTCGCGGCCAGGTCGCGACCGTTTCTGGCCTGGTCGAGTCGGCCGCCATCGATTCCGGTCGCGATGCCAGCCAGTCGCTGGTGACGCGCCTGCGCGATCTCGGCTTCGTGCCGGGCGCACGTTGTGAAGTGGTGGCCCGCATGTGGCTTGGCGGCGATCCCATCGCGGTGCGAATCGGCGGTTCCACGTTCGCGTTGCGGCGCGCAGAGGCGGCCGCGGTGCGCGTGGAGATTTCCGCCAGCCACGCACGCGACGCCGTGGCGCACGCAGGATCCAGCGCCGTCCCAGCCTGACCGGGGCTCGCGCCCGATATGGACGCCACAGTCACTCCGCTGCGAATCGCGCTGGTCGGCGTCCCGAATTGCGGCAAGACCGCGCTGTTCAACCGGCTGACCGGCAGCCGCCAGAAGGTGGCTAACTACCCGGGCGTCACGGTGGAACGACGCGAAGGTGAGCGTGCCACGCCCGACGGTCGCGGCATGCGCGTGCTCGACCTGCCCGGCACCTACAGCCTGAACCCGACCACGCTCGACGAGGCGATCACACGCGACGTGCTGCTCGGCCGGCTGGCCGATACGCCTTCCCCGGAGCTCGTGGTGTGCGTAGTCGACGCCGTGCACCTGCCCATTGGCCTGAGACTGGCGCTCGAGGTGAAACGCCTCGGTCTGCCCATGGTGCTGGCGCTCAACCGCATGGACGTCGCGCGCCGCCGGCGCGTGCACATCGACGTGGCGAAACTCTCGGCGGAGCTGGGCGTTCCCGTGGTGCCCACCATCGCGGTGAAACGTGGTGGCGCCGACGCGCTGGTGGAGATCGTCGAGGGCGGCCGCTGGGTCGCGCCGCGCGCCTTCGCCGCGGCGTTGCAGGAGCACGGCGCCGAGGATGCCGAGCAGATGCAACGCGACCTGCGCGGATTGCTCGGCGCCTCGGGCTACAGCCCCCCGCGCGAGAATCCATGGTTCGGCCGCATCGATGCATTGCTGCTGCACCCGGTCGCGGGTCTGGCCATCCTGCTCGCCGTGCTGTTCGTGATGTTCCAGGCCGTGTTCAGCTGGGCCGAAGCACCCATGAACTGGATCGAGGTTGCGATGAACTCGCTGGGCGCGTTCACCGCCGCGCACCTTCCGGCCGGCCCGCTCGCCAGCCTGCTGGTCAACGGCGTGATCGGCGGTGCCGGCAGCGTGCTGGTGTTCCTGCCACAGATCGTCATCCTGTTCTTCTTCATCCTGGCGCTCGAGGACTCGGGCTACCTGCCGCGCGCTGCCTATCTACTCGACCGGCTCATGGGGTCGGTCGGGCTCTCGGGGCGCGCCTTCATCCCGTTGCTGTCGAGCCATGCCTGCGCGATCCCGGGGATCATGGCGACGCGCACCATTCCCAACTGGCGCGACCGGCTCACCACCATCATGATCGCGCCGCTCATGACCTGCTCGGCGCGCCTGCCGGTGTATGGCCTGCTGATCGCCGCGCTGATCCCGGCGCGTGCCATCGGCCCGTTCAACCTGCAGGGGCTGGTGCTGTTCACGCTGTATGCCGCCGGCATCGTCTCCGCGCTGCTGGTGGCGTTCGTGATGAAGCAGTTCGCGCGCGATCGCCAGTATTCGCCGCTGATGCTCGAGTTGCCGGATTTCCAGTGGCCAAACGCGAGCAACCTGCTGCTCGGCCTGTGGGAGCGCGTGAAAATCTTCCTGAGCCGCGTCGGCGGAATCATCCTCGCGCTCATGGTCGTGTTGTGGTTCCTGTCGAGTTATCCCGAGCCGCCGCCGGGCGCGAGCGGACCCCCGATCCAGTACAGCCTCGCGGGCCGTCTCGGCGCGATGCTCGAGTACGTGTTCGCGCCGATCGGCTTCAACTGGCAGATCGCGATTGCGCTGGTGCCGGGACTCGCGGCGCGCGAGGTGGCGGTCGCAGCGCTCGGCACGGTGTATGCGATGTCGGCGGCGGGTGACGACTTGAGTGCCGCACTCGAACCCGTCATCGCGAGCAGCTGGAGCCTGGCGACGGGCGCGAGCCTGCTGGCCTGGTACGTGTTCGCGCCGCAATGCCTTTCGACCCTGGCCGTGGTCAAGCGCGAAACCAACTCCTGGAAGTACCCGCTGATCATGGCCGGCTATCTATTCGCGCTCGCCTACCTCGCGTCGTTCATCACCTTCCGCGTGGTGCGTGCATGGGCCTAGACTCGCTCGTGCTCCAGGATCTGCTCGTCGGCCTGATCGTGCTCGTGGCGCTCGGTTTCAGCGTCTGGAAGCTCATGCCCGCGCGCCGTCGCCTGCAGCTGCTGCTCGCGCTCGATGGCTGGAGTGCCCGGCATGCCTCGCTCGCGCGCTGGCGCGAGCGCTCGCTCAGGCCGCGTATCGCGCGCGCCGCGGGTGTCGGCTGCGACGGTTGCGGCGCGCACGGCGCGCGTCCTCCGCAACGTCCCCGGTGATCGTGCTGCGACTGGCACTGCTGGTTTCTCTCGCGCTGGTTTCAGAGGCCGCGTCCGCGGTGACGCGCGAAGTGCGCGACGACACCGGCGCCGCGGTGAGCGTGCCCGCCGACAATTGCCGCATCGTGTCGCTGGCGCCCGGCACCACCGCCATGTTGTACGCGGCGGGCGCGGGCCAATGCCTCGTCGGCACCATCGCCCACAGCAAGGAACCTGCCGCCGCGGAAAGAATTCCCGTGGTCGGTGACGCCGAGACACTCGACTTCGAGAACCTGCTGGCGCTGCGGCCCACGGTGGTGGTCGTGGCCGTCGACGTCGTGCAGCGCGTGCGCATCGATCGCATCCGCGCGCTCGGCATTCCGGTCTACGAAGTGCACGTCACCCGGCTCGCGCAGATGCCCGAGTCGATCCGCCGGCTCGGTGTGCTGACCGCCACGCAGACGGCGGCGGATCGCGAGGCCGCCAGGCTCGAAGGCGAGCTCGCCACGCTCGGCGCGCGCTACCGGGGCAGGGCGCCGGTGCGCGTTCTCTACCAGATCTGGGACCAGCCTATCTACACGATCGGCGGCAAACACGTGATCAACGATGCGTTGACCCTGTGCGGCGCCAGCAACATCTTCGCGGACCTGTCCACGGCCGCACCCGCCGTCACGCGCGAGGCCGCGGTGTTGCGCAATCCGGACCTGATCCTGGTCTCGGCGCCGCCGGCGTCGGCGGCAGAATGGCGCGCGGCGTGGGCGCGGTTCCCGACACTCACGGCCGTGCGTACCGGTCGCGTGCTGCCCTATGTCGATGAGCGCATGGATCGCATGGGTCCGTCGGTGGTCGAGGCGACGGCCGGGTTGTGCGAGCTGATCGACCGCGCACGCTCCGGGCCGGCGGCTCGATAGGCCTTCCGGGCGGATTACGTCGCGTCTGTACCGCGCCGCATCAGGCGGGTATCTTCCGCACCCCGTCGGCGCGGAATTTTTTCCGGGTCGCGCGGTCACAGGATTGAGCGCCTAGCGCCAGGGAGTGATTCAAATGAAGTCGATTTCGTTGGTCGTGTGTGCGGCTGCGTTTGCGGCCGGCTGTACGGTGAATAGCGCCACGCCGATGACGGCCTGGGGCAAGAAGGACGTCTCCATGATCGACTACCGTACCGACGGTGGTCAGTGTGCGGTGCTCGCGGCCACCCACAACGGCAGCTCCAATGGTTCGAACACGGCCGGCGGCATCAATGGCCAGAACGCCGGCGCCCCGAATTCCGGCGCGCAGGGTTCGGCCACCGGCGGTAGTTCGGCTGGCTCGGGTGGCAGCGCCGGCAACAACCTGCCGACCATGTCCGGCGGCACCTACCGCGACAGCGCCAATCCGGATTTCGTGAACCGCGCGGCCATGCAGCAGCGCAGCCAGGAAATGGCTGACCAGCGCGCGCGCAACGACGCGCTCAAGTCCTGCCTCACCAGCCGCGGTTATACGGAGTTCGAGCTCACGGCCGAGCAGCGTGCCGCGCTGGCGAAGCTGCCGCAGGGCAGCGACGAGCGCCGTGAGTACCTCTACAAGCTCGGCACCGATCCCGAGGTGTTGAGCAAGCAGTCGGTGGCCAAGTAGCCGGGTAGTTAGCCAACGGGCGCGGGACGCCCGGTTGCGAGCCGAGGAGAAGCACACGTGAAGACCCCGATGTCGGCATTGTGCGTGGTGGCAGCCCTCGCGGGCTGCTCCGTCAACGGAAGTACTCCGTTGACCTCCTGGGGCAAGAAAGACGTTTCCATGCTCGACTACCGCACCGACGCCGGTCAGTGCGCATTGATCGCCGCCACCTTCGAGAACGGCGAGAACGGCGCGCGCACCGCGGGCGGCATCAGCGGCCAGAATTCCGCCGCGCCCGCGCAGGGCGTGTCCGGTTCGGGGGTGTCGCCCGGCAACATCACCGGCGGCGGCAACGCCACCCGCGGTACGCCGATCCTCGGCAACAGCAACTACCGCGACAGCGCGCCCGCGGACCTCGTGAATCGCGCCGCGATCCAGCAGCGCAGCCAGGAGATGTCGGCCCAGCGCGCGCGCCTGGATGCGCTCAAGTTCTGCCTGGTCAACCGCGGATACACGGAATTCCGGCTCTCCCCGGCACAGCGTCGCACGCTCGACAACCTGCCCGAGGGCAGCGACGAACGCCGGGAATATCTCTACAAACTCGGAACCGATCCCGAAGTCCTGACGAACCAGGCCGTCACGCACCCGTAGGTCAGGCCGGCAGCACGTCGAACGCGGCGGTGAGCCGCATCTCGCCCGCGGAGAACGGCACGGTGCCGTGCCACAGGTAAGACGGGAACAGCACCAACATGCCCGGCGCGGGCTTCACGAAGTGCTCGGGCCCGCACCCGGCAACCTTGAATCCCGGTTCACCGAATTTCAGCCAGCCCTCGCGCGTGTCTGCGTCGTCGAGGCCTGGTGTCGAGATGTAGTAAGCCGAGCTCAGCCAGCCGCGCGGGTGCACGTGATTCAGGTGAAAGCCGCCCGGCTGCAGCTTCACCGACCAGGAGCCGGAGATCCGATAGTAGTCGCGCTTGCGCGCATCGACCGGGTGCCGGCGACGCTCATCCAGCCCGGCGATGTAGCGCCGGATCGGTGCATCCAGCATGGCGAAGAACGCGGCGAACACCGGGTTGTCGCGCGGCAGGTGTCGTTCGGTCTGCGAACCGCCGCGCAGCGATTGCTCGAGCGGGTGCCGGGTCGCGCGATGCAACGGCGCGAGCTCGCGCGCGAATGCTTCGTTGAACGTGGCGATATCGGCGAACGGCGCGACGGGCTCGAGTGTGAAAGTCTGCACGAGCCGCGCGTAGTCGTGGAGTTCGGCGTATTCGCTGTCGCCGAGCAGACGCAAGGCCGTGGCGCGCTGCGCGATCAGCAGCTGGTCGTCGGGAAACTGGAGCAGCAGCCCGTCGAGGATCACACGCGCTTCGGCGGCGCCGCCGGTGCGAAGCAGCGCGGGCACGAGGTTGCGCCGCGCGGCGACCGAGCGCGGCGCGCGCGCGTGCGCTTCGCGCAGGCAGGGCAGCGCTTCCTCGAGCCGGTCCATGCCTTCGAGCAACACGCCGATCGACGTGCGGAAGGTCGACGAGTCGGGTGCGAGCGCGAGTCCTCCCTCTAACAACCTCAGTGCGTGATCGGCGTGGCCGGCGTTGCGCAGCAGTTCGGCAGCGACCAGGCGCAGGTGCAATTCGCGTGGCTGTTGCCGGATGGCGTCTTCGATGTGTCGCAGCGCGTCGCGACCATCGCCGCGTTGCCAGCGCAATCGCGCGAGCTGCGTGTGCAACGCGGCATCGGCAGGCCATAGCGAAAGGCCGCGCACCAGCATCGCATCGGCTTCGTCGCTGCGGCCGGCGGATGCGAGTTGCGTGGCGAGGTGGACTAACAACTGCGGCGAATCGACCGACTCGCGCGCCAGTGATTCGAGCTCCGCGAGGGCCCCGCGATCGTCGCCGCGCTGCTCGAGCAGCTGTGCGCGCGACCACCGGAGCGGGCGCGAAACGGGATCGAAGCGGAGTGCGTTGTCGATCGCAAAAACCGCGGCATCCCAGCGTTGCAAATTTGCATTCGCAACGCTCAAAACCCGCCACGCTTCGATCGCGACATGGCTGTCCGAGATCCGGGCCGCCTTGGCCATGGCTTCGGCGATTTCGCCGTTCGCGGCAAGCGAAACAATGGCTTGCAGATCGGGAACGTCGTCACCGGCGCGCGGGGCAGTAGGGTTTCTCTCACTCATGACGCGACATTTCATGGCTCGCCAAGACATGCGGCCCAGGCACAACTATTGGCAAAACGACTCTTGCATGCGGACGCGATCTGATTACACTCCGGTGAAATTCTAACAATCGGTTGTTGAATTCAGACCGTAGTCGTTTCTATACAGGGGGGGCATATAAGTGTCCAAAGCATCCAGAAGGTTGCGGCGTGAAGCCGCGCATCAGTCGCGCGCGACTGAATTATCCATTCTCGTAGCCGGAGCCACGCTTCTCGCGCCATTCGCGATGGCCCAGGACGCCGGCAAGCCGGCAGAGACGAAGGCCACGACCACGAAATCCGACGACGAGATGACCGAAATCCTCGTCACCGGTATTCGCAAGGCGTTGCAGACGTCGCAGGAGATCAAGAAGGAAGCCGACACGGTGATCGACTCGATCACCGCCACCGACATCGGCGCCTTCCCGGACAAGTCGGTCGCCGAAGCCCTGCAGCGCATGACCGGCGTCACGGTCACGCGTTTCGCCGCGTCGGGCGACACGACCCACTTCTCGGCCGAGCCCTCGGGCGTCGTCATCCGCGGCCTGCCGCAGGTGCGCAGCGAGTTCAACGGCCGTGACAGCTTCAACGCGAACAGCTCGCGCGGCCTGTCGTTCGGCGACGTCTCGCCCGAGCTCATGGCCGGCGTCGACACGTACAAAAATGCTACCGCTGACATGATCGAAGGCGGCATCGCCGGCACGGTCAATCTGCGTACGCGCGTGCCGTTCGATTCCGAAGGCTTCACCGCCGCGTTCTCGGCGGAACTGGGTTACGGCACGCTGGCCGAAGAGGCCAAGCCGGCCGGCTCGATGCTGCTCAGCAACCGCTGGGACACCTCCGCGGGCGAATTCGGCGTGATGCTGAATGCCGCCTACTCGGAAGTGGTCACGGAGTCGCAGGGCGTGCAGCTGCTGCGCTTCTTCAACGCGACGGATGTTGCCGCCTACGGCGGTGGCACCAAGTGGATCCCCGGCGGTGTCGACATCCGCCAGAACACCTACGACCGTACCCGCAAGGGCGGTTCGTTCGCCACGCAGTGGAAGAGCCCGAACGACGCGCTGCTCGCCACGTTGCAGTACAACCGTTCCGAGTACGAGAACAACTGGGAAGAGTATTCGCTGACGGCCAGCGTCGGTGACTCGCAGCAGCCGCAAGGCCTGGTGCTCAACAGCGAATTCGCGACCCACCCGACCGGTTCGAGCCCCTACGAGTTCGACAGCCGCGGCGTGTTCGTCCGGGGCCTCATCAACGACGTGGGCAATGGTTGGGTCGGCGATCCGGCCGTCGTCGGCAACACGCTGGCCCATGCGAATGGTTACGTCGGCTTCAACACGACGCCGGCCAACCAGCCGACCTGGGTCTGCTACAACTGGACCACCGCGACCTGCCCGAGCACGCGCGGCGCGGGCCTGAGCGCCGACACCCGCTCCTCGACGCAGACCAACACGACGGAAGACCTGTCGTTCAACCTGCGCTGGGACGTGAACGAAAAGGTCGGCCTGAACTTCGACATCCAGAAGATCTGGTCCGACGTCGTCAACTTCGACAACAGCGCCGACAACAAGTCGGCCACCAACCTGCAGCTCGACATCAGCGGCGGCAAGCCCAAGTTCCTGTTCTCGCAGCCCACGGGCTACGGCTGGAGCGACGGCGGCTATGCCAACCCGAACAACTGGTTCCACGAGTGGCAGATGGAGCACGCCGAGAACAGCGCGGGCGACGAGCTCGCGGTCCGTCTCGACGCGGATATCGCGCTCGACAAGGGCTGGCTCGACTCGTTGCGCGTCGGTGTGCGCAGTGCCGATCGCGACCAGGACGTGAACTGGTCGACGTACAACTGGGGCGCCGTGCAGCCGCTCTGGGGCCTGCAGACCGATGAACCGTTCTTCCTCGACCAGGGTCGCTGGGCCGGCACTTACATCGCCAAGGACCTCGGTCCGAACCTGGTGGGTGGTGGCGTGTTCCCGGGTGGCACCTTCCTGCATCCGCGGTTCGACATCGTCAGCAACTACCAGGCGACCAAGGACCTCTACGCCGGTCATAGCAACTCGTGGGTGCCGCTGGCCGATCGCGCCTGTGCCGATCCGGACAGCCCGGGCGGCCTGTACTGCCCGGTCGAGATGATGAACATCACCGAAGACACGCGTGCCGCTTACGTCATGCTGAAGTTCGGTAACGAGGACACCAAGATCGGCAACGTCAGCCTGCGCGGCAACATCGGTGTCCGTTGGGTGACCACGGACGTGTTCGGCACGGGTGGCGTCGGCTTCAAGGCGTACTCGCCGCCGGGCGCTGGCGCGAATGGCAACGCGCACCCGCGCACGCTGGTCACGGCCGACGATCTGGCGTTCCAGAACGGTGGTTCGTACGCGGACGCGGATGGCGCCAAGCACACGAACTGGCTGCCCAGCCTGAACCTGCGCTTCGGCCTCACCGACGACCAGTTCGTCCGGTTCGCGGCGTCGCGTGCGCTGTCGCGTGCGGACATGGGCTTGTACAAGTTCTACTACACCATCGAAGCGGACGACGGCGGTTGCGCCGACGGCACGGTGGTCTGGTCCACCCCGGGCGACTGCTCCAGCGCGCCCGTGTCCTGGACTCCGCGTTACACCGCCGACACCGGCAATCCGGCGCTCAAGCCCACCACCGCGGATCAGCTCGATCTGACCTACGAGTGGTACTTCTCGAGCTCGGGCTCCTTCACGGCGGCCGTGTTCTACAAGAAGTTCAACGACTACATCGTCAAGCGGTCGTACGACCAGGAATTCACCAACGGCACTGTGACGCGCACCGTCAACGTGACGCAGCCGGTGAATGCCGACGGCGCCAAGGTCGCGGGCTTCGAAGTGGCATACCAGACGTTCTTCGACCGCTTGCCCGAGCCGTGGAACGGCCTGGGTGTGCAGGCGAACTTCACCTACGTCGACAACAAGGGCGTGAGCAACAGCGGCACGACCACGGTGTCGGGCGACGGCAGCATCAACCAGGACGACCTGATCTCGTTCACGGACCTGCCGCTCGAAGGGTTCTCGGACAAGGCATACAACCTGGTGCTCATGTACGAGAAGCAGAAGTTCTCGGCTCGCCTCGCGTACAACTGGCGTGACGATTACCTGATCAGCCAGGCGGACTGCTGCATCAAGCTGCCCATCTGGCAGGACGCGTATGGCCAGCTGGACGCCTCGGTGCACTACAAGCCGAGCGACAACTGGGACGTGTTCCTGGACGCGCAGAACCTGACCCAAGAGGACACGGTGCTGCGCCAGCAGGTCAACAACGAGGGTCTCACGCTGCCGAGATCCTGGTTCACGAACGACTTGCGCCTGCAGCTGGGCGTGCGTTACCGGTTCCAGTAACCGGCGTTTCTGACCGATCGGGCGCGCCGTACTAACATACGGCGCGCCCTTTTTTTTTTGTACCGGAGGCTGCAGCGTGTCTACGCCGCTCAGGATAGTGATCGTCGGCGGTGGCACGGCCGGCTGGATGACGGCCGCGGCCTTCGCCTCCGTGTTCACCTCCGCGCAGCGCCAGATCCGCCTCATCGAGTCCAGCGAGATCGGCATCGTGGGCGTGGGCGAGGCGACACTGCCCCACATCCGCTTCTTCAACCGGCGCATCGGCATCGACGAGCGCGAGCTCATGGCGAAGACCCAGGCCACGTTCAAGCTGGGCATCGAATTCGTCGACTGGGCGCGCCTGGGCGACAGCTACATCCACCCATTCGGCGCCTACGGCTCACGCATCGCCGGTGTTCCCTTTCACCACTACTGGCTGCGCGAGCGCGCGGCCGGCGATCCCACGGACTTCGCCGACTATTCGCTGGCCGTGGTCGCCTCGCGTGCCAACCGCTTTACGCTGCCCTCGGAAGATCCGAAGGACGTGATGTCCACGTTCGGCTACGCGTTCCAGTTCGATGCGTCGCTGTATGCGCAATACCTGCGCGGCTTCTCCGAGGCGCGCGGCGTGCGACGAACCGATGCCAAGGTCGTCGACGTGCAGCTGCGCGCCGGCGACGGCTGGGTCGAATCCGTGAAGCTCGATTCCGGCGAAGTCGTCACGGGCGACCTGTTCATCGACTGTTCGGGGTTCCGCGGACTGCTCATCGAGCAGTCGCTCAAGACCGGCTACGACGAGTGGACCCATTGGCTGCCCTGTGACCGC
This sequence comes from Steroidobacteraceae bacterium, assembly GCA_035279135.1. GTDB lineage: Bacteria > Pseudomonadota > Gammaproteobacteria > Steroidobacterales > Steroidobacteraceae > CADEED01. The sequence continues at coordinate 19,846 of DATEII010000016.1, forward strand.
GCCATGGCCGTGCCCTGTGAGAACTCCGGGCCGCTCACGCCGTACACGCGCGCCACGGCGCGCGAAGCGGGCTGGCAATGGCGGATTCCGCTGCAACATCGCATGGGCAACGGTTACGTCTACGGCAGCAATTTCATCAGCGACGACGAGGCGGCGAGCCGGCTGCTGTCGCGCCTCGAGGGCAAGGCGCTCGCGACGCCGCGGCCGCTGCGCTTCGTGACCGGCCGCCGCCGGAAAACCTGGAATCGCAACGTGGTGGCGATCGGGCTCGCGGGCGGGTTCCTCGAGCCGCTGGAATCCACCAGCATCTACCTGATCCAGATCGCCATCACCACGCTGATCGACTACCTCACCGATCGCGTGCCCTCGCCGCCGGAGAAATTCGACGCGCGCATCGTCGATGCCTTCAACCGCTGGATGGAAATGGAATACGACCGCGTGCGCGATTTCCTGATCCTCCACTACCACGCCACCGAACGCGACGACGCGCCCATCTGGAACTATTGCCGGAACATGCGCATTCCCGACAGCCTGGCGCACAAGATGGAGCTGTTCCGCGCGCGCGGCCACGTGGTCACCTACAAGGATGGCCTGTTCCTCGAACCGAGCTGGCTGGCCGTGTACCTGGGACAACGCGTGATCCCCGGCGGGCATGATCCGCGAGCCGACGCGCTCGATGCCATGGAAGCCCGAAACCAGCTGTCGCGCGTGCGCGAGAAAATCCAGCTCGCCGTGGGCCGCATGCCCGAGCACGAAGAATTCCTGCAGCGCTACTGCCCAGCCATGCCGCCGGCCGTCGCGGGACATTCGCGATGAACCCGATTCGGCACATCGTCGTGGTGGGTTCGGATCCCGTCGCCTGGATCGCGGCGACCGGCTTGCTGCGCGCGTTCAAGCACCGGCATCTCGAGCTCTCGGTGGTGCACGCCGCCGGCGACGCCGACCCGCGTGTCGGCTGGTGGACGCTGCCGTCCCAGCGCGGCATTCACGGTCTGCTCGGAATCGCCGAGCCGCACCTGGTGCAGCACACGGGCGCGACCTTCAAGCTCGCCACCGAACACCTCGACTGGCAGGGCCAGGGCAGCCGGTTCCTGCATGCGCACGGTGAGATCGGTCTGCAATTCGGACCGGTGCCGTTCTACAAGTTCATCCAGGCGGAAACGCTGGCAGGCCGGAGCGAACGGCCGGATGCTTTCTCGATCGCCGGCACCGCCGCGCGGCTCGGCAAATTCGCACGACCCATGGGTGACAGCGGCACGCTCACGTCGAGCTTCACCTATGGTTTCCACCTCGAGAACGCGGCGTACGCGGCCTATCTACGCGCACATGCGCTGCGCCAGGGCGTGCGCGAGCTGCCGGCGCCGCTGGCCGGGATCCAGCTCGCCGGGGACGGCTCGATCCGCGGGCTGTCCCTGGCCGACGGCACGTCCATCACCGCCGACTATTTCATCGACTGCTCCGGTCCCGAGGCACGGTTGCTGGGTCGCGCGGCCGCGGAGGATCGCGAAGACTGGTCGAACTGGTTTCCCTGTGACCGCATGTGGTCCGCGCATGGCCCCGCGATGCACGAGCCGCCGGCACTCACGCAGACGTTGGCGACCTCCGCGGGATGGTTGTGGCGCGCGCCGCTCGCGCAGGCCTCGATGGTCGGACACGTATTCAGCAGCCGGTTCCAGGGCGAAGCCGAAGCCCGCGCGGCGCTGGCCGGGTTCGAACCGGCGCTGCGCGGCGAGCCGCGGCTGCTGCGCTTCGCGCCCG